>JBIIQP010000003.1:0-55688 GCA_044341975.1 Crocinitomicaceae bacterium
ATACAAAAATTGGAAAAATTGTATTTAATAAATCAAAAATTTATTTTTCTAAGTGGATTGGAAGATCTTTCATCGTTAATATAATTCCAGTTGAAAAGGTTGTAACAAATATTCAAAAAGAATTAGCTGCGGAAACAGTCAACAAAGACGCTAATGTTATATTACTGAAAATCAAAGGGAAAGTAAAAGAAAAGAACAATGCATTACTAAATGAATTAATCCATCAGCATGAAATTCGAGCAATTGATGATAAAAATGAGATTGCTAGAAATACCACTAAGTTCATAAATGATCGAATGAAGTTTATAACTGTCGATCTGTCAGACGTTGAAGAGCAAGGTCAAGAGTTTAAATCTCAGCACCAATTGGTAGATGTAACATCAGATGCGGCACTTTATTTAACAAAAGAAAGCGCTGCAGAGCAGGCGATAACAGATGCCACAATTCAATTGAATCTGGCGAATTACATGAACGATTACATTCGAGAAAATCAAGGATATGAGGCTTTATTGCCAGCTAATTTAGGTTTTGAGGATAAGTCTGTGGTTGAGATGACCAATCAATACAATGTACAAGTTCTTGAACGAAATCGTCTTTTGAAAAGTTCCGGAGACAAAAATCCGGCAGTTCAGCGAATTGATGGGCAGTTAGTTAGTTTAAAGGCTTCTATTGTAGAAAGTCTTAGGAATTTAAAGTCTAGTTTGAAATTGCAATTGAATACACTCAATGCCCAAGAGAATCTATACAAATCTAAAATAGCCTCTGTTCCCAAGTATGAAAAGGAATATAGAAACATTTTAAGGCAACAACAAATAAAAGAAACACTCTATATCTACTTGCTCCAAAAAAGGGAGGAAAATGAAATTGCTTTAGCTGCAGCAGTTGGCAACGCAAAAGTGATTGATTATAGTTACTGTGATGGAGAACCAGTTTCTCCCAAGAAAAAAATTATTTTTTTAGGAGCTTTTCTCTTAGCGTTAATTATCCCTGCAGGTTGGATTTATATTTGGGAATTATTGGATTCAAAAGTTCATGATTCCAAGGATATAGATGAACTGAATTTACCTTTGGTTGGTGAGGTACCAATTAATATAGAGAAGGAGAAAATTATTGCATTTAGAAATTCTAAATCTATAATATCAGAGGCTTTTCGTTTAGTAAGATCCAATATCAGTTTTATTATTAATGGTGAGGCGGGTAAATGCAAAACTATCCTGATTACCTCTACAATTGCAGGAGAAGGAAAATCATTTGTTTCGCTGAATTTAGGCCATATTTATTCTAATTCTGGCAAGAAAACTGTAGTAATTGGAATGGATCTAAGGATACCCATGTTGGATAAATATGCCAACATTTCTGGCAATGCAGGTGTTTCGGATTTTATAGTGAACGAAAGTTTGGAATTAGATGATATCTTGATTCAGGATGATAATGATGAAAACCTTTTTTATATTTTGTCAGGAACGATACCACCCAATCCATCTGAGTTATTGATGAGGGACCGTATGTCAGTACTTTTTAATTTAGTTAAAGAGCGATTTGATTATGTCATAGTAGATACTGCGCCACTTGGATTAGTTTCAGATACTCTTTTAGTTTGTGGTTTTGCGGATTTAGTAATTTATGTTGTAAGAGCAAATTTTGTTGATAAAAGAAATCTTTACTTACCACAAAAGTTGTTAAAGGAAAATAAACTTGGTACAATGGCAGTCTTATTGAATGGTGTAAATTTGAAGGGCAAGGGCTATGGTTATGGCTATGCCTATGGTGTTTATGGCGTTCAAAGTAAAAAACCGAAAAAATGGTTTTTCAAAAGGAATTAAAAATACCTTGATTAAGAACAATCAAAAATGAGGATCCTTCTTGCGTTATTTCTTTTAACTTCTTTCTCCATTTTTGCGCAAAGAAATGTTAGAGATTCCATCATTGGAACACCTATGATTGCAGTGCATTATGGCGCTAATTGGACAGCAGGGGATCTTTATCAGCGCTATGGTTTCATGAATCACATCGGGATACTTGCAGGATATAAAACAAGTCGTAATGTCTTTTGGGGAATGGATGCCAATTTCATGTTCGGTAACCAAATCAAAATGACTGGTCTTTTTGATCATTTGGTGGATTCTTACGGTAATATTACTGATATCAATGGCGACACTGCAAAGGTTTTAGTTTATTCAAGGGGCGTAAATGTCAATTTTGCTGCGGGATTCATCCTTCCGATATTGAGCCCTAATGAAAACAGTGGTATATTCATTCATGGGGGTATAGGTTACTTGTTACATCGTCTAAGAGTAGAAACACAAGATCAAGTTATTCCCCAATTAGAATTGGATTACAAAAAAGGGTATGATCGACTTACAATTGGTCCGAATTTACATCAATTCATAGGTTATTCTTTTTTGGCTAATGGCGGATTTTACAACTTTTATGGTGGGTTTTATATTCAAGAGGGTTTTACAAGAAACAAGCGAGCAATCTTTTTTGACCAACCCGATATTCCTGTTTCCGAGGATATTCGCATAGATATTCAGTATGGTGTTAAAATAGGTTGGCAAATACCTTTCTACAAAAGACAGCCAAAGGATTTTTATTACGATTAATGCGCTCGCTCTATACTTTTGGAATTCGTTTGTACACATTTGGAATTCGTGTTGCTGCAATTTTTAATGTGAAAGCGAAAGATTGGGTTGATGGAAGGAAGAATCTATTTATTGCTTTCCCGGATGTAAAAGAGAAGCAGGTGTGTTGGTTCCATTGTGCTTCTCTTGGTGAATTTGACATGGCTTTGCCAATCATGCGCGAAATTAAATATAAGCGTCCGGAAACATTTTTGCTAGTTACTTTCTTTTCGCCATCTGGCATGCAGCATTATAATAAAAGAGAACATTGTGTAGACTTTGTAACGTATTTGCCATCGGATACGAAAGGTAACGCACGTAAATTCATTGCTCACTTTTCTCCTAAAATAGTCTTTTTCGTGAAATATGAATTTTGGTCGAACTATATTTTTGAAGCAAAAAGTAAGGGTGTAAAAGTATTGTCTGTTTGTACGCTTTTGAGAAAGAATCAGCGATTTTTTAAATGGTATGGTAGCTTTTTTCGAAAGACACTTCGATCAATAGACTTTTTTTATACGCAGAATGACCAAACTTCTTTGTTATTAGCAGACCTTGGAATTACGTCATTTCAAACAGTTGGTGACACTCGTTTTGACAGGGTTATTCAGTTTAAAAATTCTTTGCAACCAGATGTGCGCATGAAGGAATTTCTTTCGGGGCAAAAAGCGATAGTTTTTGGTAGCACTTGGCCTGATGATGAGGATATATTAATTCCATTTATTCTAAGTCACCCTGCAAATAAATTTATTTTAGCGCCACATGATATTCGAGAAGAGCGTATTCAGCAAATTGAAAAGAAACTTCCTGGGATTACTTGTCGATTTACAGATGATCTGTTGACAAAAAATGTGCTGATTCTAAATACAATTGGCCATCTTTCTGGTGCGTATTCATTTGGTAAATGGGCCTATGTAGGTGGCGGATTTTCAGGAAAGCTGCATAACATTCTTGAGCCTTCTGTTTTTGGATTACCTGTTGTCTTTGGCCCGAAATTTAAACGATTTCCTGAGGCAGAGCAATTTCTCAAACATGGAACTGCTTTTTCTGTAAAAACAGTGGATGATTTAATTGATGTTGCAGAACACATCGAGTTAAAGGAAGAAGTAATCAAAGAAAAAAGTATACAAAATATATATAGAAACGAAGGCGCAGCAGCCAAAATCATCGATCATTTGATGCGTAGGTTTAATTTTTAAGCCCTCTTCATATCTGTTTTTCGCGTATTTTGGCTCTCAAAAGGTGTCTAAGTTTCGTTAAGTTCAATTATCTTTGAGCCTTTAAATTCGGAATTTTGCAACCTGTTATGAAGAAAATCCAAATGGTCGATTTGATTTCTCAATACGAGAATATCAAACCCGCTGTAGATCAAGCAATTCAGCACGTAATTTCAAATGCCCAATTCATCAATGGACCGGATGTTTCTGCCTTTCAATCTGAATTGGAATCCTATTTAGGTGTTAAACATGTGATTCCATGTGCGAATGGTACAGATGCTTTGCAAATTGCATTAATGGCTTTGGGCTTAAAACCAGGCGATGAAGTAATCACACCATCTTTTACCTACATCGCTACAACAGAGGTAATGGCTCTTCTTGGTTTGAAACCCGTTTTTGTTGAAGTAGATGCAGATACGTTTTGCATAGATTCAGAAAAAATTCGTGCTGCGATAACAGATAAAACCAAGGCAATCGTTCCTGTGCATCTTTATGGACAAGCGGCTGAAATGGATGCTATACAAGCGATAGCAAAAGAATATGGTCTTTTTATTGTTGAAGACAATGCGCAAGCCATAGGAAGTGATTACCACCATACAGATGGGCGCATTTCGAAAACAGGAACAATTGGAGATATTGGGTGCACTTCCTTTTTTCCATCAAAAAATCTAGGTTGTTATGGTGACGGTGGAGCAATATGCACGAATAGCGACGATCTAGCTGTAAAAATGAGAATGATTGCCAATCATGGACAAAGCAAACGCTACTACCATGACGTGGTAGGTTGCAACTCTCGATTAGACACAATTCAAGCAGCAGTTTTAAGAATTAAATTAAAAGAATTAGACAATTACATAGATGCTCGCCGCAAAGCAGCAGAATTTTACGATGATTTTTTTGCGTCAATTCCGCAAATTAAAACACCTGCAAGAGATTCTAAATCCAAGCACGTTTTTCACCAATATACTTTGCAGTTAGAAGGGCTAGATCGAAATGCTTTGAGTGCTTTTTTGGCCGAGAAGGAAATTCCTTCAATGATTTATTATCCGGTGCCTGCACACAGACAAAAAATGTTCAGTGCATTCGGCAGTGAAAATACAAATTTACCTACTACAGATTGGCTTACAGAGCGCGTTTTATCATTGCCAATTCACACAGAATTACAACAAGAGCAATTGGAATATATCTGTACTTCTATAAAAGAGTTTATTACTTCAACAAACTGATAGTATGAAAAAAATTGCCGTAGTTGGAACTGGATATGTGGGATTGGTTACTGGTACTTGCTTCGCTGAGACAGGTAATCAGGTTATCTGTGTGGATATTGACGCAAAGAAAGTGGAACGCATGCGTCAGGGTGAAATTCCAATTTATGAACCTCATTTGGATGTGTTGTTTGAGCGAAACATTAAAGCTGGTCGTCTTTCTTTTACAACAAATTTAGAGGAAGGAATAAAGGAGGCAGAAATCATCTTTCTTGCCCTTCCAACTCCTCCGGGTGAAGATGGATCGGCTGATTTGTCCTATATCCTTGGTGTTGCTGGTCAATTGGGCAAAATAATAGAAGACTACAAAGTTGTTGTTGATAAAAGCACCGTGCCGGTAGGAACAGCTGAGAAAGTTCGGGCTGCTATAGCTGCAAACGCTCAAGTTGATTTTGATGTCGTATCAAATCCTGAATTTTTGCGCGAAGGTTTTGCTGTGGATGATTTTATGAAACCAGATCGCGTTGTGATTGGTTCTTCATCAGCCAAGGCGATTAAGACAATGGAACAATTGTATAAGCCTTTTGTCCGTCAAGGAAATCCTATCATTTTCATGGATGAAAAATCTGCGGAACTTACTAAGTACGCAGCTAATTCATTCCTTGCAACAAAGATTACCTTCATGAACGAAATTGCAAATTTCTGTGAGTTGGTAGGTGCTGATGTGGACAAAGTGAGAATTGGTATAGGTTCTGATGATCGAATTGGCAAAAGATTTTTATTCCCCGGCATTGGTTATGGAGGCTCTTGTTTTCCAAAGGATGTGCAGGCACTTGTGAAATCTGGAAATGAAAATAGTTTTTCCTTTGAAATTCTGAAAGCCGTGATGGAAGTCAATGAATCACAGAAAACGATTCTTATGCCGAAAATCCGAAATTTCTTTAGAGGCAATCTATCTGGAAAGAAAATAGCAATTTGGGGTCTGGCATTTAAACCCGATACAGACGATATTCGTGAAGCACCGGCGTTGTACATAATTGATGAATTGCTAAAGGATGGTGCAGAAGTAGTTGCATACGATCCAGAAGCAATGGGCAATGTCAAAACATTATTAGGTGATAAAATCGGCTTTGTTGAAAATGAATATGATGCAATTAATGAAGCGGATGCGTTAGTGATTTGCACTGAATGGGGTGTTTTTAGAAATCCTGATTTTGATAAGATTAGTTCTTTATTGAAAGATAAAGTCATCTTTGATGGCAGGAATCTGTTCGATTTGAATGAAATGACAGAGAAAGGATTCTTCTACAGCTCCATTGGTAGATCAGTAATTTCAGCAAACACTCAAATTGACTGATGATGGAAAGAAAAAAACGCATATTAATTACTGGGGCAGCTGGATTTTTGGGATCGCACCTTTGTGATCGATTTGTAAAGGATGGTTACCATGTAATCGGAATGGATAATTTGATTACAGGTCGACTTAAAAACATTGAGCATCTGTTCAAATTGGAGAATTTTGAGTTTTACAACCATGATGTCTCCAAGTTTATTCATGTTCCTGGTGAGTTAGATTATATTCTGCATTTTGCTTCACCTGCAAGTCCAATTGATTATTTGAAGATTCCTATTCAGACACTGAAAGTTGGTTCATTGGGAATCCATAATTGTTTGGGATTAGCGAAGGCAAAAGGAGCACGGGTGCTAATTGCATCAACATCTGAAGTGTACGGCGATCCAAATGTTCATCCACAAAATGAGGATTATTGGGGGAACGTAAATCCAGTTGGACCTCGAGGAGTTTATGATGAAGCGAAACGTTTTCAGGAAGCCATCACAATGGCTTATCATAATTTTCATGGAATAGAAACTCGAATTGTCCGTATATTCAATACCTATGGTCCGCGCATGCGCTTGAATGATGGTAGGGTTTTACCAGCCTTTATAGGCCAGGCTTTACGAGGTGAAGATTTGACCATTTTTGGTGACGGTTCACAGACGCGATCTTTTTGTTATGTGGATGACTTGATAGAAGGAATTGTGCGTTTATTGAAAAGCGATTATGCACTTCCAGTGAATGTGGGTAACCCTGATGAAATAACGATTAGTGACTTTGCAGAAGAAATAATCAAATTGACCGGCACCACGCAAAAGGTAATATACAAGGATTTGCCTGTAGATGACCCGAAGCAAAGACAACCGGATATCACACGAGCACGATCAATTCTAAATTGGGAACCAAAGGTTGGACGTGCAGAGGGATTGAAAATTACGTATGATTATTTCAAAAGTTTGTCACAGGAAGAATTGATGCAGACGGAGCACAACGATTTTGATAAATACATTATTCGCTGATGAATTACTTTGCACATGAAACAGCTGTTGTTGACCAAGGGTGTCAAATTGGAGAAGGCACAAAGATTTGGCATTTTTCGCACATAATGCCAAATTGTGAAATTGGTGAGCGGTGCAATATTGGACAAAATGTAGTTGTTTCTCCAGGGGTAAAACTTGGCAACAATGTAAAGGTGCAGAATAATGTTTCCATTTACACTGGAGTGGTTTGTGAAGATGATGTTTTTCTTGGCCCTTCGATGGTATTTACGAATGTGACCAATCCTAGAAGTGCAGTCAACAGACGCGAACAATATGCTGCAACAAAAGTTGGAAAAGGCGCGAGTATCGGTGCCAACGCAACGATTGTTTGCGGACACGATATCGGTGAGTTTGCGTTCATTGGTGCAGGCTCGGTTGTAACGAAAACGATACCTGCATTTGCTCTGGTTGTTGGCAATCCAGCGCGTCAGATAGGGTGGATGAGTGAATACGGCCATCGATTGGAATTCAATACGGAAGGGCATGCAGTTTGTCCTGAAAGTCAGCAAGTATATTTGTTGGATCAGGGAATAGTAACTAGAATTAAATAAGAAATATCCACCAAGGTGGAATTTGAAAAATAGAAATATATGATCAAAACAGATCAAAAAGTGAAGTTTGTTGTTGTGGGTTCTGGTCACATTGGCAAGCGACATGCGGAAATGATTCGCCGAGATGAAGAAGGTGAATTGGTTGCAATGATTGATGTTCGTTCAAAAGAGGAATGCGATGCGGTAGATTTTAATGTGCCTTTTTTCTCAACTTTCGATGAGTTATTAGCATCAGGTCTTGACTTTGATGTTGTGAATGTTTGCACACCAAATGGTTTTCATGCAAGTCAAAGTTTGGCGGCACTTGAAGCGAAAAAACATGTTGTATGTGAAAAGCCAATGGGATTGTCGAAAGACAGCTGTGAAAAGATGATTTTCAAGGCACTTCAGGTTTCCAGACAAGTATTCTGTGTGATGCAGAATCGTTATTCTCCGCCTTCTCAATGGATCAAGGAAGTTGTTGAATCTGGTACGATTGGTGAAATCTACATGGTGCAATTGAATTGCTACTGGAATCGTGATGATCGATATTATAAAAAAGGTGGTTGGAAAGGAACCAAAGACTTGGATGGAGGAACGCTTTTTACACAGTTTTCACACTTCATAGACATCATGTACTGGTTGTTTGGTGACATCGATAATATTCAAGGAAAATTTGCGGATTTCACGCACCAAAATTCAACTGAATTTGAGGACTCAGGTTTTGTGAGTTTCGATTTTGTAAATGGAGGAATGGGAAGCATAAATTATTCCACGGCTGTTGCGAATCAAAACTTGGAGAGCTCGATTACAATTATCGGCGCAAATGGAAGCGTTAAAATTGGTGGTCAATATATGAATGAAGTTGAAGTTTGCAATATTAAAGATTATGTAATGCCAGAATTGGCACCTACCAATCCAGGAAATGATTACGGTGCATACAAAGGTTCTGCCGCAAACCATAATTATGTTATCAAAAATGTAATTGATACCCTTAAGGGAAGAACATCTGCAACGACCAATGCGTTGGAAGGGTTGAAGGTTGTTGAAATTATTGAAAGAATTTATAAAGTAAGAAATGAGCAACTCGATCTATAATGAACTATTAGCGAAGGAAGCTAAGTTGGCGGTAATCGGACTCGGATATGTTGGATTGCCAATTGCATTGGAATTTGCTAGAAAAATTAAAGTCGTTGGTTTTGATATCAATCAAGAACGCATCGACTTAATGAAAAATCATATTGATCCAAGCAATGAGTTGTCAGCAGCAGATTTTGAAGGGTGTGACATTCAGTTTTCTGCAGATATTCATGATTTGAAAGATGTTCAGTTTTTTATTGTAGCCGTTCCTACTCCAATTGACGATTCGAATTTACCGAATTTAAGGCCTTTGTTGGGTGCAAGTTCTACAGTCGGAAAAGTTTTGAAAAAAGGGGATTATGTGGTTTTTGAATCTACTGTTTATCCAGGATGTACAGAAGAAGATTGCATTCCTGTTTTGGAGGCTGAATCGGGATTGAAATTCCGAGAAGATTTTATGGTTGGTTATTCGCCAGAAAGAATCAATCCGGGAGATAAAGAGCATACATTACAAAATGTAATAAAAGTAGTTTCTGGCTGTTGTGATGAATCGTTGGATCAAATAGCAAAAGTGTATGAATTGGTTGTCGCTGCTGGAGTTCACCGTGCAGCTTCCATAAAGGTAGCTGAAGCGGCAAAAATAATTGAAAACACACAACGCGATGTAAATATTGCATTGATCAATGAGTTGTCAATCATATTCAATAAGTTGAATATTAACACATTTGAAGTTTTAGAGGCGGCTGGTACGAAATGGAATTTCCTAAAGTTTTCACCTGGTTTGGTTGGAGGACATTGCATCGGTGTAGATCCATATTATTTAACGCACAAAGCACAGCAAGCTGGCTACCATTCTAAGGTTATTACAAGTGGCCGATACGTCAATGACTCAATGGGTTTTTATATTGGAAAACAAACGGTTAAAAAAATTATTGCGCAAGGGAAACACATACAGGATGCAAAGGTACTTGTAATGGGAGCCACATTCAAAGAAGATGTTAGTGATATTCGAAATTCGAAAGTGATTGATGTTGTAAATGAATTGAAGTCATTTCAAGTGCACGTTGATTTAGTTGATCCACATGCTTCATCCTTAGAAATGGAACACGAATACGGCGTTGGTTTATCAGATAAAGCAGGCAATGATTATGATGCAATAATTGTAGCCGTGAACCACAAGGAATATAAGGATATGTCTGAAAATGAATTCAAGTCTTTACTAAAGAATGAACAGGGAGTTTTTGTGGATGTAAAAGGAATTTTTAAAGGAAAAATAAAGGACTTAGAATATTGGTCATTATAAGCGATGGAAGATTTTCAAAAAAGAATTTTAGTAACAGGAGGAGCAGGATTTATAGGTTCCCATGTTGTTCGATTATTAGTCAATGAATCTCCGAACTACTTGATAGTTAATTTTGATAAGTTAACGTATGCAGGTAACCTTGAAAACTTGAGAGATGTTGATCAAAAAGACAATTATCGTTTTGTAAAAGGAGACATCGTAAATGCTGCAGATGTTCAGTCTGCCTTTGAATCATACGATATTACAGATGTCATTCATCTTGCTGCGGAATCCCATGTTGATCGATCAATTGAAGGTCCAATGGATTTTGTTATGACAAACGTGGTTGGCACTGTCAATCTTTTGCAACACGCAAAAGAAAAATGGAACGGCGAAGAAGGACATATTTTTCATCATGTTTCTACGGATGAGGTCTATGGTAGTTTAGGAGAAGAAGGTCTCTTTAGGGAGGACACTCCTTACGATCCACGCAGCCCATATAGTGCATCTAAAGCGTCATCTGATCACTTTGTTTCCGCATACTATCATACCTATGGCTTCCCTGTAAAAATGTCAAATTGTTCGAATAATTATGGCAGCCATCATTTTCCAGAAAAGCTTATTCCATTAATGATTCACAACATTCGAAACAACAAGCCGTTGCCAGTTTATGGTAAAGGAGAGAATGTGCGGGATTGGTTATGGGTAGAGGATCATGCAAAAGCAATTGTTGCAATCTTCCACAAAGGTAGAATTGGAGAATCATACAATGTTGGTGGCTTGAATGAGTGGACGAACATTGAATTAGTGCGTTTTCTATGCCGATTAATGGATAGAAAGCTAGGCAGATCTACAGGTGAATCTGAAAAACTCATCACATATGTCACAGATCGCAAAGGGCATGATTTAAGATATGCCATTGATGCGACAAAATTGGAAAATGAATTGGGATGGACGCCTTCAATCACCTTTGAAGAAGGACTTGAAAAAACAGTTGATTGGTATTTAGCGAATACAGAATGGGTAGAGAAAGTTACTTCAGGTACTTATCAAACTTATTACTCAAATATGTACGAAAATCGTTAAAATGGGATTGTTCGGCGGACTTTTCAGGAAAAATTTAGCACCTTTTGATCTTTCTCTAATTGGAACGGATATTCACAGTCATTTAATTCCAGGAATTGATGATGGAGCCAGGACAATGGATGAATCAATTGCGATGTTAGCCAAATTTGAAAGTCTAGGCTATAAAAAAGTAATCACCACCCCACATATTATGAGTGAGGTCTATCCAAATAATGCTGAGCGCATTTTGGAAGGTCTTGAGCATGTGCGTGAAAACGCTCAAAAATTAGGTTTAAAAATTGAAATTGAAGCAGCCGCTGAATATTACTTCGACGAAACATTAGAATTGAGAATTAAAGACAAAAAATTGCTCACATTCGGAGATAATTATGTTCTAACTGAATTTGCTTTTCACAACGCTCCGCAATTCGAAGGGAAATTGTTTTTTGACATGCAAATGGCTGGTTTTAAGCCGGTTTTAGCTCATTTTGAGCGTTACCTTTACTTTCTTGGTTCGGTTGAGAAAGCTGCAGAGTATCGTGAGAAAGGCGTAAATATTCAAGTAAACATAAATTCACTTTCTGGGCATTACGGCCAAGAAGTTAAAAAACAAGCGCAACGACTTATTGATGCACAATTAGTTGATTTTATTGGGACAGATTGTCACCGTATTGACCACTTGATGCTTTTGGAAGCTAGTTTAACGAGTGAATACATTCATAAATTAGCAGATCTCAAGTTGAAAAATCAAACGCTCTGATTACTGCACTCCCTTCGCTATCTCTTCAACAATTTCGGGGTTCAATAGGGTGCTAATATCACCGAAATTTGAGAAATCTCCTTCCGCTATTTTTCGCAAAATTCTTCGCATAATTTTTCCTGAACGCGTTTTCGGAAGTCCAGAAACAAATTGAATTTTATCCAATTTTGCAATTGGGCCGATGTGATCAGAAACATGCTGGTTGATTTCTTTTTTAAGTTGTTCATAATCAGTCTGCACTGCTTCATCTTTGAGAATAATGAAACCATAAAGTGCATTGCCTTTTACATCATGTGGAAAACCTACCAAAGCTGATTCTGCGACGGATGGGTGTTCGTTGATAGCATCTTCAATAGGCGCCGTTCCTAAATTATGTCCTGAGACGATGACAATATCATCAACCCTTCCTGTTATTCTATAATAACCTACTTCGTCGCGAAGGGCACCATCACCTGTGAAGTATTTTCCAGGATATGCTTTAAAATAAGTTTCTTTGTAGCGCTGGTGATCCCCCCAAATTGTGCGTGCAATTGAAGGCCAAGGGAAGGTGATACAAAGATTACCCGTTTTTCTGTTTCCTTCAATTTCATTTCCTTTATCATCAACCAAAGCAGGTTGCACTCCGGGAAGTGGCAATGTTGCATAGGTTGGTTTTGTAGGCGTAACGAAAGGTAATGGAGAGATTAAAATACCACCTGTTTCTGTTTGCCACCAAGTATCAACAATTGGACACGATTTATGTCCTATGTGTTCATCATACCAATGCCATGCTTCTTCATTGATAGGTTCGCCAACTGATCCAAGCACTTTTAATGAAGATAAATCATGTTTTTCAACCCAACTTAAACTTTCTTTCGCTAAAGACCGAATTGCTGTTGGCGCAGTGTAAAGATGAGTAATTTGATGTTTATCAATAATATCCCAAAAGCGACCAAAATCTGGGTAGGATGGTATGCCTTCAAACATCACTGTTGTAGCGCCATTTAATAGGGCTCCATAGAGCAAATAGGAGTGACCTGTAATCCATCCAATATCTGCAGTGCACCAAAAAATATCCTCTTCTTGATATTGGAAAACATTTTTAAAAGTGAATCCTGTGTAAACCATATACCCCCCAGTTGTATGAACCATTCCCTTTGGTTTGCCCGTAGATCCGGAAGTGTATAATATGAAAAGTGGATCTTCAGCATCCATTATTGTGGGTTCACAATGATTTGATGCTTGCTCTAAAAGTTGTGCGGCATCTAGATCTCTGCCTGGAACCATATTTATAGGTTCATTTGTTCGACGAAAGACAAGCGCTTTTTCAATTGTAGGACAAGTGATCAACGCTTCATCGATGATTCCTTTGAGATTAATTGTTTTATTCCCTCTGTATCCACCATCTGAAGTAATTACCATTTTGCATGTGGCATCTTGAATTCTTGCCGCCACAGCGGAAGAAGAAAAGCCCGCAAATACAACCGAATGAATCGCGCCAATGCGGGCGCAAGCAAGCACTGAAATGGCTAATTCCGGAATCATAGGTAAATAAATACAAACCCTGTCACCTTTTTGAATTCCTTCTTTCTTTAAGACATTTGCCAACTTATTAACCCTTGACAGAAGCTCTCTGTAACTTATTGCTTGTGCTTTTTCATTCGGGTCATTTGGTTCAAAAAGAATTGCTGTTTTGTCAGGCCTAATTGAAATGTGTCTATCAAGGGCATTTTGAGTAATATTTAATTTCCCGCCGATGAACCACGAAAAATTAGCATCATTCATGTCGTATTCAAGGACTTTTTCCCACGGCCTCATCCATTCGTAATTCTGTGCGATTTCGCTCCAAAATTTGCGAGGAGCCCTAACTGATCTGCGATATTGTCGGAAATACTTTTCGAGATTATTGATGGTGAATGAAGAGCTGTTTTCCATGATTTAGTAATTGAATTCGTATTAAAAATAAAGAGGTATTGTAGTTAATTTACCATTTCTCAGCATTAAAGCAGGAAAAGGAATCTTAACGTAGTTGAGTTGTTTTAAAATAGTTTTCACCCATTTTTTCTTCACATCAATCTTATTAAAATCAACATCTAAAGAAAGCAGAAATTCGCGTGATGAGTTATATGTTTTCCCTGAAAGATCTGTATAGATTTCATTGTGTCCAATTATTTTGGCATCCGCACTGTAACCTAAAGAAAGACAAATCCATTTTGGAACTTTATTATTTTTCAGAAAATGAAGGGGATTAAAACTAAACCAATAAGTTTGGCCATTGTAATCTTTCAGCAATTCATGTGGGAAACCATTGCCCAACACAGCTGGACGAAGAGCAGCATACTGTGTTGGATGAAATGAAAATTTTGGAATAATCCATTCTTCTTTAAAAATGAATTGCTGCCCTATAAATAGTCCTGCCCCTAAACCATTTGCAGCCATATCATACCATGAAAATCCCCAATCACTGCTGAATCCGTCAAAAATTTCCAATGTGGTTTGGTATCCTAGGCCTATACCTGCGCCAAGTAGAACAGATTTTTTACGAGGTATTCCAGACCAGATCATTGCTTCACTCGTGAGCAAGCCAAATTTATAGGATGCATATAAATGCCCCAATTTGTCCATTTGAAGCCAATTTGAACCATCGTTAAAAGTATGAAAATCTGTTTGTTTTTCATTTTTATACCAAACTCCATACAGCACACTCATACTGCCTATCCACGATGTCCCTATCAGTGAAGTGGTTATGATTTTTCTTTTACATGAAATAGAAGCTGTGCTATCGTTAGGTTGACATAATATCCCTTTCGAAATAGACAATAGAAAAAATAACAATTTTATTTGCTGCTTCACATAGCCGAAAATAGGAGAAATAAAGGATATATCAGAAAGCTAGTGTTGAAAAAATAACTTTCATAAAAAAACGTTCCTATCAATATCAACTACTTTCGTGATATGCTGCGTGAAACAAATTAGAAAGCGTTGTTTGAACTTAAAAAGAAATCATGAACAAAATAAGAAAAGACTGGAATGATATTAAGATCAATGATAGTTGGGCGATATTTAAAATAATGTCTGAATTCGTTGAAGGATATGAGCGCATGGCAAAGATTGGTCCTTGTATTAGTGTTTTTGGATCTGCACGAACAAAACCAGACAATAAGTACTACCAAATGGGTGTGGAGATTTCAGAACTATTAGCCGAAGCAGGATATGGTGTCATTACTGGTGGAGGTCCGGGAATTATGGAGGCTGGAAACAAAGGCGCTCAAAAAGGTGGTGGCAAATCGGTTGGCTTGAACATTGACTTGCCTTTCGAGCAAAATCACAACCCGTTTATTGATCCAGAACATAACCTTGAATTTGATTATTTCTTTGTCCGAAAAGTCATGTTTGTAAAGTATGCACAAGGTTTTGTTGTTTTGCCAGGTGGTTTTGGAACCTTGGATGAAATGTTTGAGGCTTTGACATTGATTCAAACAAAAAAGATCAACAAGCGACCAGTTGTTTTAATAGGGAAAGATTATTGGAAAGGATTAATTGATTGGATTGAACAATCTATGCTAAATGCCGAAAATAATATATCACCAAGCGACATGCACATGTTTGCTATGGTCGATACAGCCAAGGAAGCATTTGAATATATAGATGAGTTCTATAAATCGCACGCCCTTTCTCCGAATTTTTAATTAGTAAGAGCAATTTTTCTGCGTTTTACATTCCGCTTAATTTCTATATTTGTTGCAAGTATTTCTGTAAATGGATTTATTAAATAAAATCAAGGTTTTTGTCTGGAGTAAGTACTTTCTGAAACATCTCGGATTGGTTATTCTTGCTTACATTGTTATTGTGAGCCTTACTATTTTTTATCTTGATTCCTACACCAATCACGGACAACACATTGACGTTCCCAACTTAATCGGACGAAATGTAAATTCAGTAAAAACGGAATTAGAAGATTTAGACCTTCAGTATGAAATTTTGGATTCAATCTATGACCCTTCAAAACCAGAAGGAACAATAATTGACCAAGATCCAGATGCAACATCTTTGTCACTTGTGCCTGTTAAAGAAGGCCGAATTATTCGACTCAGAGTTTCCAAAAAGTCACGCTTAGTTGAAATGCCAAGCCTCGTCGATAAATCTCAGCGCTTTGCAGAGAGTATCCTAGAAAATAGAGGATTGAATTATAGAATTGAATACCGCACAACAAGTGAAGCAGATGGTGCTGTGCTTGAGCAATTGTATAAAGGAAAATCGGTTAAAGAGGGAGCCAAAATTCCAATTGGAGCGACCATTCTATTGATTGTTGGTCAAAATGATGCTGGTGCACCAACAGAAATACCTGATTTATTCGGAATGTCCCTTCTTGAGGCTCAAGATATGTTGATGCAAACCGGGAATTTTAGCATGATTACAATTTGTGCTGATTGCCTTTCATCTGAAGATTCACTAGCCGCTAGAATTGAATCACAATCACCAGAATTTTTAGAGGGAATAATGATTCCTGCAGGATCAACAATTACTGTTTATGCTACCAAAGATTTTGGTGGACCTATTGAACAGGAGCCTTAAAAGTTGCGCCCTATGAAGTTTTTCATTTTGTTTCTTTGCTTCTTTTTTGTGGGATTAAGTGCCTTTTCACAAACTGAAGAAGTTGGTCCCTTGATGGCGAATCCAGAACTAATTGGCAAATCAAAATCAATTCAAAAAGTAAATCAGGGGACTTTTGACAGCACGATACTTTATGTTTCGGATACACTTGAGTTGCCATTCTTTGATGAATTCACAAAAAATCATTTCCAACAATACAACGCAGATTTTTCTGATCCCGGAGTAACATCAGATAAAAAATACAGGTTGTTAGACAATTTAACATCTCAACCGATTGCTGTTGGGCAATTTTATACTGATCAAGTAACCTTCCGAAGAACGTACGATATCGTTACCTCTACCTATGTAGATGCCTCATTTCTCTCTACTCAATTAAAGGTGGGTGATTTGAGTAATTATCCAGTAAATTATGCAACAACCGATTTATATCCGCCCTATTATATTTATGACACAATTGGCGCTCCCGATATTTCAGATACTGTTTGGATTACCTCACCAGGATTTTATCAGGATTCAGCAACTCAATTTTTTGTAAACATCAATGATCCAAATGCGTATTGGTTAGATGATTTCGCATACCACAATTACAGATATGCGTTTGAGCCAAGATCTTTGGGCGTTGTAACGTTTGATGGTTTAAATGCGGATGGCTATCCATATGCCATTGGCACATCTTTGACAAATTATGCGGATGTTTTGACCTCCAAACCGTTGAACCTTGCTCCTTACGATGCTTCTGACTCTCTTTACATAAGTTTTCTTTATCAGCCGCAAGGATTTGGAGACGTCCCTGAAACCTCAGACTCATTGATTCTCGAATTTTATGCCAAAGATCTCGATCAATGGAAGCGTGTTTGGAGTGATTCAGGCCAAGTAACAAGTGAGTTTAAAGTTGCGAACATAAATTTGAAGGATGTGCAATATTTTAAAAAAGGATTTCAATTCCGATTTAGAAATTATGGCGCACTTTCGGGAAGTTTAGATCATTTTCATATTGACTATGTTCAGTTGAAATTTGACGCAGGATACCAAGATACTTTATTCAGGGACCTAGCCTTTGTTTACCCTGTTGGAAGTTTATTGAAAACGTATACTTCAGTTCCTTGGGACCATTTCAAGAATAATGCTTCAGGTGAAATGAATGATTCTGTTCAAATTGTGATGCATAGCGGTGGGATCATCCCCGCGAATAATCAAAATGGTTTAATTGAGGTATCATATAACGCAATTTCTGAAGGAAATTACACTCTTTTTGGTCAGATTTTGGCCGGTGGCCCAGCGCCTTTTAACTATCTGCCAAGAACAACCGTTACGTCATATCATGATATATCAACAGGATATGTATTTGATGTAACAAAATTAGGTAACGAGCAAACTTTTGATGTTTTAGCAACGGCATCAACTCCAACTACGACAGTTAATCCAGTTGAATTAACCCTAAATGATTCAACTAGTACTACTCAATATTTTGGAAATTATTACAGTTATGATGACGGATCCGCTGAGGCTGCTTATGGACCAACAGGTGCGCAGGCGAGATTGGCAATCCATTACACTGCCTATGAAGCAGACTCATTAATTGGAATGCAGATGCATTTCGTGCCTTCAGTCAGTGATGTAAGTAATAATTTGTTTTTGATGACTGTCTGGGAGGATAATGGAGGTGTTCCAGGAGCAGTTATCTACGAAGACGATGTGTTTTTTCCGCGCTCTCCAGAATACACGAATGCGAGAAATGTTTTTGTCAATTACTATTTTAAGGATACTTTGAAACTGCCTGTTGGCACCTCTTATTTTATTGGTTGGAGACAGTTAGATCCAGAACGATTGAATATTGGTTTAGATAAAAATTTGGATAATTCTGATCAAACATTTTACAGTGTTGACAATGGAAATTCATGGGTTCAATCAACAATTTCAGGTTCTGTGATGCTGCACCCAATTTATTCAACAGCATTAGATGTAGAGCTAGGTATTTCTGAAAACAAGGTGCAAAACGAAGTGGTCGTGTATCCAAATCCAACGGATGGTGATATACACATTGATGTAAAGGGGATTGATTTTATTGGAGCTGAAGTGTATAATGTTTTTGGTGCAAAAGTTTTAACAAGTGCGGACAATACTTTTTCTATGTCAGCAAATTCACCAGGGATTTATTACATAAAGGTATTTGGAACTGAACGAATATTCAAGATCGTAAAACTTTAATGAGCGAATTTATCGAAGAAACAGAAGCCGATGAGGAAGAACTCTTTGAGCACTATAGGTTCAAAGCAGATCCGGGTCAAGAAGTTATACGCATCGATAAATTTCTCATTGACAGAATGCCCAATACTTCTCGGAACAAAGTTCAGGTTGCGGCAAAAAGTGGAAATATTCTTGTTAATGAGCAAAAAGTAAAACAGAATTATCGCGTAAAACCGGGTGATAATGTGTCGATTGTCATGCCTTACCCTGTAAGGGAAATCGAACTAATTCCTGAGGATATTCCACTTGACATACACTATGAAGACGACCAATTGATTGTCATAAACAAGCCGTCAAATATTGTTGTTCATCCGGGTTATGGCAATTATAAAGGAACATTGGTAAATGCTTTGGTTTATCATTTTGATCACCTTCCAAAACGTTCTCAGGATTACTTTGGTCGACCTGGATTAGTCCATCGTTTGGATAAACATACGACTGGTTTAATGGTCATTGCTAAGACGGAAGAAACATTGACGCATTTAGCAAAACAGTTTTATGACCGCACAACAGAGCGAAGATACAATGCGCTTGTTTGGGGTGATATCGAAGAAGATGGGACAATTATTGGGAATCTAGGTCGTTCGCCTAAAAACCGCAAGGTAATGACTGTTTTTGAAGATGAAACGCAAGGTAAACATGCAGTTACGCATTACAAAGTCTTAAAACGCTTTGGTTTAGTTACACTTGTAGAATGTAAACTTGAAACAGGTCGCACTCATCAGATTAGGGTGCATATGAAGCATATTGGACATCCCCTCTTTAATGATTTGGAATACGGTGGGGATAAAATCTTGAAGGGAACAAGATCAACAAGTTACACTCGTTTTATTGAGAATTGCTTTGAGTTGATCCCAGGTCAAGCACTTCATGCAAAAACACTTGGATTTTTTCATCCTGTTTTGAAAAAGCATTTGCAATTTGATTCAACACTTCCATATGGATTTCAATCTGTTATAGAAAAGTGGGAGAAATATGTTAGATCAGAAGATTGATTTTTTATAAAGGACAAAAAGGTGTAAAGTATTTCAAAAAATCGTTTAAAATTTCTTGTTTCGGTAACTTTAACTAAATTTATGCGCTTAAAAAGAAAGTTGATTAATGAAATTCACTTTTTTTGAAGTAATTATTGTTTTCTAGACGTGTATAAATTGAAAAGAAATAGTTCCATGATCCACAAGTTTCTCTTGCCAATTCTCTTTATGGGGATTTACTCTTTGTCCTTTGCTCAAAATAAATTTATTGTTGAAGCAAACACCTATTTTAATAGTGAAAAATATTGTGAAGGTGCTGAAAAATGCAGTGTTGCTTATACAAAGTTATCGAGTAAAGGAAATCAAGCAAAAAAACTAAAAGGCGACATGGCCTTCAAAACGGCAGAATGCTATCGTTTGACTGATCGATTCAAAGAGGCAAATGAATGGTACGATAGAGCTTTGCTGTTGGATTACCAACAAGTTAAACCAGAGGTGTTTTACAACAATGGAGAAATGCTTCGAATGATGGGTGAGTTCGATAAAGCACTTGCTAATTTTGAAGAATATAAAAAGTTAGTACCTGCAGATGTTAAAGGCGATGTTGGAATTCAGTCTTGTAAAGACAGTAAATCTTTTATTGCAAATAAAACACGTCACGTTGTAGTCAATCAGGCGGCAATCAACAAGAAGGAGTTTGATATGGCACCAACTTTTGGAGATGGAAAAGAAACCCAAATGTACTTTGGTTCAAGTCGTTCAGGGAGTACAGGGAATAGTACAGATCCAATTTCATGTGAAAATTATATGGATATCTGGGTCAGTGATATCGACAAAAAAGGAAACTGGGGAGAACCTCGTTTGGCAGATGCTTCAGGAAAAATAAATACAGAAGCGCATGAAGGAACTGTTTGCTTCGATGGTCGTGGAAAAGTTATGTTCTTTACTCGTTGTCCTAATATCAAAAAACAAAATCTTGGATGCGACATCTGGACGGCAACATCTGAAGGAAAAGGTGAGTGGGGTGAGCCTGTGAAATTGAATTTGAAAAATGGTGTAGATTCAATCACTGTAGGACATCCGTGTGTTACAGATGACGGTAAATATTTGATTTTTGTTTCTGACATGCCAGGCGGATATGGAGGAAGAGATCTATGGTGGTCTTCATTTGACAAGAAAAACAATGCATGGTCAGCACCTAAGAACATGGGGCCTGAAATTAACACGCCAGGAAATGAGCTTTTTCCTACACTTGGAAAAGATGGAAGTTTATTTTTTGCAACTGATGGTATGCCAGGATTAGGTGGTTTGGATATGTTTAAGGCAACAAAAACTTCAGCGGAAATGAAGTGGGAAAACCCGAAAAATTTGGGTTACCCATTGAATTCAGAAAACAATGATTACTCATTGTATGAGGTTTCAGCTAAAAAAGGATATTTCACTTCGGAAAGAAAAGATCCCAATGGAAAGTACAATCCGGATATCTATATGTATGAAATTCCGCCAAATCTTTATGATTTGAAAGTTATAGTAAGTGAATTAGGTAATAAAGCTGTAAAAATCGAAGGAGTTAAAGTAGTAGTAAAAGGAACTGATGGTGCAACTTGGGAAGGAATGACCAATAAACAAGGGTCCGTTTTCTGGGATAAAAAACCAACTAGCGACCGCTATGTAAATGAAGAGCTTTCTTATAATATTACCATTTCGAAAGATGGTTACCACGAAGATAAAAAAGGTTCTCAATTTACAACATTGGGAATAAACTATGACCAGAATTTCATTATTGAGATGGCATTGTTGCCTAAAAAACCAATCCGATTGCCTGAAGTTCGTTATCCATTCGATCAGTGGTCTCTATTGGTTGACTCAACAATTAATTCACCAGACTCACTCATATTTGTATACAATCTTCTTCAAGAATACCCAGGAATGGTTCTTGAGTTGAGTTCTCATACCGATTCTAGAGGTAAAAATGACGCAAACAAACGTCTTGCAGAAAATAGAGCTCGTGCATGTTACAAATACTTGGTTGAACAAAAGGGAGTTGACCCAAGAAGAATTGTGCCTGTTGGTAAAGGTGAAGAAGAGCCAAGAAGTGTTTGGAAGAGAGGAGAGGAATACCTTGCTGTTCAGCCTGCAGACATGACTGGTGTAGAGGTTATTCAGTTGAGAGAAGATTATATCAATCAATTTAAGAAAACCAATCCTAAATTGTTTGAACAATTACATCAGTTAAATAGACGAACTGAAGGAAAGGTAATAACAATGGAATTTAATCCTGATACGGCTCCAGTTGCGAATCCTGAATTGTTGAAATTTGTAAAATATAAATAAGAATTTTTCATAAAATTGTCGAAAGCGCTGGAAATTTCCAGCGCTTTTTTTGTATCTTCAAGTAAACCTAACCAGATGAAAGAAAGATACCTGCATTATTTGTGGCAACATAAATTAATTCCCCTAAAAGCACTTTTTTTACTTGACGGAACACCAATTCAAATTATTTATCCTGGAGATTACAATGAATTAGAAAGCGGACCTGATTTTTTCAGTGCACAAATAGTTATTGATTCTATTAAATGGGTGGGTAATGTTGAGTTGCACGTAAAAAGCTCTGATTGGTTGAAACATGGTCATCACAATGATAAATCCTATGACAACGTTATTTTACATGTTGTTTTAAGTCATGATCTTCTGTCTTCCAATTCGATTTCTCGTATTCCAACTCTTGAATTACAAAAATGGATTAATCCAGATCATCTTGAATGGTTTAATCACCATTTCAAAGCGAGGACTGGGATTCTTTGCAGAAGTCAACTAATAGAATTTCAACCAATTCATGCCGTTTTTATGATGGAAAGAGCATTGTATTCCAGGTTGATTAGAAAAACTATTGAATTAAATAAACACCAAGAAGATCCAAAACAGGCATTGTTTGAACTTCTGGCCGGTGCAATGGGTTCCAAGGTGAATCAGCTGCCTTTTCTAGAATTAGCACAAAAAATCAAATTAAATGATTTCAGATCCAAAGAGTCAACTGATTTTTATGATAGTATTTTAGAAGCAAGTGGATTGTTTCATGATAAAACATTTGCTGCAAATCCCTCCATTGAAAATTGCGTTAAGACATCGTCCTGGAAATTGAAAGGAATTCGTCATACATCATTTCCTAGGATTCGAGTAATGCAATTTGCTGCAATTGCGAGTGGTTATGATTTCAATTATCAATTTGTTTTTTGTTCACCCGAAACGATTTTAAACTATTGTCATGAGTTAATTACGAAAAACAAACATAAATTAGCTCAATTGGGATTGAATAATTTTAGTGATTCGTTTATGAATGGGTTAATTATTAACGCTTTTGTGCCATTTGTATTTTGGTTTGGACAATTAAATCAAAATGAAGAAATTTGTGATAAAGCCTTTTCTGTTTTGCGTCTTGTTCCACCTGAAAACAATTCAATTCTCAAAAAATGGAGGAATTTAAAAATGCCAATGAACAATGCCGCCGATAGTCAAGCATTATTAGAGATTTATAACCAATTTTGTTCTCAGAAAAAATGTTTAAATTGTGATATTGGTAAAATGATACTTGGTAGATGAAGACGATTCATAAAATAGCTTTTTTCTTTGAAATGCGTTCCTTTGGGGTTTGTTCATGGTGGGCTAGAAAATTAGGGATTGACATATCGAAAGTTCGTCTAGGATTTATTTACGCATCATGCATAGCACTTGGTTCACCGTTGGTTCTTTATTTGGCAATGGCATGGATACTTGAGCATAAACATTATTTCAAATTTCAGAAAAGAAGAAGGAATACAATTTGGGAGCTATAACATGAGTTTTAATTACCGCATATTCAAAAAAATATACCTCTTCCTTTTCTTTATGGTGGGAATCATCGGAACTGGAACTTTGGGGTACATATCTATTGAAGGCTGGGGTTTTTTTGATTCGTTTTACATGACAATAATTACCATGTCAACTGTTGGATTTGGTGAGGTTCATGAGTTGTCTGATCAAGGTAGGTTATTTACAGCCTTTTTACTTATCAGTTGCTTTGGTATTTTTGCTTACACAATATCTTCACTGACAAGCTATATCGTAGGTGGAGAATATCGTTCTAACCTGAGGGATTATAAAATCCTTCGAATAATGAAGACCATGGAAAATCATGTTATAGTTTGCGGATTTGGTAGAGTAGGAAAGCAAGTAGCAAGTGATTTGCTTTTGTTCAGGATACCATTTGTTATTGTGGAAAATGATGAAGCTGTCATAAAGGAAAATGAAGCGGATCATGAATTTATTTTTATCAAGGGAGATGCAACCCGGGAAGGAATTCTCGAAAAAGCGAATTTGCAAAAAGCAAGAGGCGTTATCACTTGTTTGCCAAAAGATGTAGATAATGTTTATGTTGCTTTGGCTTCTCGAGAGGCTCAAGCTCAGTTGAACGTCGTGGCTCGCGCTTCTCTTTATTCTGCAGTTTCAAAATTGAAACTTGCAGGTGCGAATCATGTTATTATGCCAGATTCAATCGGAGGCTCCCACATGGCTTCTCTAATTGGTAATCCAGATATTATTGAATTCATGGATGCTATAAAAGTGCAAGGGCATTCGGGTGTAAATATTGAAACAATTTCATTTAGTGAATTGCCAGAAGAGTTTAGAAACAAGACAATTGGTCAGCTTGAAGCGAAGAGAATCACCGGAGTGACCATTATTGGATTTAAAACACCTGATGGAGAATATATAATTAATCCTGATTTTGAAACTGAGGTTGTTCCACATTCGAAACTTTTCGTTCTTGGTTCAGCTGAACAAATAAGAAAACTAAATTCTATTTTTGGAATTCAACATTGATATGAAATTACTGATTACTGGTTCAAACGGGCTGCTAGGCCAAAAAATAGTCAAACAATGTCTAAAAAACGGCATTGATTTTTTGGCTACATCAAAAGGTGAAAATCGAAATCCTGAATGTCCATTAGAACATTATGATTCAATGAATATATGTGATCTGGATGAAATTAAGGATACCATTAATAAATATGTTCCAAGTCATATTATTCATACTGCTGCCTTGACAAATGTGGATTATTGTGAATTGAATCCCGAGGAATGTCATGAGGTAAATGTTGGTGCCGTAGAAAAATTATTGATGGTTTGTCAAGTAAATAACATTCATTTTCAATTGCTCTCAACCGATTTTGTTTTTGACGGTTTAAAGGGTAATTATGCTGAGGAAGATTCAGTTGGCCCATTAAGTGTTTATGCGAAGTCAAAGGTTGACGGAGAAAATTTACTGAAAGATTCAGACTTTTTAAATTGGTCTATTGTCAGAACAATTATTGTTTACGGCGATGCTCACAATCTTTCGCGTTCTAATATTGTTCTTTGGGCAAAGTCAGCATTAGTTAAAGGTGATGAGTTGTCAATTGTCGACGATCAATTTCGTGCCCCTACCTGGGCAGATGACTTGGCATGGGCCTGTATTGAAATTTGTAAGCGAAACAAAAAGGGGACATTCCATATTTCTGGACCGGAAACAATGTCAATTTATGAACTTGTGGAGCGCATTGCAAACTATTTCGGTTTTTCAACTGAATCTCTAAAACGTTCTTCAAGTCTCAATTTATCGCAACCTGCAAAACGCCCGCCTCGAACAGGATTTGATCTTTCAAAAGCAAAAACAGAATTGGGGTATTCTCCCCATACTTTTGAACAAACGCTTGATTTGATATAAAATAGAAGCTTTTTCACACTTAAAACTTTATCTTTAACTCCAAAATTTAAAATCTACTATATGGCAGGAAGCATTTGGCGTAAAAAGCCAATCAGCGCATTTGAGGCTGATATGAAAAAAAATGATCTGAAAAGAGTACTTAGTAAATGGGGATTAACTTCTCTAGGTATTGGAGCAATCATTGGTGGAGGTATATTTACTTTAACTGGAATTGCTGCTCACGATCATGCTGGTCCGGCATTGGCAATTTCATTTATAATAGCAGGTGTGGGGTGTCTTTTCGCTTCATTATGTTATGCTGAATTTTCTTCAGTTCTTCCAGTGGAGGGGTCTGCTTATGCATATTCTTATGGTACAATGGGTGAGATTTTTGCATGGATAATTGGTTGGAACCTGATACTTGAATACATGATGGGAGCAACGACTGTTGCTGTCGCATGGAGTGGCTATTTTGAAAAGCTTCTCCATCAGTTTCATATTGAACCCCCTTTGTGGCTTATGAATGACCCAGTTACTGCAGCACTGAAGGCAAAAGACATGGGAGTTGCTGCACCAGATTTTGCATTTAACCTTCCTGCTTTTTTAATCACATGGGTGGTTACATCAATTCTAATAAAAGGAATTAAAGAAGCGGCTAAAACAAATAATTTGATTGTTATTTTGAAGGTAGCAGTCGTGCTATTTGTAATCTTCGTTGGTTTCTTTTTTATTGACACAAATAATTATGCCCCTTTCATTCCTGAAAGAGTAATCGATGCTAAAGGAGTTGGTCATTATGGGTGGAGTGGTGTAGTTACTGGAGCGACAATCGTATTTTTTGCCTACATTGGTTTTGATGCCGTGTCGACCCAAGCCGGTGAAGCGATTAATCCAAAAAAAGATGTTCCTTTTGCGATAATTATGTCTCTTGTCATTTGCACAGTGCTTTATATTGTTGTGTCCTTGATCTTAACAGGGATGGTAAAATACGATGAGCTTGACATGAAAGCACCTGTAGCATCCGCTTTTGAAGGTATAGGTATGCCTTGGGCAACAGTTTTAATTACTGTTGCTGCAGTGGCTGGATTAACATCTGTGATGTTAGTAATGATGCTAGGTCAGACGCGAATATTTCTTGGAATGGCAAAAGATGGATTACTTCCGTTTGGGATGTTTGGAAAGATTCACGAAAAGTTTAAAACACCATACCGAAGCACTTTGCTTGTTGGATTGATTGTTTCAATAGTTTCAGCTTTAACACCAATCGATAAAGTATCAGAGATGTGTTCAATGGGTACGCTATTGGCGTTCTCCATGATTTCTATTGCTGTACTCATTTTGCGCATAAAACAACCGCATTTGGACAGGCCATTTAAAACGCCAGCTATCTATGTGGTTGGACCTCTGGGTGCGGCATTCAATATTGGTCTTATGTATTTTGTGCGACCAGAAACGTGGGTGGCATTTATTATTTGGTCTACCCTGGGTGTAATAGTATATTTCCTTTATTCACGAAGGAATAGTCACCTAAATCAATATGATTTCGAACAATCATTGAAGGGGCATGATGCGATTGTGAATGCATCAGAAGAAGCATCGGAAGAATAATTCACATAAATTTAAGAACCAATGGAGAACGGCAAGTTGATTAAATCACTTGGTCTGCTGGACGCTACTTTGCTTGTGGCAGGATCGATGATTGGTTCTGGAATTTTTATTGTGGCAGCTCCAATGATGCGCGATATTGGTGCCTCAGGTTGGATGATTGTTCTTTGGGTTTTAACAGGATTAATTACCATTTTCGCAGCTCTTAGTTACGGAGAATTAGCAGGTATGATGCCGAATGCAGGCGGGCAATATGTTTATATTCAGCGTGCTTACGGCAAAATGATGTCATTTTTATATGGCTGGACTGTTTTTACAGTTATTCAAACGGGAGTGATAGCGGCAGTGGCTGTTGCATTTGCAAAATATGCAGGAGTTTTCTTTCCTGAATTAAATCAATTGCTTCTTAAAACATCTTTTATTTCTATTTCTTATGGTCAGTTAGTGGCTATTGGAAGTATCATTGTGCTGACTTTTCTGAACTCAAGAGGGGTTCAAAATGGAAAAGTACTTCAAATGATTTTCACCTCAGCAAAGTTGTTTGCCCTTTTTGCGTTAATTATTCTAGGATTAGCGATTGGACTAAAAACCGATGTTTTCTCACAAAATTTTGAGCACATGTGGGATGCATACAAAACGGTGAAATTACCAAGTGGTCAATGGGATATTATTCCTCTATCTGGCTTCGCTTTAATGGGTGCATTGGGAGCAACAATAATTAATTCACTTTTTTCTTCAGATGCTTGGAACAATGTGACCTTTATTGCGGGTGAAATAAAAGATCCCAAAAAGAATATTCCGAAAAGTTTGTTTTTTGGAACAACCATCGTGACAGTGATATATATATTAGCCAATTTGGCCTACTTAGCTTTGCTACCGAAGGGAGTTAGCGCGGATTCAACGGATGCGTTGGGACAAGGGATTATGTTTGCAACCGATGACAGAGTAGGAGCAGGTGCTGCCTCTATAATTTTTGGTGGCGCAGGAATTATCATTATGGCTGCCCTTATTATGGTGTCAACTTTTGGATGTAATAATGGCCTAATCTTGGCAGGATCACGCCTGTTTTATGCAATGTCAACAGATGGTTTGTTTTTTAAAAAGGCAAAAAAATTGAATCGATTCAATGTCCCAAGCAGTGCAATGTGGATTCAGGGTATTTGGGCTAGTTTATTGTGCTTGTCTGGGAAATATGGTGATTTATTGGTGTATAGTACTTTTGCTAGTTTATTGTTTTACATTTTGACGATTTTCGGCATTTTTATTCTGCGAAAAAAAGAGCCCGATACAGAAAGACCTTACAAAGCTTTCGGATACCCGTATATTCCTGCCCTTTACATTTTGGTGACATTGGCAATCTGTGTTGATTTATTAATTTATGATTTGCGCAATGCTGGAATGGGTTTGCTAATTGTGTTACTTGGGATTCCAATCTATTTCCTTGCGACGCGTCATGAGCCAAAATGATCCCTTATTTGTTTCTCAAAGCAATCGAAAAGGAGTTTATTACTTCCTTTTGATAGCACTCGTCATTGTTTTCTTGCCTAGGGTTATAATGTTTTTTTCCCATGAGGAGAATTTTGAAATTTCTTCTTCCGAGATTACTGTGTTAAAGAAAAAACAAGAGTGGAAACAAAAAACATATTACCATAAATCGTATCGATCCAAAAAGAAACAATATCGATCTCCAGCTTCTAAATTTGACCCCAATTTATTTCAGATAAAAGATTGGATGAAATTAGGACTGACAGAAAAACAGTCCGCTGTTGTAGTTAAATTTTGCGCAAGAGGAATTTATTCGAATGATCAACTGAAAAAGATATTTGTCATTCCAGAAGAACTGTATTCCAAAATCAAGGATTCAACATTCTATCCCTTGGGAAAAGAAAATAAATTTGACCAAATTGTCCCAAGGGAAATTATCAGAAAAAAAGTGCTTGTGGAATTAAATGGTGCTTCGCAAGAAGATTTGGAGCAAATCCCAGGTATTGGCCCGTTCTATGCTAAAAACATTCTGAAATATAGAGATCGATTGGGAGGTTTTATGAGCAAAGAACAGTTGCTTGAAGTTTGGAAAATGGATGCTACGAAATACGAAGAGATTGAATCATTTGTTGAGGTAAATAAAACGTTAATTAGGAAAATTAATATCAATGAGGCGACTGCCGAAGAGTTTAAGCAACATCCTTACCTTAACTGGAATATCGCAAATTCATTGGTGAAAATTAGGAATAAGAAAATCAGATTTAATGCCGTTGAAGAAATCAAAGAATCGGTATTAATGGATGACGAGCAGTATGATAGAATAAAACACTACTTAACTTTGTAATATGACAATAGAAGAAAGATTAAAAACAGTAATACGTGATGTTCCTGATTTCCCAAAAGCAGGAATTATATTTAAAGATATATCCACAATTATGTTGGATGCAGCCCTTTCTAACGATGTACTAGATCATTTAGTAGATATTTACGCTCATAAAAATATTGAAGCCGTTGCAGGAATTGAAAGCAGAGGTTTTCTGTTTGGTTTTCCGTTGGCGATGAAATTGGGTGTGCCCTTTATTCTCATTCGAAAAGAAGGAAAATTGCCTTACAGGAAAATAAGTTTTTCATATGATTTGGAATATGGTCAGTCGACAATTGAAATGCATATAGATGCCTTAAAGCCTGGTCAAAGTGTATTAATTCATGATGATTTATTGGCTACTGGCGGTTCTGCTGAAGCAGCAGCAAAATTAATTGAGAAATGTGGAGGAAAAGTCTTTGGATTTAATTTTTTAGTATCACTTGATTTTTTGAATGGTAACGAAAAATTAAAACCAATTTCTGACAATATTGTTAATTTAGCTCGCTTTTAAGAAAAAAATCTGAATTAAAATTAACCACAATGAATTTCGAATTGAACGAAAATCAGTTGATGATCACTCAAATGGTGCGTGATTTTGCTGAAAAAGAAATCAAACCTCACTTCAAAAAATGGGATGAAGAAGAAATTTTCCCAGTTGAAACCATGAAAAAAATGGGTGAATTAGGGCTTCTTGGTATTTATATTCCTGAAGAATACGGTGGTTCTGGTTTCGGATATTTTGAATATGCAACTGCCTTAATGGAATTGGGAAAAGTATGCGGAGGAGTTGCCTTGAGCGTTGCTGCGCATAATTCACTATGTACGGGCCATATTTATTATCACGGCACAGAAGAGCAAAAAAAGAAATACCTTCCCAAACTGTCTTCGGGAGAGTTTATTGGTGCATGGGGTTTGACTGAACCGAATACTGGCTCTGACGCTATGCGAATGAAAACAACTGCTGTTAAAGAGGGTGAATATTGGGTAATCAATGGTGCTAAAAACTGGATAACTCATGGATTGTCTGGTGATGTTGCTGTAGTTCTAGTTCGAACAGGCGATCTTTTGGATAGTAATGGTATAACAGCCTTTATAGTTGAAAAAGGCACCCCAGGTTTTTCAGCGGTGAAAATCAAAGATAAATTTGGTGTAAGAGCAAGCGAGACGGCAGAGCTTATATTTGACAATGTTCGTTTGCATGAAAGTCAAGTAATAGGCCAAGTTGGTCAAGGTTTCAAGCAAGCAATGCAAATTTTAGATGGTGGTAGGGTTTCTATCGCTGCTTTGAGTTGTGGTGTTGCCAGAGGGGCTTATGAAGCAGCTTTAAAATATGCAAAGGAAAGAGAGCAGTTTGGTCAACCAATTTCTAATTTCCAAGCAATTGGCTTTAAATTGGCGGATATGGCGACTGAAATAGAAGCAGCAGAATTGTTAACTTTTCAAGCAGCATATCTTAAAAATAACAAGCAACCGATGACAAAAGAAGGAGCCTTTGCTAAGTATTTTTCAAGTGAAGTTTCTGTTAAATGCGGAAATGAGGCAATGCAAATTATGGGAGGTTATGGTTATACAAAGGAATACCCAGCAGAGAAATTTTTGAGAGATGCAAGGCTCATGACAATAGGTGAAGGAACTTCTGAAATACAAAAGTTGGTTATTTCTAGAGAAATTTTAAAATAATTCTTGCAAGAAATATTTTTCGTTATATCTTTGCAACCCATTTAGAAATAAAATTAATAATTCGAGATATGCTAATCATTCCGGTTAAAGAAGGAGAAAACATCGAAAGAGCTCTTAAGAAGTACAAAAAGAAGTACGATAAAACAAATGTTATGAAAGAACTTCGTAGCAGAAAAGAGTTCGAGAAACCTTCTATTACTAAGCGCCAAGGAAAAATCAAGGCGGCTTACGTACAAAAGTTGCGTTCTGCTGAAATGTAAGAAACATTTTCGTTAAAAATACGTTAAGGAGCCTATGGCTCCTTTTTTTGTGCTTGAAGATTTCATAAGCTATCTGAAAATCGAAAAACGTTATTCAGAACATACCGCTATTGCCTATGAGAAAGATATTCTTCAGTTCTTCGAATTTGGAGATTTTAAATCAAGTAAAGATTTAAGAGAGGTAAATGCGATGCTTATCCGCTCATGGATGGTAGCCCTGATAGAAGGGGCTACACAAAATCGATCTGTAAATCGCAAGCTTTCAGCACTTCGGTCATTTTTTAAATGGTTGAAAAAGGAAAATCACATTGACTTTAATCCTATGGCAAAAGTCAGCGGTCCTAAGATGAATAAAAGGCTACCTCAATTTGCCAAAGAAAGTGAACTCAAAAAAGACAAAATTGATGGTTTTTTTAATGATGACTTTGATGGGTTGAGGGATCGGCTAATTTTTGAAATGCTCTACCAAACAGGTATCCGATTGAATGAGTTAATTGAATTAAAAGATAATGACGTCAACGAATCGAGTATCAAGGTGCTTGGAAAAAGAAATAAGGAGAGAATTCTGCCCATTACTAACAGTATTCAGAGTTTAATTCGATTGTACCGCAATTGTTCCGAAATAAAGGGTAAAAACCCTTTATATTTTTTTACGTTGAAAAATGGCAAGAAACTGTATCCAAAATTTGTTTATAGAAAAATTAATACATACCTTGGTGATGCAACGAATTTAGATAAGTGCAGTCCGCATGTATTGAGGCACACATTTGCCACTCACATGTTAAACAATGGTGCAGGTTTGGAAACGTTAAAAGATCTTTTAGGTCATGCGAATCTTTCGGCAACACAGGTATATACTCATAACTCGTTTGCACAGTTAACAAATGTTTATTCACAGGCTCACCCAAGGGGCCACAAAGATTGATGTTATGAAGATCAATGTAAATGCAGTCCATTTCACCGCAGACCAGAAACTAATCACCTTTATTAATGAGAAAGTAAATAAACTAGAACTTTTTTATGACAATATTATCGGCGTTGAAGTCTTTCTTCGTTTAGACAAGGAGCATGCGCATGATAATAAGATCGCTGAAGTTAAAATTCATATTCCTGGAAAAGAGTTGTTTGCTAAAAAACAATGTAAGTCTTTTGAAGAGGCAACGGATCTTGCAGTAGAAGCGTTAAGAAAGCAAGTAAAGAAGCACAAAGAAAAGGTTATGTAATAGCTTTGAAATCAAGTATTAAAAGGGGAGTAGTGTTGCTCCCCTTATTTTTTTCTATTTTTTTTAAAAAATATGTTGCGTTACAAGAATTCTTTCATAAATTTGCAAACCCAAAAAGAGGGAAACACTTTAAAAAGTTCTTTCAATTATTGAAATTTACCAACGCCGATGTAGCTCAGTTGGCCAGAGCAGCTGATTTGTAATCAGCTGGTCGGGGGTTCGAATCCCTCCATCGGCTCAAAGTGTTGGGGAGATACTCAAGCGGCCAACGAGGACAGACTGTAAATCTGTTGGTGTACACCTTCGCAGGTTCGAATCCTGCTCTCCCCACAGTGAATTAATTTTAAGCGGGAGTAGCTCAGTTGGTAGAGCGTCAGCCTTCCAAGCTGAGGGTCGCGAGTTCGAATCTCGTCTCCCGCTCAATTTTTTTAGAAGCCGGTGTAGCTCAGGGGTAGAGCGCTTCCTTGGTAAGGAAGAGGCCACGAGTTCAAATCTCGTCATTGGCTCATGAAGAAAATGTTTCACCCTAAAGTGGGTGAAATTTTGTGTATACAAAAGGTTTGTTTTTTTATTAACTAGTAACAAATAGAACAATGGCTAAGGAAAATTTTGATCGTTCCAAACCACACGTGAATATCGGGACCATCGGTCACGTCGATCACGGTAAAACAACTCTAACTGCAGCAATCTCTAGCGTATTGGCTAGTAAAGGTCTTGCTCAAGTTCGTGATTTCTCTTCAATTGATAATGCTCCAGAAGAGAAAGAGCGTGGTATTACAATTAACACGTCTCACATCGAGTATGAAACAGCTAACCGTCACTACGCTCACGTAGACTGTCCAGGTCACGCGGATTACGTAAAGAACATGGTTACTGGTGCTGCTCAGATGGACGGTGCTATCCTTGTAGTTGCGGCTACAGATGGTCCAATGCCACAAACTCGTGAGCACATCCTTCTTGGACGTCAGGTAGGAGTTCCTCGTTTGGTTGTTTTCATGAACAAAGTGGACATGGTTGACGATCCTGAATTATTGGAGCTTGTTGAAATGGAAGTACGTGAATTACTTTCTTTCTACCAATATGATGGTGATAATGCGCCAGTTATTCAGGGATCTGCACTTGGTGCATTGAACGGTGAGGCGAAATGGGTTGAAACTGTTGAAGCACTTATGGAAGCAGTAGATACTTATATTGAACTTCCTCCACGTGATGTTGATAAGCCATTCCTTATGCCAGTTGAAGATGTGTTTACGATTACAGGTCGTGGAACAGTTGCTACTGGTCGTATCGAAACAGGAGTTATCAACTCTGGTGAGGCAGTAGATATCCTTGGAATGGGTGATGTGAAACTTTCTTCAACTGTAACAGGTGTTGAGATGTTCCGTAAAATCCTAGATAGAGGTGAAGCAGGTGATAACGTTGGTCTTTTACTTCGTGGTATTGAGAAATCTCAAATCAAAAGAGGTATGGTTATTTGTAAGCCAGGTTCAACAACACCTCATACGGAGTTTAAAGCTGAGATTTATGTATTGAAGAAAGAAGAAGGTGGTCGTCACACTCCTTTCCACAACAAATACCGTCCACAGTTTTATTTCCGTACAACTGACGTAACTGGTGAAATCTTCCTTACGGATGGTCGCGAAATGGTTATGCCAGGCGATAACGTAACAATCAATGTTAAGTTGATCGTTCCTGTAGCAATGGACAAAGGTTTACGTTTCGCTATCCGTGAAGGTGGTAGAACAGTAGGTGCTGGTCAGGTTACTGAGATCGTAGCTTAATTATAGGATATATACGATGTTTGAAAGGGGAGCTCGCTCCCCTTTTTACACGGGCGTAGCTCAGCTGGTAGAGTAGTGGTCTCCAAAACCATTGGTCGTGGGTTCGAATCCTACCGCCCGTGCAAAAAATGAAAAAAAGTGTCAAAAGTAAGAGAATATTTTCGCGAAACGATAAATGAGATGGTTCACAATGTAACGTGGCCAACTTGGAAGGAGCTTCAAAGTAATACCATTATTGTAGTAGTTGCTTCTGTGCTCATAGCAGCAATTATATTTGTGATGGATTTTGGATTTGGAATTACAGGTGATTCTAAATCTATGTGGAAGGGTGCGATGGGATTCATTTACGGATTGTTTTAATACTGACTTCATGGGAGAGATTAAAAAACGTTGGTACGTTGTACGCGCAGTGAGTGGCAAAGAGAAGAAGGTAAAAGAATATCTGGATCTTGAAATTACTCGTTTGAAGTTAACTGATTTTGTAGATCAGGTATTAATTCCGACAGAAAAGGTTTTTCAAATACGTAACGGGAAAAAGGTAAGCAAAGAAAAAGCTTATTTACCTGGTTATGTTTTAGTAGAAGCTGCACTGGTTGGTGAAGTGCCACATGTTATTAAAAGTATACCAAATGTAATTGGATTTCTAGGTACTGAAAAAGGGGGTGAACCTGTACCAATGCGTTTAGCTGAGGTTAATCGTATTCTTGGTAAAGTTGATGAACTTTCTGAATCGGAAGAAGAAATGAAGATTCCATTTGTGATCGGTGAATCTGTTAAAGTAATTGACGGTCCGTTCAATAATTTTAGTGGAGTTATTGATGAAATTAACGAAGATAAGAAGAAGTTGAAAGTGATGGTTAAAATCTTCGGAAGGAAAAACTTACTCGAACTTAGCTATATGCAAGTCGAGAAAGAAATTTAGTTTGTTTATTAACCCGTAGGAGTGAGGAAAGCGATTAAAGCTTCCCGTGATTACTCATGTTTGACTACACAATTTGAATACAAATGGCTAAAGAAGTAGCAGCGTTGATCAAATTACAGATCAAAGGTGGTGCAGCCAATCCAGCTCCCCCAGTTGGTCCCGCACTTGGTGCAAAAGGGGTCAACATTATGGAGTTTTGCAAGCAGTTTAATGCACGTACGCAAGATCGTCCTGGAAAGGTTACACCGGTAGTTATCACTGTTTATGGTGATAAATCATTTGATTTTGTATTAAAAACACCGCCGGCAGCAGTTCAGATTATTGAGCATACTAAGATCAAAAAGGGATCTTCCGAACCTAACAAATTAAAAGTTGGTTCAATCTCTTGGGATCAAGTGCGTACAATCGCTGAAGATAAACTGCCGGATCTTAATTGCTTTACTGTTGATGCTGCAATGAGCATGGTCGCAGGTACAGCAAGAAGTATGGGTGTTACAGTAAAAGGTGGTGAAGCACCTAAAACCAAATAATCATTTTTGTTATGGGAAGAGTATCTAAGAAAAGAAAAGAGGTCTTGGCTAAATTTGATTTAGCAAAGCCTTACTCCTTGACAGAAGCATGTGATTTGGTGAAGGGAGTTTCTACAACTAAATTCGATGCATCTGTTGACATCAGCGTGCGTTTGGGTGTTGACCCGCGTAAGGCTAATCAGATGGTAAGAGGAACTGTGGCTTTGCCTCATGGAACTGGAAAGGATGTAAGAGTACTCGTACTCTGTACACCTGACAAGGAAGCTGAAGCAAAAGCAGCGGGTGCTGACCATGTTGGGATGGATGACTACATTGAAAAAATCAAAGGTGGTTGGACCGATATCGACGTAATTATTACTATGCCTTCAGTAATGGGTAAAGTTGGAGCACTTGGACGTATTTTAGGTCCACGTGGTTTGATGCCAAATCCAAAAACTGGAACGGTAACGATGGAAGTTGGTAAGGCTGTTGAAGAAGTGAAAGCTGGTAAAATCGATTTTAAAGTTGATAAATACGGTATTGTTCATTCTTCAGTTGGTAAGGTAAGTTTTGAAGGAGGAAAAATTCGTGAAAATGCTCATGAATTGATTCAAACTCTTATTAAAATGAAGCCTTCTGCAGCAAAAGGTACCTACATCAAGAGTATTTACTTGAGTTCTACAATGAGCCCTGGTATCCAAGTGGATGCGAAGTCTGTTGTTGCTTAAAAACTTAAATCATTATGACAAGAGAAGAAAAAGCAAAGTATATTGATGATCTTGCTACAGATCTTTCAGGAGCAAGTATTTTTTATCTAGCAGACACAGCGGACTTAACAGTGGATGTAGTGAACAGTCTTCGCAGAAGATGTTACCAGTCCAACATTCGCATGCGTGTTGTAAAAAACACTTTGCTTGAAAAGGCAATGGAGCGTGTTGAGGGAAAAGATTTTGGTACTATGAAGGATGCACTTGCTGGTGCAACTTCAATCATGTTCAGCGAAGTTGGTAATGCACCTGCTAAATTGATTCAAGAATTCAGAAGAAAAAGCAATAAACCTATTCTTAAAGCAGCTTACATTGATGAAGCAGTTTTTATGGGTGACAATCAGTTAGAAGCTTTAGTAAATCTGAAATCACGTGAAGAATTGATCGGTGACATTGTCGGATTGCTTCAAAGTCCTGCTAAAAACGTTGTTTCTGGACTTAAAGGTGCTGGTGGAAAAATCGCCGGTATTTTGAAAACGCTCGAAGAAAGAGCATAATTAAATTATTTTAAGAACCTTTTTAAATTAAATAAAAATGGCTGATATCAAGCAAATCGCGGAAACGCTAGTAAACTTAACAGTTAAAGAAGTAAATGAGTTAGCAACAATCCTTAAGGATGAGTATGGCATTGAGCCTGCTGCTGCTGCTCCAGTAATGGTTGCAGGTGGTGCTGCTGCAGGTGGTGGTGAAGCTGCTGCTGAAAAAACAGAATTCGATGTGATTTTGAAAGCAGGTGGTGCTAACAAACTTGCAGTTGTAAAACTTGTTAAAGAGTTGACTGGAAACGGTCTTAAAGAGTCTAAAGATTTAGTTGATGGAGCTCCTGCTACTTTGAAAGAAGGTGTTTCTAAAGACGAAGCTGAAGGACTTAAGAAGTCTCTTGAAGAGGCTGGTGCTGAAGTTGAGATTAAATAATAATCTCTATAATAATCAGGAAAGGCGTCCCGTTTTTGTCGGGATGCCTTGTCCTGTTTTTTGCGTTTGACGCAAATTTAAAGTCCATTTTCATCAATAAAACAGTTTGGCCTTGGCAACATCAAACATTATTTCGACAAGAGTGAATTTTGCTTCTAGCAAAAGTCAGTTCGATTATCCAGATTTTCTGGATATTCAACTTAAATCATTTCAGGAGTTCTTCCAATTGGAAACAACGCCGGAGAATAGGGAAAGTGAGGGGTTATTTAAAGTTTTCGCAGAAAATTTCCCAATTACTGATACCAGAAATCAATTCGTACTTGAGTTCTTAGATTATTTTATTGATCCTCCAAGATACACAATTGAAGAGTGTATTGAGCGTGGACTTACTTACAGTGTTCCGCTGAAAGCGAAGCTGAAGCTCTACTGTACAGATCCTGAGCACGAAGATTTTGAAACTATCGTTCAGGACGTTTATTTGGGTACAATCCCATACATGACGCCAAAAGGGTCGTTTGTTGTTAACGGAGCAGAACGAGTAATCGTTTCTCAGTTGCACAGATCCCCAGGTGTATTCTTTGGACAAAGTAGACACGCAAATGGTACAAAATTGTACTCTGCACGTGTAATCCCGTTCAAAGGATCATGGATTGAATTTGCAACAGACATTAATAATGTCATGTATGCTTACATCGATCGTAAGAAAAAATTGCCTGTAACAACTTTATTCCGAGCTATCGGTTATGAAAGTGATAAGGATATATTGGAGATTTTTGGTTTAGCTGATGAAGTAAAGGCAACCAAAACAAATCTTAAAAAGTTTATTGGTCGTAAATTAGCTGCTCGCGTTCTTAAATCGTGGATTGAAGATTTCGTAGATGAAGATACTGGTGAGGTTGTTTCAATTGAACGAAATGAAGTACTTCTGGATCGTGAAACGGCTCTAGAGGATGACCACATCGATTTAATTGTTGACTCAGGTGTAAAAAATATCATCCTACACAAAGAAGATGTGAATAGTGCTGATTTCACAATCATCTATAATACACTTCAAAAGGATACTTCAAACTCTGAAAAAGAAGCAGTTGAGCATATTTATCGTCAATTAAGAAATGCTGAACCACCTGATTATGAAACAGCAAAAGGTGTATTTGAAAAATTATTTTTCTCAGATACGCGTTATGATCTAGGTGAAGTGGGTCGTTTCCGTTTGAATAAAAAATTAGGTATTGATAATAGTGAAGAATCGAGAGTTTTAACAAAATCAGATATCATTTCTATTATTAAGTATCTAATTGAACTTATCAATTCTAAAGCTGATGTTGATGATATTGATCACTTATCTAATCGTCGTGTTAGAACCGTAGGGGAACAATTATATGCTCAGTTTGGTGTTGGGCTTGCTCGTATGGCTCGAACAATTCGTGAAAGAATGAATGTTCGTGACAACGAAGTTTTTACACCTATCGATTTGATCAATGCGAAAACGTTGTCCTCTGTAATTAATTCATTCTTCGGAACGAATCAGCTTTCTCAGTTTATGGACCAAACGAATCCACTTTCTGAGGTGACTCACAAGCGTCGTTTATCGGCACTAGGGCCAGGCGGTTTGTCAAGAGAAAGAGCTGGTTTTGAGGTTCGAGATGTGCATTATACACATTATGGTCGTCTTTGTACTATCGAAACTCCAGAAGGTCCTAACATCGGATTGATTTCTTCTCTATGTGTCTTCGCTAAAGTGAATAAACTTGGATTCATTGAAACACCATACCGTTCAGTCGAAAATGGTAAAGTAGCCTTTGAAAAAGAGCCAATTTACCTTACAGCTGAAGAAGAAGATGCAAAAATGATTGCGCAGGCAAATGCAATTGTTGATGATAAAGGTAAATTCTTAACGGAGTTTGTAAAAGCTCGTTATGAAGGAGATTTCCCAGTTGTAGAGCCAACAAACTTGCATTTGATGGATGTAGGTGCGAACCAAATTGCATCAATTGCAGCATCGTCTATTCCTTTCTTAGAGCACGATGATGCTAACCGTGCTTTGATGGGATCGAACATGCAACGTCAAGCTGTGCCACTTTTGAAACCAAGTTCTCCAATAGTTGGTACTGGGATTGAAAGACTGGTTGCTCGTGATTCGCGTGTTTTGATAAATGCTGAAGGGCCAGGTGCAGTGGAATACGTTGATGCAAATGAGATTGTTATTCGATACGATTGGAATTCAGAAGATAAATTAGTAAGTTTTGAAAGTGAAGTAATTCACTACCCGCTTACAAAGTTCATGAAGACTAACCAAAGTACATGTATCAACTTAAAACCAATTGTTAAGAAAGGTGATAGAGTTGAAAAAGGACAAGTTCTTTGTGAAGGATATGCAACTCAGCAAGGAGAACTTGCTTTAGGTCAGAATCTTAAAGTGGCATTTATGCCATGGAAAGGTTACAACTTTGAGGATGCGATTGTAATTTCTGAAAAAGTTGTTCGTGACGATATCTTTACTTCTATTCATATTGATGAATATACTTTAGAGGTGCGCGATACAAAACGTGGAATGGAAGAATTGACTTCAGATATTCCGAATGTGTCAGAAGAAGCAACGAAAGATTTGGATGAAAATGGATTAATTCGAATTGGTGCTGAAATAAAAGAAGGAGATATTCTTATCGGCAAGATTACACCAAAAGGTGAAACTGATCCATCTCCGGAAGAGAAATTACTTCGAGCAATCTTTGGTGATAAAGCAGGAGATGTTAAGGATGCTTCTTTAAAAGCTGGACCGTCATTAAGAGGGGTCGTAATTGATAAAAAATTATTCTCAAGAGCGATAAGAGATAGAAAGTCTAAAGCTCAAGATAAGCCGGTATTGGAAAGTCTAGATTCAGAATTTGAAAAAGACTTTGCTGCTTTAAAGGAAAAATTATCAGAGAAACTTTTGTCTATTCTTGGTGAACAAAAATCAGCTGGAGTTTTCAACAACTTCAAAGAAGAAATCATCAAGAAAGGAACTAAGTTCGCTCAGAAAAATTTGGTTGCAATAGATTATTCAATAGTAAATCCTACAAATTGGACAGCGGATACTCATGTAAACACACTTATAGCAAGAGTAATCCACAATTTCAATATCAAAGCGAACGACTTACTAGGTACATACAAGCGTAAAAAATTCCATATTTCTGTTGGAGATGAACTTCCAGCAGGAATAGTTAAAATGGCTAAAGTTTACGTTGCTAAGAAACGTAAGTTGAAAGTTGGAGATAAAATGGCTGGACGTCATGGTAACAAAGGTATCGTTGCCAACATAGTTCGTCAAGAAGACATGCCATTCCTTGAAGACGGAACACCAGTTGATATTGTATTGAATCCACTTGGTGTACCTTCTCGTATGAACCTTGGTCAGATTTACGAAACTGTTCTTGGTTGGGCTGGAGAAAAGTTAGGTGTTAAGTTTGCTACACCAATCTTTGACGGAGCACACCCTTCAGAAATTGATCAGTGGACTGAAAAAGCAGGTGTGCCAAAATCTGGTAAAACATACTTACACGATGGAGGAACTGGAGAGCGTTTCCATCAGCCTGCAACGGTTGGTGTAATCTACATGTTGAAACTTTCACACATGGTAGATGATAAAATGCACGCACGTTCTATCGGACCATACTCTCTTATTACGCAACAACCACTTGGAGGTAAAGCTCAGTTTGGTGGACAGCGTTTTGGTGAGATGGAGGTTTGGGCACTTGAGGCATTCGGGGCTGCAAATATCCTTCAAGAGATTCTGACAGTTAAATCGGATGATGTGATGGGTAGAGCGAAAGCTTACGAGTCAATCGTTAAAGGAGATAACATTCCTGAACCAGGAATTCCAGAATCATTTAATGTATTGCTTCACGAATTGAGAGGACTTTGTCTTAACATTTCGATGGATTAATTGTCAAGTTGTAGAATTAAGAAATAAGCAAGAAAATGGCTTTCAGAAAAGAAACACCAAAAAAACAAAGCAGCTTCAATAAAATAACAATCTCTTTGGCATCGCCTGAAGTGATTCTTGAGCAATCAAGTGGAGAAGTGCTAAAGCCAGAAACGATAAACTATCGTACGTATAAACCTGAAAGAGACGGTTTGTTCTGTGAAAGAATATTCGGACCAGTTAAGGATTATGAGTGCCATTGTGGGAAATACAAGCGTATTCGTTATAAAGGAATTGTTTGTGACCGCTGTGGTGTTGAGGTAACAGAGAAAAAAGTGCGTCGTGAGCGCATGGGACATATTTCATTAGTAGTTCCGGTTGCTCACATTTGGTACTTCCGTTCCTTACCGAATAAAATTGGTTATCTATTAGGTTTGCCAACAAAAAAATTGGATCAAATTATCTACTATGAAAGATATGTTGTGATTCAAGCAGGTGTGGCAACCAATTTAGATGGATCATCCTTAAGTAGGTTAGATTTCTTAACAGAAGAAGATTATTTGGATATCTTGGATACACTTCCAAAGGAAAATCAATATTTAGAAGATACTGATCCAAATAAGTTCATTGCAAAAATGGGTGCAGAAGCTTTGCATGATTTATTGCGTACATTGAATCTTGAACAAACTTCTTACGATCTTCGTCATCAGGCAAATACAGAAACATCGGTGCAACGTAAAAATGAAGCATTGAAGCGTTTGCAGGTTGTTGAGGCAATGAAAGAATCTCAGCAGCGCATTGATAATCGTCCTGAATGGATGATTGTTAAAGTTGTTCCTGTTATTCCACCTGAATTGCGTCCTTTAGTTCCATTGGATGGAGGTCGATTTGCAACTTCTGATTTGAATGACCTTTATCGTCGCGTAATTATTCGTAACAACCGTCTGAAGCGTTTGATCGAAATTAAGGCGCCAGAGGTGATTCTTCGTAATGAAAAGAGGATGCTTCAAGAGTCGGTTGATTCATTATTTGACAACTCAAGAAAGTCATCTGCTGTAAAAACCGAATCAAATCGTCCACTTAAATCCCTTTCTGATTCATTGAAAGGTAAACAAGGCCGTTTCCGTCAAAATTTACTTGGTAAACGTGTTGACTATTCTGCACGTTCGGTAATTGTCGTTGGGCCAGATTTAAAGTTGCATGAATGTGGACTTCCTAAAGATATGGCAGCTGAACTATACAAGCCGTTCATTATTCGCAAAATGATTGAGCGCGGTATCGTTAAAACTGTTAAATCTGCTAAGAAAATTGTTGATAGAAAAGAGCCTGTTGTTTGGGATATCTTGGAAAGTGTATTGAAAGGTCACCCTGTTCTTTTAAACAGAGCCCCAACTCTTCACAGACTTGGTATTCAAGCATTCCAGCCAAAATTGATAGAAGGAAAGGCAATTCGCCTACATCCTCTTGTTACAACTGCATTCAACGCTGATTTCGACGGTGACCAAATGGCGGTTCATTTACCATTAGGTAATGCCGCAATTCTTGAAGCTCAGTTACTAATGTTGGCTTCTCACAATATCTTGAATCCAGCGAATGGTGCACCGATTGCTGTACCTTCTCAAGACATGGTATTGGGTCTTTACTATATTACCAAAGGCAAAAAAACATTAGGAGATGTTATCGTTAAAGGTGAAGGAGGAACATTCTATTCTCCGGAAGAGGTAATTATTGCCTATAATGAAAACAAATTGGATCTTCACGCTCACATCAAAGTGAAAACTTATGATTTGAATGATACGGGTCAACCAGAAATTCAGTTGATTGAAACAACTTGTGGTCGAGTGCTTTTCAATGAAAGAGTTCCGAGAGAAGTTGGTTTCATTAATGATGTGATGACTAAGAAAGCGCTTCGTGATATTATTGGTGAAGTTTTGAAAATTTCTGGCACATCTAGAACGGCGCAATTCCTTGATGATATCAAAGAACTTGGTTACGATATGGCTTTCAAAGGTGGTCTTTCATTTAATTTGGATGATATTATCATTCCAAAAGAGAAAGAAGAACTTGTATCGAAAGCCGATAATGAAGTGAAAGAAGTGATGATGAACTATAATATGGGTCTTATCACGAATAACGAGCGTTACAACCAGATTATTGATATTTGGACACACACTAACTCAAGATTGACACATACATTGATGGAGCAATTGAAGTCTGATAGACAAGGTTTCAATTCAATCTATATGATGTTTGATTCTGGAGCACGTGGATCTAAAGAACAAATTCGTCAGCTTTCAGGAATGAGAGGTTTGATGGCGAAACCGCAAAAATCAGGTGCATCTTCTCAAGAAATTATTGAGAACCCTATCCTTTCTAACTTTAAAGAAGGTTTATCAATTCTTGAGTACTTCATCTCTACTCACGGTGCACGTAAAGGTCTTGCAGATACTGCCTTGAAAACGGCAGATGCAGGTTACTTGACACGTCGTCTTGTGGATGTAGCTCAGGATGTTGTTATCAATGCCGATGATTGTGGTACTTTAAGAGGTATTGTTGCAACAGCATTAAAGAAAAATGATGAGGTTGTAGAACCATTGTACGATAGAATTTTAGGTAGAACATCTGTTCATGATGTTTATTTACCTGAAACTGACAATTTAATTGTTTCAGCTGGTGAGTTGATTTCGGAAGATGTTGCTCATGCTATTGAAAAGGCAGGTATTGAAGAAGTTGAGATTCGTTCAGTATTGACTTGTGAAATGAGAAGAGGAGTTTGTTCAAAATGTTACGGACGAAATCTAGCAACTCATAGAATTGCACAACATGGTGATTCAGTAGGTGTAATTGCTGCACAATCGATTGGTGAACCAGGAACTCAGTTGACACTTCGTACCTTCCACGTTGGGGGTACTGCATCAAACATTGCTGACGTTTCAGATATGAAAGCTAAAGCGAATGGTAAACTTGAAATTGATGAACTTCGCACTATCGAAAAGAAGAATGCGGATGGATCAATGAAGGTTGTTGTCGTTGGTCGATCAGCTGAATTGAAAATTACCGATGAGAAAACTGGTATTGTAGTCATGAATGCTAACATTCCATATGGAGCAGAAATGGTTATTGATAACAGTACGAAAGTGAAGAAAGGTGATGTGATCTGTAAATGGGACCCTTATAATGCGGTAATCGTTTCTGAGGTAACTGGTAAGATTGTGTTTGATAGTATTATTGAAGGGGTTACTTTCCGTGAGGAGGTAGATGAGCAAACTGGATTTACTGAAAAAGTGATTACAGAGTCGAGAGATAAGAAAAAGAACCCTGCAATTCACATTGTTGATGCAAAAACAAAAGCTGTACTTCGTGAATATTCTTTGCCAGTAGACGCGCACATTTCTGTAAACGAAGGTGATAAAGTTGAAGCTGGTGAAGTGCTCGTTAAAATACCAAGAGTTTCTGGTAAAACTGGGGATATTACTGGAGGTCTTCCGCGTGTGACAGAACTTTTCGAAGCGCGTAACCCTTCAAACCCTGCTGTAGTAGCTGAAATTGATGGTATTGCAGAATATGGTAAAATCAAAAGAGGTAACCGTGAAATTCAAATCACATCTAAAACAGGTGAGGTTCGCAAGTATTTGGTTCCACTTTCCAAGCATATTTTGGTACAGGAAAATGACTTTGTTCGCGCTGGACAGCCATTGTCTGATGGGGCAACTACTCCAAATGACATATTGAATATCGAAGGTCCGACTAAAGTTCAAGAATATATCGTTAATGAAATCCAGGAAGTATATCGACTTCAGGGTGTGAAAATTAACGACAAGCATTTCGAGGTTATCGTTCGTCAGATGATGCTTAAAGCTGAAATCGTTGATGCAGGTGATACGAGATTCTTGGAAGGTCAGTCAGTTCATAAAGCTGATATCATGGAAGAAAACGATGCGGTTTTCGGAATGAAAGTTGTCATTGAAGCGGGGGATTCAACTACTTTGAAAAACGGGCAGATTGTATCAGCACGTCGACTAAGAGATGAAAACTCTCAATTGAAGAGATCTGATAAACAATTGATTGAATCAAGAGATGCTGTACCAGCAACATCAACACCATTGTTGCAAGGTATTACAAGAGCGTCCTTACAGACTCAGTCGTTCATTTCCGCAGCATCCTTCCAGGAGACTACGAAAGTACTTAATGAGGCTGCAATTTCTGGTAAGGAAGATCATTTGTTAGGCTTAAAGGAAAATGTGATCGTAGGTCACTTGATCCCTGCTGGAACAGGTGTTAGAGACTTTCAGAAAATGATAGTTGCTTCTAAAGACGCTTACGAAGAAATGTTGGAAGAGAATTAATTCTTAAACATAATTGAAAGGGAGCAGCATAGTTGCTCCCTTTTTTTGTCCAAATTAGATTAAATTAGTTACTTATTAAGTAGTATAAAATGGAGAACAAAGACGAAAACCAATTGAATATTGAATTGAGTGAAGATGTGGCTTTGGGTGTATATTCAAATTTTAGTATTATTACCCATTCTCCTTCAGAAATGGTATGCGATTTTATTCAAATGATGCCAGGAATGCCGAAAGGTAAAGTGCGTACAAGAGTATTAATGACTCCTCAAAATGCAAAGCGTTTTATGAGAGCATTGATTGACAATGTCCAGAAGTATGAACAACATTTTGGTGTTATTGATGACTCAGAAAATCCAGGAATGCCCCCAATGAATTTTGGTACGCCAAGCACGATGGCTTAAACAAAATATATTTGTTTCAAGCTAACTGTCTTGTAACTCATGTAACGGTCTCACTACATTGAAACTTTGGTGAAAATAAGGGTAAGACAATGAAGAATATTCAAATAGAAATAGATGCTTGGTTTCTTTACCAAAAATTATCTGAGAACGAAGAGGACCCAATCTTGGCAGATGTTTTTAAACAGATGAGTGAAATAGAATTAAGTCACGCCATTGCGTTTGCGAAAGAAAATAAGGTCGATCCCACTCAAATATGTAAGCCGTCGTGGCGAGCAAAAACAATTAATCGAATCGGCAAAATTTTTGGATACGATTATGTTCTGGGGGCTTTGATGGATACGGAAAAAAGTTTGGCCGATGCCGTAGTTTCTCAGAAGAGAAAAAACAAAGTGCCTGTCGTTGGAAATGAAGATTCACACGTAAAAATTCTACGTTCAATATTGGATAATGACACGCGAATAGCGGGAAATCAATTGTCCAGATTTGAAAAGAGACATAGATCGGTTGGAGGAAATGCCATTCGAGCGGCTGTATTAGGTGGCAATGATGGTTTGGTTTCAAATTTCAGTTTGGTAATGGGAATTGCGGGAGCTACAGTTGCTCAAACAGGTGTTTTATTAGCGGGAATGGCAGGCTTGTTAGCGGGTGCGTTGTCAATGGCGTTGGGTGAATGGATTTCCGTTAAAAGTTCACAAGAGCTGTATGAAAATCAGATGCAATTGGAGATGGATGAACTGGAAACCAATCCTGAGGGTGAACGTAAAGAGTTGAAGCTTATCTACATGGCCAAAGGAATTCCTGAGGATCAAGCTATAAAAATAGTGGATGAGTTGATGAAAGATAAGAATTTAGCACACCAAGTTTTGGTTAAAGAAGAGTTAGGTATTAATGCTGAAGAATTAAAAGGTTCGGCCATTGAGGCTGCGTTGTCTTCTTTCTTCCTATTTGCAATTGGAGCAATCATTCCTGTTTTACCGTTCATGTTTCTTTCTGGATACCAGGCTATTGTGTTAAGCACGCTACTTAGTGCGATTGGTTTGTTTTTAATAGGGGCAGCAATCACCTTATTTACAGGACGAAATGTTTGGTTTTCTGGATTTAGACAAGTTATCTTTGGACTCGCAGCTGCAGCCGTGACATTCGGTATCGGGAAACTGATCGGTGTGTCAATGGCAGGTTAAAGAAGATCATTTAAAATGAAGAAATTATGAACGGAGCACATTTTCATTTAGTAGTTAATCACTTGCCAATTATTTTTCCCATCGTTGGATTGATTGTATTGGCTGTTGGAATCGGATTTAAATCTGAAATGGTAAAAAGAACTGCTTATTTTGTTTTTAGTATTGGAGCAATTACCGCTGCAATAGCTATGAATTCAGGTGAAGGAGCAGAAGAAATTGTAGAAAATATTCCTGGTGTGACTGAAAATCTAATTCATGAACATGAAGAAGCTGCAGAACTTTTTGCTCTGCTCAGCTATGTTTTTGGGGCATTCTCATTAGTTGCTTTATGGTCGAGTTGGAAAAACAAGTCATACAATGTGCTGCTTAGCTATCTAGCTGCCGTTTTTGCCATTTTATTGATTATTCTTGGAAAGCAAACAGGAACTTCAGGGGGTGAAATTCGACACACCGAAATTCGATCAAACAACGCTGCAAATCAAAATAATCAAGTTGAACATGATGACGAAGATTGATTAAAAATCAAGTACTTCTTTCCAATCAGTTTTGTTTCCACAACTATCTGTAACAGTCAGTTGAACGGTATGTTTCCCTTTTATGTTTACCGGTTTATTGAAAATCAGGTAATTTCCTTTTCGCTCAAATTCAAGTACGTACCAGGCTCCATCTATGTATATGTCGTAGTCAAATAGTTCAGTTTGAAATTCTCGTACGGACCAACTAAGCTGATTTTTTCCTTTGCAATTGGCTATTGAAAAATTTCTGGGACTCACCGAAGGAGGAATACTATCTATTCTTAAATTGTATTTTCCCATTGATTTTTTTTCACCATTGATCCATCCTGCATTGGTCATCGCATCAATTGAACTTTCTTTCCCTCTGGAATTTGTGGATGCAATAAAATAGTATGTGTTACGAATTGCGTTTTCCGGAATTTTCATTCTTACTTTCAAAGGTAATTGAACAGGCTCTCTTGCATCACCCATTGAAATAGAGTTAGTTATGAGTATAGAATGACGCAGGGGTTGATAAAATGTGAATTTATCGGCAGCGATTGCCATATTTTCATTTTGAAATTCATAGGCCGAATCAGGAAGAAAAAAGTTTTTTGAATCAAAAGTTTGAAGAGCTGAATTAATTGTTCCTTTCTCTATTTTTAAGTCAAAGGAAAGTGTGGATGAATTACCCTTTTCATCATTTACTAAAAAAGTTATACTATTTCTGTCACCTGGTTTGACTTTGAGTATACCTGATTTATCTAGAGGATATATTCTGAGTGGATTATGTTTGGTTCTGAACGATTTCTGAAATTCTTGACCTTTATCTGCGTAAGCCCTGTAATCAACGTGATCATTCACATAGCGTGTATGATCAAATGAAATTCGATCCATGCGCTGTGAAAAAAATTCTTTCCCTTCCACATATATTTTGGATTGATAGATACCACAATTGTTTGAAGCACCATCCAATTGATCTGACGTCTCAAAGGCAAATCCAATTCCTCCTTCTAAACTGCAATATTCAGCGGGTAAACTGACGAGATTATTTGCAACTGCATAATTCTTACCGTTTTTCTGAACAGCAATTATTTTTGATTTACCAGGAAGTAAATAGCCTTCTTTAGACAAAGCATAAACCTTCATTGCATTGATTGTTGGTGCCCGGTGATCAGCTAAATCGAATCCATAGGACAATGGGTTCAAAGCATCTTCTGTTTCGGTATCCCTTAATTCAAAATGAAGGTGAGGAGCGAAGGAATGTCCCGTATTTCCGGAAAGTGCAATTAATTGTCCCCGCTTAATTGGTATGTCATCGGCACGAAAATAAATATCCACTTCAAAATTTTCCTGTTGCGTTTGAATAACTTTAACAAGAGAATCTATTTTTCCTTTTAGAATGGAACAGTGAGCATAAACACTCGTAATGCCATTTGGGTGATCGATATAAATTGATTTTCCGTAACCATCGGGTGATATTTTAATCCTTGAAACAAAACCATTTTCAATTGCAAAGATTGGTAGACCTTCTTTTCCATTTGTCTTAAAATCAACGCCCATGTGGAAGTGGTCTGGTCGAATCTCTCCAAAATTTGCCGCAAGTTCTAAAGGAATGTTGAGTGGGGAACGAAAATTGTTTTTTGTAGGCTGCGCAACTAAAAATCCGGTCCAGAAAATAAAAATGAATAGCTTGAAAATGTATTTTTTCATCAATCAAAAGTAAATCTTTTAAAAAAATCTGCAGGGATTCTTTCCAAATAGTTGCTCATATACTTTTCAATACTAACTTTGTAGTAAAGTCGTAACTAATGACAGACACAATTCAGCAGATCATTGAAAAAATCCGATCTAAAAGCATCGAGATACATAGCCAATTGATCAAAGAGCGAGAAAAAAATACTGTTCTTGAGGCTGAAAATGTTGCGTTAAAAGCTCAATTGACTGGCATGGCTGATACACAGAAAGTGTTGAATGTTGAAATGTCTGAGTTGAAAATTGCGTTAGAAGCGGCTAGAAATCAAGTTGTCGAAACTCCAATTTCCAAAAACAGGAAAGACGAGGAGATTGATGAGCTGGTTAAGGAAATCGAATACTGCATTAGTCAGTTAAAAAAATAGTGAATGGGTAAAATATCCTTGAAAGTCAATGTTGGTGGCAGAACCTATCCTCTTACGGTAAACGAAGAGGAGCAGCAACGCGTTTTGAAAGCAGCAGAAGACATTAACAAGGCTATTAAAATGCTCCAAGAGAATTACGCAGTGAAGGATATGCAAGACCTTCTTGCAATGTCTGCCCTGCAGTTGTCTACAAAATCCACTAATCAAGCGTCTTCATCAGCGCCGGTTGCACCCGATTTTTCTGATGTAGAAGCGAAACTTAATGACCTTTCGAAAGAATTGGATGCATTAGGTTGATCGATTTTCTTTTCCTGTATTCTTTCTTTCTGACAACTTGCTGTTGTTTAATTAATAATTTGATTTAAATGGATTTAATTTCAGTATTATTAGGACTTGCAGGAGGTGGAACAGGTGTTTTTGTTCTGCAGAATGTAGTGCTAAAGAATAAAAAAGAACAGCTCATTAGAGAGGCTGAATTGGAAGGGGAAAATATTAAAAAAGATAAAATTCTTCAAGCCAAAGAAAAATTCCTCAAGTTGAAGGAGGAGCATGAAATCACGATCAAGGACAAAGAACGAAGACTTCAATCGACAGAGGATCGTGCGAAAGCGAAGGAAAAAACACTTTCGCAAAAGATTGAGGAAGTTGCTAGAAAGGAGAATGAGTTAGAGAAGAATCAGTCGGAACTTGAAACCCGTGTCCAATCATTCGATTTGAAGCATCAAGAACTTGAGAAAATTCAAGAAAAACGTGTTGCAGAACTTTCCAGAATTAGTGGTATGTCTGCTGAGGATGCTAAGAATCACTTAATGGAAGCATTGAAAGATGAGGCGCGAACGAGTGCAATGACTTACATTAAAGACATTACTGAAGAAGCTAAATTGAATGCAAACCTTGAAGCTAAAAAGATTGTAATTCAGTCGATTCAAAGAGTTGCAACGGAGCAGGCTGTTGAGAATGCAGTATCCGTTTTTAACATTGAGTCAGATGAGGTGAAAGGAAGGATTATTGGTCGAGAAGGTCGAAATATCCGGGCTCTAGAGGCTGCAACCGGTGTGGAAATTATTGTTGATGACACTCCTGAAGCAATTATTTTATCTTGTTTTGATCCGGTTAGAAGAGAAATTGCACGCTTAGCATTGCACCAATTGGTTTCTGACGGTCGAATTCACCCTGCACGAATTGAAGAAGTTGTTGCAAAGACAAGAAAACAATTAGAAGAAGAAATTGCAGAAACTGGAAGAAGAACCTGCATGGACCTTGGAATTCATGGTCTTCATCCAGAATTAACGAGAATGGTAGGTCGAATGAAATACCGTTCTTCATACGGACAAAACTTATTACAGCACTCCCGTGAAGTTGCTAATTTGTGCGCAACAATGGCGGCTGAATTAGGATTGAATGTTAAATTGGCTAAACGTGCTGGTTTACTGCATGATATTGGTAAAGTTCCGGATGATGAACCAGAATTGCCACATGCTATCTTAGGGATGAAATTGGCTGAAAAATATGGTGAAAAGCCAGATGTCTGTAATGCCATCGGAGCTCACCATGATGAAGTTGAAATGACCACATTGATTTCACCAATTGTTCAGGTTTGTGATGCCGTATCTGGCGCACGTCCTGGTGCAAGACGCGAAATAGTAGAGGCATATATCAAGAGAATCAAAGAACTTGAGTCTCTGGCTTTGTCTTATGATGGGGTGTCAAGTGCCTACGCGATTCAGGCTGGACGCGAATTACGTGTTTTGGTTGAAAGTGAAAGAGTTTCAGATGCAAAAGCAGATGAACTTTCATTTACCATTTCTCAACGTATTCAAACAGAAATGACATATCCAGGTCAGGTTAAGGTGACGGTGATTCGCGAAAAACGATCAGTTAACTACGCAAAATAAGTAGAATGAACGCACTTGAGGGAAAGAAAGTCTTAGTTACTGGCGGAGCAGGCTTTATTGGCTCTAACTTGGTAGAGGCGCTGTTAAACCTTGGTGCAAGCGTGATTGTTCTAGATAATCTGGAAACTGGTAGATATGAAAATTTAGTGGGTTTTGAAAAAAATCCACTTTTTCAATTTTTGAAGGGCGATATTCGGAATCAAGAAGATTGTTTAAAAGCGTTGGATGGTGTTGATGTCATTTCCCATCAAGCAGCATTGGGATCAGTTCCAAGGTCAGTAGAGTTTCCTCACAATACACATGCCGTCAATGCAACTGGATTTTTGAACATGCTTCATGCTGCCAAGGAGAAAGGCGTCAAAAGATTTGTTTATGCTAGTTCTTCATCTGTTTATGGTGATAGTACTATTTCTCCCAAAACTATTGGATCTGAAGGGAATTTACTGAGTCCCTATGCGGTAACCAAAGCATTGAATGAACAATATGCGGCAGTTTATGCTCGTTTACACAAAATGGAAACGGTTGGCCTACGTTATTTTAATGTATTTGGACCAAAGCAAGACCCGAATGGTGTTTATGCAGCTGCAATTCCAAAGTTTGTGGATCGAATGATCAAAGGAGAAGAAATCACGATACATGGAGATGGCGAGCAAACAAGAGATTTTACGTATGTCAAAAATGCAGTTAAAGCAAATTTGTTAGCCCTTTCTACAGAAAATGAAGCTGCTTTCGGCAGAGCATACAATGTTGCTTGTGGACATTTCTTCACTTTAAATGCAGTCATTCAATCCATCAAAACGGTGCTAATCCAACAAGGACGTTACAATGACAACTCCACGGTTGTTCACGGACCTGAAAGGAATGGTGATATCCGCCACTCTTTGGCTGATATTTCTGAAACAATTAATGATCTGAATTATAAGGATTATTGGCATTTTGATCAAGGGATGAAGGAATACCTTTCGAATTAAGATTTCAATGTTTAAATGGGTCAATTGGAAATCGGAGGTTGTAAAGAATATTATGGTTCTCACCTCTGGTACAGCATTGTCACAAATTGTGGCCTATGTTTTAACCCCCATCATTACTCGTTTATATACGCCTGATGAGTCTGCGGAATTGGGCCTTTACATAAGAATTATCGGAGTTGGTGCGGCCATTGCAACTGCAAGATATGAATTGGCTTTACCGGTTCTCAAATTAGATCATCATTCATTTAGGGTGTATCGATTTGCATTACGAGTAATATTAATCACGAGCTGTTTTGCGATGCTGATTATGCTTTATCCGATACTTTTTTCTGGAAGCTTGTCAAACGCACTTTTTTATCTTTCAATTCCATTCGGTTTGGCGCTGTTGGCTTTTCAGAATTTAGGCACAAATTGGGCTGTTCGAATGAAACGATTTCGACTGATCTCGTATTCGAAACTTGCAAGTTCAGCAGCTGGAAATATATTGAAAGTCGTTTTGGGATTTTTTCAAACAGGCTACATTGGTTTGATTCTAGGAACTGTCATTGGTTTTATTGTAGGTTGTATATTTTTTCTCCGCGATTTCAGATTTACCAACTCAACGTTTAAAATAAGTTCAAAGTCTCCGAGAAATGCAGTTTTGGCAAAGCAATACATTGAATTTCCTAAAATAAATTTGCCTCATACATTAATGGATTTGGGTAAAGAATTGCTTATAGCCTTTATTATTTGGGAAATTTTTGGAAAACGAGAATATGGTCTATTCAATCACACGTATCAAATGTTGCGCATTCCTCTTGTATTGATAGGAGCATCAATCGGACAAGTTTTCTTTCAACGCTGTGCAGAACGCATAAATAAAGGGGAGGATATAACGATTGTGGCCAGACAATCAGTAAAAACGCTTTTTGTGTTTTCCATTGTACCTTTCTCGGTAGTTTTCTTTTTTGGGGCTGAATTATTTGCACTTGTTTTTGGAGAAGATTGGCGTGAAGCAGGTCAGTATGCTCAAATTATGGCCCCTTGGTTTATGGTCAATTTTATGTCTTCTCCAATTTCGTCATTGCCCTTGATCTTAAAAAAGCAAGGTTCTTTTTTCATGTTGGCATTAGTGGGGTCACTTCTTATGATCGCAAGTTTACTTCTGCCTAATTGGCTTTATGGTGCATCTATCATTCAAACTCTTTGGATTACGAGTTTGTCGCAAGCGATATATCTTATTATTGTGATTATAAAAATTTTTAGATTCGCAAGAAATTATTATTTAACTTAAGATGATTAGAATTTTTTTCACTTTTATATCTTAATATTCTTTGAATGTTGTAAACTAAACATAGAATTCCAAAAAGTATTCAGATCACATTAGAATCTTATGATAAACCAATTACAACGCTGGTTGAACAAGTCAGAATTCATCAAGAATTCAATGACACTAATCACAGGGACTGTCATTGCACAATTGGTTCCCATTCTGTTGCAGCCAATCTTGCGCAGGCTATATGAGCCTTCAGATTTTGGGATACTTGCATTATATTCAACATTGCTGAGTGTATTTGTTTCGCTTGCTACATTGAAATACGAAAGTACAGTTATGCTGCCAAGGAAAGATGAAGATGCCGCAAATTTGGTTTTTGGAAGTCTGCTAATTTCATTAACCTTATCAGTATTACTTTTTGTCTTATTTTTAATCTGCAAGAATCAGATAGTTTCCATGATGTCTTTGCCTGAAAACATGGGAAAATTTTTATTGGTACTACCTTTATCAGTGTTTATCTTCTCGAGTTCTCAGGTGTTCAATTATTGGCTAATCAGAAAAAAAGCTTTTAAATCGTCATCACTCAATAAATTTTATAGAAGAGGGGCAGAAGGATTATCACAGGTTGGATTTGGGGTTGTTTTTTCAAGTTCCGGATTAGTTTTCGGAAATATAATTGGTGATATAACAAATTTTATATCGAGTTATTATCAGGCTGTTAAAAGTGGTTTTCAAAAAGGTGCAATGAATAAGATAAAGATTATAGCACTATTTAAACGATATTCAAGTTTTCCAAAATATAACGCATTACCTGCACTGTTAGATACAATTAGTCTCTCAATCCCTGTCATTTTATTAAATAAGTTTTATGGAGAGGAGGTCACCGGTTATTTCGATCTTTCTAGAATGTTGATGGCTCTGCCTTTAGCTCTAATTTCTGTTTCAATATCTCAAGTGCTTTTTCAAGATATTTCAGTAAGGATTCGGGATAAAAAATCGATAAAAGATGTCATGAAAAGGATTACTAAGATCCTCACAATTATCGCCGTTTTAATTGTTACGGGGGGCATTTTTTTTAGTGTTCCACTTTTTACTTTCGTTTTTGGAGATAAATGGGAATTTTCAGGTATTATGACAACGATCTTGATACCTGCTTATGGCTTGCGTTTTCTAGTGACACCGTTGACGATAACATTCAACGCATTGGAAAAGATGTTTTGGTGTAGCTTGTGGCAGATAGCATATTTCCTTATAATATGTTCTCTATTCTTCCTCGATGATCTAAGTATTAAGGAATTTCTTTACGTTTACCTAATAATTGATGTTGTTGCCTATGCCGTTTACTTTGCAATATTGAAATGGCAGGTGCTGATTTATGAAAAAAAACGATTAGCTGATGTGTGAGTATATAAGGATCACGTTAAGAGAAAATAGCCTTTTTTG
>JBIIQP010000179.1:0-5093 GCA_044341975.1 Crocinitomicaceae bacterium
GCTTTTTCTGAATTTGTGCCTTAAAATGAAATGTATGACTAACTTATCCTTGCGCCCTCGTGGTAAAATTTATAATATCATCTCTTTGAACTCCTTTTAAACCACAAAGTCACTATTATATTGATATTGCATCCCCTTTTATAAGTCACAAAGAGATCTTTTGATAATCCAAAAATCTTCTTCTCTAAACTAAAAAGCCAACAGCTTTTTCTGAATTTGTGCCTTAAAATGAAATGTATGACTAACTTATCCTTGCGCCCTCGTGGTAAAATTTATAACATCATCTCTTTGAACTGTTTTTTTCTAAAAAGTTATTTAATCAACGCAGTGTTAAATTAATGTTTAATTCGTAGATTTGTGTTAAAATTATGTAATCGACCATGAATTCAATTGGAAAAGTAACGGAAGACTTAATCAACAGGAGTCCATTTCTTCGCGAAGCAATGACCGATGATCTTATCAATATTTCAGCACTGGCAAGAAAACTGAGACCAGAAATTGAGGAAATCATTGGAAAAGAGGTCAAAGAGGGAGCAATCATCATGGCGATAAAACGCATGACTCCAGGTCTTTACCATCGATTAAATTTGAAGATTACTAAAGTAATGGGTGATTTGGGCGACTTTCTTGTTCGCAGTAACCTCATCGATTACACATTTGAAAATTCAGATTCACTGAAGACAAAGCAAAGTGAGCTTATTCAGGAAATCAACAAAGACAATGACAGCTTTTTCGCTTTGTGCAAAGGAATTACAGAAACTACATTCATCGTTAATTCTCAGAAAAAAGACGATGTAGAGCGAATTTTCAGAAATGAAAAACTGAAATCCCAAACAAATGATCTTGCCTCAGTAACGGTGAAATTACCCAAGATAAACACCGAAATCTATGGGATTTACTATTACATTTTGAAACATCTTGCTTGGGAGGGAATTAATATCATTGAAATTGTTTCCACTTCAAATGAGTTTACTGTGGTTGTAAAACAAGACGATGTCGACAAGGCATTTAAAATCTTGATGCAGATCAAGCGAGGAAATTAGTTGCTATCGATAAGACTTCCCGATCCAATTTGGTTGAATTGTATGGACGAAGGAGCTCCTTTGTAAAGAATATTCCCATCTGCTTCTGTTTGTGCTTTTAATTTTACTCCGTTTGCATTCACTTTGACGGTTCCTTGCGTATTTGAAATCACCGTTAAAGAATCAAGCACTTTCATTCCGTAGGTATCGCAATAACCGTTACTTCGGACATTCAAATTCGCTTGATTCACGGATCCTTTGAAAGTAAAATCTCCCCATCCATGACTCACGATAGCATTTACGTATTGAGCATTGAAATTTAACTTCACAGGCCCGGCACCATCACGAATAAGGAAGGTCAACCAATCAAATTGAAGCGTATCCCTATTTACCAGTGTTTCCGTGCCCTCAAAGTGAATGTTAATGATGTTCGTAAAATGGATCTCAGCCTTCACCTTCTTTTGATAGTCACGAAGAAAGTTACAGCGATTGTGATTGGAAATATCCAGGAGTTTTTCTGTAACAGTAAGTTGAATTTCACCCAACAGATTTTTACCGCCAACCAACACCACTTTGTCCAATGAGTCTTGGATCAGTTCATATTCCAAGTGTTCATGCAAAAAAAGCTTATCAAACGAACCAAGCGTTAATTCGAGTGTATCTATTTCACCCGTGCGCTTGAAGCATGCTCGTTCCTCTGGCTTTTTGCAGGCCGCTACTATTGAAAGAATGAAAATATAAACAACGAGCTGCTTCATTATCGTTTCTTAAAATTGAACGTATACCCTAGCCCCCATTCAACGTAATCTGCTCGGGCCCAATGGGATTTCAGAACAACCTGCGCATTTAAACCATTCGGGAAGTAATACCGCATCCCAACACGGTGATACATAAAATCTTCAGGCTGGTACTTATCTCTGATATACATCCCCATCCCTAGAACAAAATGCAGGCGATCCAACGGCAATAAATAACCGATGTATGCTCCCATCTGCAAAATATCCCATTGCGATTTTGTTATTTCAGGTTTATACCCCAAAATAGCTTGCTTCGAAATGATGTCAAATGCAGCCTCAAATCCAACTTTAGGCCGCGAGAAATAACGGAAATGAGTACTTAAAGCGAAAACCGGGTATTTCTTTCGATTTGTAGGAAAAATTTCTTTCACAGATCCTATTGCTGTCATTCCGAACAACCATTTCTTAAATGGAACTGTATTGCGCAAAAGAAACGTGTCTTTTTCTGCTTTTTGAATCACCCTGCCGTAACCAACCGAAAAATAGGGAAGATTTACCCCTAAATTGGGAACTTTTGTCGCACCATTGCTAAAGTGCGTCATATCCAAACCAAGCGTAAATATATTTCTTCGAAACAAAAATTGACTTTTCAACCCGAAACAAATCATGGCATTGACATGCGTGCTCATCGCAACATTTTTAGGATTTTTTTCTTGGTCAAATACTTTGGCTGCATATCCTAACCCGGAACCAATCTTCCCACTAAATTGGTAATGTTTTGAATCAATAAATGGAAATTCAATAAACGCATAGGCGCCACCAAATCGACCTAAAATCTCATTGTTTCCAACAGATCCAAAAAATCCAGTTACTCCGTAAGTAGGATACGAACTTGGTGCATGCCATTGTTTGCGTCCTTTCGTATTTACAAACCATGTTAATTCCCCTGCCAACGCTTGATCTTCTGGTAAATGCCCCATAACCCCTCGGTGGGCTGCTAAAAAGCCGATTTTTTGACGGTACTCAATACCCCACTCCATTTTTCTTTGAGAAAACAGTTGACCAGTCAATGTGAGTACAATGAATAAAAGCAGCAGACGCATGACAACAAAATTAGTGAAATGAAAAGGACCTTTGAAAAAATTCTAATTTTGATTAAAAAAACAATGGACAATCGACTTCAAGCTTTTCAACGATTATTAGACATCATGGATGATCTTCGTGAAAAATGCCCCTGGGACCAAAAACAAACACTTGAGTCGTTGCGCCATCTTACCATTGAAGAAACCTATGAACTTGCCGATGCAATCACTGACAATGATTTAGATTCACTCAAAGGAGAAATCGGTGATTTATTTTTACACATGGTCTTTTATTGCAAAATTGGCGATGAAAAGGGTGCTTTCGATGTCACATCCGTATTGAATGGCATTTGTGATAAGTTAATTTCAAGACATCCACATATTTATGGCGATGTAAAAGCCGATTCCGAAGAGGAGGTCAAGGCGAACTGGGAAAAATTGAAGCTGAAGGAAGGAAAAAAATCGGTACTTGAAGGAGTTCCTAAGTCACTGCCATCCATGGTTAAAGCTGCACGAATTCAGGAAAAAGTGAAAGGAATTGGATTTGAATGGGATAATCCCGAAGATGTTTGGGATAAAGTCAAAGAAGAATTGGAAGAATTTCACCAGGAAAGCAAACTAAACAGCAATGAGATGGAAGAAGAATTTGGAGATGTACTGTTTTCGTTGATCAATTACGCCCGCTTCAAGAACATAAATCCTGAAAATGCCTTGTCAAAAACAAACAAAAAATTCATAGACCGCTTTCAACTAATGGAACAATTGATCCAAGAAGAAAAGCAGGAGATTGAATCCATGTCGCTAGCAGAAATGGACGTTTATTGGGAGAAGGCGAAAGCTATCCTCAAGAAAAAAAGCACATAAATCAACACCAGCTACCGTTCAAATAGTTTTGAATGCAAAAGCAAACCATATCGTCAGAAAGTTTTATCTTCGGACTTCTTATTGAACTATTGAATATGAAATACATCTACCTAATCCTTCTCAATCTTTTATTTGTTGGTATCGTTAGCGCTCAAGATCACACTGTTAGAGGTTTTATCTATGCTAAATCAAATGGAGAACCAATAGGATTTGAAAAAGTAAAACTCCTTAAAAAAGCAGATAGTTCATTTGTAGCAGGCGCATTAACAGACGTTAACGGGTTCTTTTCCATTCCAAAAGTCAATATGGGTAGTTATTTGATCAAAGTTGACAACCCAGCATATGTAGAATATATTCAGTCCATCGAAATCAAAGTTGCAAAAGGAATATTTGATGTTAAAATCGAATTAGAAAAAGCGAAAGTCAAAGAATTTCAAGACATTACAGTAACTGCCGAAGGCAAGCAGAAAAAAAATGAGGTACTTGTTTCACAGATAAAATTGGACAAAAAAGGCCTTGAACGCATTCCATCTGTAGGTGCTGAAAATGATATTGTTGGTGCATTTTCCGTGACTCCTGGTGTAATTACAACGGGAGATCAAGGTGGTCAGCTCTATGTACGTGGAGGAACTCCCATTCAAAACAAGACCTTATTGGATGGTATGACCATTTACAATCCATTTCACTCTATTGGATTCTTCTCCATCTTTGAAACAGAATTAGTAAAAAACGTTGATATCTACACTGGTGGATTCGATGCTCGTTACGGAGGAAGAATTTCTTCAATTATGGATATTTCTTACCGAGATGGAAACCGCAAAGAATTTGGAGGAAAATTGTCTGCCTCGCCTTTCCTTGCGAAAGCTGTACTTGAGGGACCTATGGGTAAAAAGAAAGAAAATGGCATCAGCCCAGGATCTTATGTTTTATCAGCGAAGCACAGCTTATTGGATTACACGTCAAATACACTCTATCCTACTGTAAACGAAGGCAATGGACTTCCTTTTAATTTCACCGATTTATACGGAAAAATGACATTCAATAGCGATGGAGGATCAAAATTCAGTGCTTTTGGTTTTCACAACCGAGATTCAGTAAATTATTCAGTTGCGGACTTGGATTGGAAAGCTTCTGGTGGAGGGATGAATGTGCTTTTGGTACCAAGTAGTTCTTCCATGATGATCAAAGGGCACGTCAATGGTAGTTCATATGAAACAACGTTCACTGAGACCGGCACAGAGCCTCGCTTTAGTAAAATTGGCGGATTTGATTTAGGCTTTGATTTCTCTTACTTCCTTCGAAATGAAGGTGAAATGAATTATGGGTTCAATTTCAGCGGATTCAACACAGAATTTGTCACGTACAACGAGGCAAAACGTCAAATATCC
>JBIIQP010000180.1:0-5089 GCA_044341975.1 Crocinitomicaceae bacterium
GAGTGAATGGTTTGCGGAAGACGTGAACATAAAGGGAGACGTATACACGTTTATCTGGGATGGATCTGAAGAACAGGCAAGGTTAACAAGTGGAAAAAATGCCACAAAAATTCGTTTCCAGTGGTTGCGTGACGAAGAAGATGGAAATGATTGTCAATTTGAAATGGCCTACAATGTCGACCCAATGACCAAATCCGTTGTATTTACAGTTAGTGATTATGCCGAAGAGGAAGAAGTTGAAGAATCAAAACTTCTTTGGGATCAACAGGTGTCTGATTTAAAAAGAGTACTTGGCGCATAATAGAAAGTAGAGAATATTACTCTTCTTTCGACGTTAAATCTCTAACTTTACCAACGTAATTCCGAGGATTGAAACGTCTTTACATTTTTAGCATACGATCTTTTGTTGGGCCTTTTCTGGTCACACTCGTAATATCCATGTTCATTTTGATCATGCAATTTCTTTGGAAATACATTGATGATCTAATGGGTAAAGGGCTCGGAACAGTTGTAATTCTTGAACTTTTATTCTACGTATCAGCCAGTTTAATTCCACTAGCCTTACCTCTGGCAATATTACTATCCTCGATTATGACTTTTGGAAACCTTGCCGAAAACAATGAATTAACAGCGTTAAAATCAAGCGGGCTATCGCTTTACAGGATCATGCGTCCACTGACATTTGTAGTTGTAGGTATAGCATTTTTCACTTTTTACTTTGCTAATTATGTAATCCCCGTAGCCAATTTAAAGTGGCATTCATTGATTTATGACATTCAAAACACAAAGATTGCTGCCATCATTACCCCAGGAGTTTACAGCAGAGAATTGGAAGGTTATGCAATTAAAGTTGAGGAAGGAACTGAGGATCATTTCAAAGGAATTTTAATTCACGATCATACTAATCCTAAAGAACTAAAATCAGTTCGAGCAGATGAGGGGAAATTATACAAATCTGTGAACGGCAAATACTTGTTCTTTGAATTGAAAAATGGCTATGTATCAGAAGAACTTGCGCCCCAAGCGCCTTCTTTTGCCCCAAACGGGGAGATACATCGAGGCGGACACAACAATCGTCCTTGTCGCAGATCTAATTTCGACCAAGCAACATATAAAATTGACCTTAGCGGTTTCTCACTTCAACGTTCTGAAGACGATTTATTTGCGGACAAACATGAGATGTTAAATGTCTTCCAGATTTACCATGCTGTAGATTCAGTTTATAAAAATGGAAATGCAATCATTGGCAATTTTATCACCAGCTTAAAGAACGATCACCCCTATTTTCAATCCTATATGTACAAAGAAAATAAAGCCATTTTCGATGCAAACATAAAGGGACTAGACTCATTGCCAAAAGGAGTCATCCATTTTAACGAACTTACTGAATTGGAGCGAGCATCAGCCATCAGCATGGCGCAAGCAAAACTCAGGAGAAAAAATCAAAATCTTGAGTCGCAACAGGAATATCTGAAAACAATACATCGCGATGTTAATGGCTATTGGATCGAATTTCATCGGAAATTTGCTCTAACAGTTGCAATAGTTGTTTTATTCTTCATCGGAGCACCCCTTGGCGCGATTGTGCGAAAAGGTGGATTTGGTGCTCCTGTTGTAATTGCCGCTTTGCTTTTCTTGATCTATTTTGTACTCATTAGTGTCGGAGATAGTCTTGCCTCATCTGAAGTTGTATCTCCATTCTTGGGAATGTGGTTCGCAACAATGATCCTCACTCCTATTGCGATTGTCTTAATGCGAGCAGCCGCTAATGATTCTCCTGTTTTTAACAAAGAAACATGGATTGGTTTGTTCAAGCGATTTAAAAGGAAAAATGCGAATACTTTACTTAACTCATAAACCAATTTTTCCTGTGGTTGATGGAGGATGTAAAGCGATGCTCCAATTCCTCAAATGTCTCCTTCATTTGAATCCAGAGATTGATCATCTTTGTCTCTCAACGCATAAGCATCCATTCTCATTAGAATCCTATCCTGAAGAGCTAAAAAAGAAACTAAACATTGAAAATATTTCAATTGATACAACTGTCAAACCTGGACAGGTTTTAAGACATTTATTTTCCAGAAAATCCTACAATTTATCAAGGTTTGATTCGAAAGAAGCACATACATATCTCGCAAATAAACTAAACTCAAAAAAATACGACTTCATCGTTCTTGAAAGTCTATACTGTACACCATACATTTCAACTATTCGGGAATCTTCAAATGCCAGCATTATTTTGCGTTCGCACAATGTGGAATTTAAGCTTTGGGAACAACTTAGTCAGAATACCCGTGGCTATTTAAAAAAATCATACCTAAAACGATTAGCAAAAGATTTGAAGGAAGCTGAAATCCACGCTTATTCAGATGTAGACCAGCTATTTTCGATTTCAGAATCAGATAAAAAAGCCATTGAAAAACTAGGGGTAAAAACATCTATAACCACGATTCCTGTAGCTATGGATCTACAACCACGAAATGTAAATGATTCAAATTCGAGGATCTGTTTTATAGGATCCATGAACTGGCGACCAAACCTTGAAGCAGTAAATATTCTGGTGAATGAACTGTTTCCGAGAATAAAAGAAAATTTACCTTCTACCGAATTGCATTTGGCAGGATCCTACATGAATGGTCAATACCCCACAGATCTTGAAATAAATCTAATAAATCACGATTTTGCAGAAGACATGCAAGCCTTTTTACGTGAGAATGGAGTAATGCTGTTACCTATCCGATCAGGCTCTGGTGTAAGAGTAAAAATACTAGAAGCACTTTCATTAGGTATTCCAATTGTCACAACACCAATTGGAGCACTAGGTATAACAGATCAAAGTGCATTAATTATTGGTGAAACAGATGAAGAATTAATTCAAAAAACGTTGGAACTCTTGCATTCACCGGAAGAACGAAAAGCACAAGGCTCTGCTGCATGGAACTACATCCATTCAAACTATGGTATTGAACAAATTTCAACTAAAATAGCTCAATTACTCAATGGAGAAAAGGCCTAGACTTTTAATGATTGTCTCTCGTTTTCCATTTCCATTGGAAAAAGGCGATAAATTACGTGCTTATTACCAAATCAGGGAATTAAGCCGGTATTTCTCCATCCAGTTGATTGCGCTTTCAGATACAAATGTTACAAGTGAGCAAAAACAGAAACTAGATAATTATTGCGAAGAAGTTCACGTTTTAAAAATCTCAAGATTTTCAACACTCATGAATGCGGGTTTAATGTTATTGGGAAAAAAACCATTTCAGGTAGGATACTTCTTTTCAATAAAAGCTAAAAATAAAATTCAATCATTACTTAAGCATAAAAAGCCTGATTATATTTATTGTCAATTAGTTAGGACATCCGAATACGTAAAAAACTACCATCTCTGTCCCAAAACAATTGACTACATGGACACGCTATCCAAAGGAATGGAGCGCAGAGCAGACAAATCGAAAGGGTTGCGTAAATGGTTCTTTACAGAAGAGTCAAAAAGACTAAAAGAGTACGAGCGAGTAATTTTTGATTACTTCGAAGAGAGAACAATAATTAGTGAGCAAGATCGGGCTTTCATTTCTCACACCAATAGAGAAAAAATTCATTTAATTCAAAACGGTATCGATCCAACTTTTTTTGAGAAATCCGCAACAACTGCGACGCATGATTTAGTTTTTGTTGGGAATCTAAGTTACGCACCAAATGTAGAAGCTGTGCACTATATCTCAAACAGTATATTACCTAAATTACCTGGAAAAACCTGTTTAATTTCAGGAGCCACTCCCCATCATTCAATTGTTAAATTGATTCAACAAAATTCTCAAATCGAACTCCAGGGTTGGATCGATGACATTCGTCAAGCCTATTCAAGAGGTCGCATTTTCATTGCTCCCATGCTAATTGGTACTGGCATGCAGAACAAACTACTTGAAGCAATGGCACTTGGCATTCCTTGCATCACCACTACCCTAGCTAATAATGCGATTCGAGCAAAAGAAAATGAGGAAATCCTTGTTGCAAATAGCCCTGAGGAATTTGCTCAACATGTTTTGGAATTAATCGAAAACGAATCTCTTCACAATCGATTAGCAATCAATGCAAGTGAATTTGTAAAGAAAAATTATTCTTGGGAGGACAGCACCTTTAAGCTATCCAAAATCATACGAGGTGAATCCTGACTGATTCTGCCATAATAACCGAATTTTAGCTTAATTTTGCACCCACAAAAGAGACAATGAAATCGAGATTAAATACAATTGAAGAGGCGATTCAGGAAATCCGTGAAGGCAAAGTAATCATTGTCGTTGACGATGAGGATCGTGAAAATGAAGGCGATTTTTTGACTGCAGCAAGAAATGCAACACCAGAGATCATCAATTTCATGGCAACACACGGTAGAGGATTGATTTGTGCTCCACTGGTTGAAGACCGTTGCGATGAATTAGGTCTTGACTTAATGGTTCGGTCAAATTCTGCAGCCTATGAAACCCCTTTTACTGTTTCTGTAGATTTAATTGGACACGGATGTACTACAGGAATTTCAGCAAGCGACAGAGCAAAAACAATTCTGGCTTTAATTGACCCTGAAATAAATCCAGAGGAACTTGGTAAACCAGGACATATCTTTCCACTTCGAGCCAAAAAAGGCGGCGTTTTGAGACGTGCTGGACACACTGAAGCAGCAACAGATCTTTCGAGATTGGCTGGGTTTGAACCTGCAGGGGTTATTGTGGAGATCCTCAATGAAGATGGCACCATGGCTCGACTTCCACAATTAATGGAAATTGCAGAAAAGTTTGATCTAAAGATTGTTTCCATAGCAGATTTAATTGAATACCGTATAAAACATGAATCATTAATTGAACGAGTGGTTGATGTTAAAATGCCTACTGAACGTGGTGATTTTGAATTACATGCTTTCCGAGAAATCAACACTGGTACAGAACATTTAGCGCTTGTAAAAGGCAAATGGGAGAAAGATGAACCCATTTTTGTGCGTGTTCACTCTTCTTGTCTAACAGGTGATATTTTTGGCTCTTGTCGCTGTGATTGTGGTCCGCAGCTGCATAAGGCAATGGAGATGATCGAAACG
>JBIIQP010000040.1:0-17336 GCA_044341975.1 Crocinitomicaceae bacterium
CTGGCGAACAAGTCGGAACCATTGTAAGAAATTAGAAAATAGTATTTTTGACCAAAATCATTGAGCAATGACTGAGGATTTACAATTAATTTATGACGAATTCAAATCGGCGAATCAAAAATCGCTGGTGCATTTGGAAAACGAGTTGATGAAAATTAGAGCAGGAAAAGCAACGCCGTCTATGTTACATAGCGTGATGGTTGATTATTATGGTTCTCCGACACCTATTCAGCAAGTGGCAAATATTTCAACAGTTGATGCGCGTACAATTACTGTTCAACCATGGGAAAAACCAATGCTCAATGAAATTTCCAAAGGGATAATCAACTCAAATTTAGGTTTTGCACCTCAAAACAATGGGGAGGTTTTGATTATTTCAATTCCCCCACTCACGGAAGATCGACGCAGAGAATTAGTCAAAAAATCAAAGTCCGAAGGTGAACACGCGAAAGTTGGAATCAGAAATAATCGCAAGGATGCGCTTGACATGGTAAAAGATCTTAAAAATGATGGCCTTTCTGAAGACATGTCAAAGGACGCAGAGAATGAAATACAGAATTTAACCAATGTATACGTCAAAAAAGTAGACGATTTATTGGATCAAAAAGAAAAGGAGATCATGACGATTTGATTGAGAAGGCCCAGTGGGGCCTTTTTTATTTCACAAGAATTTCAACCCTGCGATTTGCCTGTTCCTCATATGCGAACTTAGGTTCTGGATAGACAGGCTTGGTATTTCCATAACCAACAGCAGTCATTCTATTTTTGTTAATGCCATTTTCGGCGAGATAAGCCATAACGCGTCTTGCCCTGCCTTCGGATAATTTTTGGGAGGCAAATCCATTTTCACCAATTAAAAAAACATGGCCCTGAATTTCGATATTCACATCTGAGTTTAGTGCCATAAAGTCTTTTAAACGTCGCAATTTTGATTCTGATTCAGGCATGATTTCACTGGTACCAGGTTTGAATTCAATTTCCTCAATTTGAAAGCTTTTTCCTTTTCCAATGCGCTCAAGTTTGAACATGATTTGTTGGTCGGAGGTAGCAACTAAGGTTACCTCTTTGTCTTCAAAGAAATAGCCCTCTGCATCACATCGAATAAATACTTTATCTGGTCTTGGAGCTGTTAATAGTAAATCACTGCAACGATAAAGGCCTGATAATTCTTTTGAATCTTCGATTATGATATTTCCAATGACTGGTGTGTTGGATTCCTTGTCTCTTGCAAAAATTGTTAGAGTTGGTCCAAAATCATCTTTTCTATTATCTAGTATTTTTGGTTGTTTAAGAGAAAATTGAGATTCTCCCTCGGAATGAAAATTGAAATCAAATTTTACAGTTGATTTGGTTTTTTCTAAAGTTGTAAAAGCAATCATAATTTTTTGTCCAGCGAGCAATGATAATGGATATAGCTTCCCACCCGCAACATTTGAATCGAGTCCAACAACTTGTTGATCCATCTTTTTATAGATCCGCTTGATTTCGGCGGTTCCATTTGAAAGTTCAACGCACACATTTGACGTTGTTTCCTGGAAAATGATCATTTGAATAAAGTTCTCATTAATCTTTGCGTCAAGCGTCAATATTCCGTCTGCATCAGCAATAAAAGAAACCCATACAATGTTTTTACTTGAAATATCGGATAATGAAGGATAGTTCAAAAGATCATCTACATAGCCTGGTTTTCCTGTAAATTGAAGCGAATAATTCCCGGATTTAAAGACATTGATTGCACCCTCACAATCTGCAATAGATTCTGATTGCACCTTTTCCGTTTGCGCTTGAATACACAAAAAGGTGAATGAAAGGAATATGGTTAGTAAGATCCGAGTCATCTTCAATTACTAAATTTAGGAAAAAAACCGTTTTTACTTCGTACAGAATAATTTTTTATCACAAATGGTAACTCTTTATCAGCAAATTGGTTCCGAGCAATTGGAGAAATTAGTGGATTCATTTTATAATTTGGTATTTGCATCTGAAAAAATCGGACCACTTTTTATTCATTCCGACAAAGAACTTGTAAAAAAAAAGCAGTTATTATTTCTTACTCAATTTCTTGGTGGACCTGTTCTCTTCAGCCAAGAATTTGGTCAGCCAAGAATGCGTATGCGACATCTTCCTCACAAAATTGACAACGCAGCAAAAGAGGAATGGTTACACTGCATGAAACAAGCCATTGAAATGCTGGAAATAGAAAGTAATTTAAAAGTGGAGCTCTATAACTGCTTTCCTCAACTAGCGGAACACATGGTGAATCGTTAAGAAGATGGAGATTTCTTAACTGGAGATTACATTTTCTGTACGGATTTATTTTATGAACCAAGTTTGTTATGAATACTAGTTCCGATCAAATTAAAAAAAATGTTAAGTTGACTTTTCACATCGAAAGCCTCAGCTCCCCTTTCGTATTGATGCGCAGTAACAAAGCATCTTTTCCGGGAAATATTTCTTTGAGTTCGAGTGATTCCGCTTTTCCTTTTAGAAAAACACCTTTGGTCAGTTCAGTATTTAGTTCTTTTTGCAGTGTGCCTTTCATTTCAACCATATAAGGTGTGATGTCAAACTTTGCCTGCTCGCGCATCGCATTGGTGATTTTGTCGCTGAAGAGCCATTTGGCAGATTTCAATAGTAAGTTCTTGCTTTCCAGTTCGAAAGCCAAATCTGGGAACGAGATGGTTTGTTTTTCACTGTTGAAGGCTGGTGTACCTATGAGGTAAAGCACTCCACTTTTCTTACCGTCGAATTCCAGTTTCAGTTGTAATTGTTTATTGGACGCACCATGTACTTCCAGTTTTTTAAAAATCACTTCGTTGTTCTTGATCTTCACCGATTGCCCTTGAATGGCTTTGGTCATGATGGAACTCAAGGAATCGTAGGTAGCAATGGCATCCAATTCAATGTTGAATCCTTTGGCTTTTTTGTGCTCAGATAAGTTGGGAAGTTTTGCCTCTTTTTGTAGTGGTTTTTCTGTTGTAAAGGTAGGTTGTACTGTGAGGTTGAGATCTACAAAGGCGGTTTTGTTCTCGAAACGGATATCGCTGAGCGAAAGTGATTTAGGTTGCAGGCTCAAGAAACCATATCCCTCGATTGCTGATGATTCGGCCAACAATTTCCAGACTTCCTGAAGTTCAGATTTTATGTCAATCGATGCAATTTCGTTATCAATTGTTTTTTCAAGATCCTTTAATACACCTGTGACTTCCTTCTTTAATTTGGAGGTTGCGTCGTAACTGAAGACTGTAATTTCGCAGGGATCGATCGTTTCAAATTTCTTCAGGTCTGTTTTGGTTTTAAACTTGAAATCAGGCGTGATTGAAAAATTGGTGGCATAACCAACAGAAACCCTGCGCATTGGTTCGCCAACTCCACAGCTCGCATAGACTCTTGGAACCACACAATTTCCTTTTTTATCAAATAGGGAGGTGCATTCAGGACAATAATTTAGGTTCAATGAATATTTGCCGTCTACTTCAAAATACATCAGGTCTCCTTTGCCATCAAATTGAATGGGGTTTCGTACGAATTTATAGGCGTAGCTCACACCTTCACAGTTATCTTCTTTTCCATTGAACGTTTTAGGCAATGCCTTTTCCGTCTCATTGAAATAGGGTTGTAAATTGATTTTAATTGGTAAGGCAATGGAAGATTCTTTCTGCGCAGGTACTGGAATTTCTTGCACTGTAATAACAGGTGCAACAGGTGCAATTGTCGATTTACATGAAATCAACAAAACGAAGGGAGAGAGCAGTAAAATGTACTTTTTCATGCCGATAATTGTTCGAATGTGTAGAAAATGAAAAAAGGCCTTACGAATGTAAAGCCTTTTTAGTCAATTTAATAATTATGCGATCATTTAAAATTTAGTTAAAGCCGCATTCAAAGTTTCACTTGGTCGCATTGCATGTGATGCTTTTTCGAAATCGGGATGGTAATACCCACCAAGGTCAATTGGCGCGCCTTGCGATTTGTTTAATTCATCCAAGATTATATTTTCTTTTGCCGCTAACTCTGCTGCAACTGGAGCGAAGATAGACTGGAGTGATGCATCAGTCGTTTGTTCAGCCAATGCTTGTGCCCAATAGAGCGCGATATAGAAATGACTTCCTCGATTGTCCAATTCTCCCGCATTTCTTTCTGGAGATTTATTATTGTCCAATAAAAGTCCTGTTGCTTTGTCTAAGGTATCTGCTAAAACTTGTGCTTTTTTATTTCCGTTCGTTACGCTTAAGTGCTCAAGCGATGCTGCTAACGCCAAAAACTCACCGAGTGAATCCCAACGTAAATGTCCTTCTTCAACAAATTGCTCAACATGTTTTGGTGCTGAACCACCGGCGCCTGTTTCAAATAGACCACCACCATTCATAAGTGGAACAATAGACAACATTTTCGCGCTTGTACCTACTTCAAGAATTGGAAAAAGATCAGTCAGGTAATCACGCAAAACATTCCCTGTAACCGAAATCGTATCTTTCCCTTGTACGATTCTTTCCATCGTAAATTGAATTGCTTCATCCGGCGAAAGAATACGTATTTCCAATCCATTTGTGTCATGGTCTTTAAAGTACAATTGCACTCTTTCGATCAATTGTGCATCGTGAGCACGGTTGTTGTCTAACCAAAAAATCGCTGGAGTATTGGAAAGTCTAGCGCGTGTAACAGCCAATTTAACCCAATCTTTTACTGGTGCGTCTTTTACTTGGCACATTCTCCAAATATCTCCTTCTTCCACATCGTGAGTTAAAAGAACTTTTCCATTGTTATCAATTACACTAATTGTTCCATTTGACTTAATCTCAAATGTTTTATCATGAGAACCATATTCTTCGGCGGCTTGTGCCATCAATCCAACATTTGGAACAGTGCCCATCGTTACAGGATCAAATGCACCATTTTTCTTGCAGAAATCAATCATCGTTTGATAAATTGTTGCGTAACTGCTATCAGGGAGAACGGCTTTTGTATCCAACGCTTTGTTGTCTTTGTTCCACATGCGACCAGAATTTCGAATCATAGCGGGCATAGATGCATCAACAATGACGTCACTTGGTACATGTAAATTTGTAATTCCTTTTTCTGAATTGACCATCGCTATTGCAGGGCCATTTTCAAAGCAATCCTTGATGTCTGCTTCAATAGTTTCTTTTTTATCTGTTGGAAGTGTCGCGATTTTTGCCACTAAATCTCCAAAACCATTTCGAACATCCACTCCGATTTCATTGAGCGTTTGTCCATGTTTTTCGAAAACAGGTTTGAAGAAAGCTTTTACGGCATGCCCAAAAATAATTGGATCCGATACTTTCATCATGGTTGCCTTCATGTGTAAGGAGAACAAGACATTCTTGTTTTTTGCATCCTGTACTTGGTTTTCAAGGAAAGCGACAAGTTTCTTTTTGCTCATGAAGGTTGCATCTATGATTTCGTCAGCTTGAAGAGGAGCATCAGATTTCAATACTGCAGTATTTCCGGATTGGTCTTTGAATTCAATACGATACGTACCTGCTGATTCAACTCGAACTGATTTTTCGTTGTGAAAGAAATCGCCGTCGCTCATGCAAGACACATGTGATTGAATATCTGCGGTCCATTTCCCCATTGAATGCGGGTGTTTTCTTGCATAGTTTTTAACAGAAAGTGGAGCACGTCGATCTGAATTTCCTTCTCTTAAAACAGGGTTTACAGCACTTCCTTTGATTTTGTCATAACGGGATTTAGCATCTTTTTCGGCGTCAGTTCCGGGATTTTCATTGTAATCTGGGATGTTGTAACCTTGACTTTGCAATTCAGAAATGACAGCCTTAAGCTGGGGCACAGATGCACTGATATTTGGTGTTTTAATGATATTTGCTTCTGGAGTTGTAGCCAATTGCCCAAGTTCAGTCAGGGCATTTCCTATTTTTTGATCATCACGCAAGTAATCCGGGAAAACAGCAAGTATGCGACCTGCCAAAGAAATATCTTTTGTTTCAATTTCGATGTCTGCAGAGTGTGTAAAAGCTTTTACGATCGGTAAAAATGAAAAGGTTGCCAACGCGGGTGCTTCGTCGGTCAATGTGTAATAAATCTTTGATTTTGAACTCATTATGATTTTTTTTTGTACGTCGGAAATTTACTTCCTGAATGGAAGCAAATGTAATTAATTTTTAAGGAATTCAAGGAGCGTTACCCCATTGAATCAATGATTATTTAGTGATTTTTTCGCTCAGAAAATCAAGCATCTTTTCCAGTGCCCGTGCCCGGTGACTCATACCATTTTTTTCTGTTAAACTCATTTCGGCAAAGGTGCGTAGACTGCCTTCAGGTTGAAAAATAGGATCATAGCCAAATCCATCATTGCCTCTTTTTTCAGCTGTGATTGTTCCACTTACAATGCCTTCAAATAAATGAGTTTCACCATTCAAGCGGAGTGCAATCGCAGTTCTGAATTGGGCCGAACGGTTGTTGTGACGGCTTAAATTTTCGAGTAGAAGTTGCATGTTTTGTTCGGGATCTTTCGCTGAACCGGCATAGCGAGCGGATAAAACTCCAGGTTCATTGTTCAGTGCTACGACCTCCAACCCGGTATCGTCTGCAAAACAATTATTACCATAAGTTTCATAAACAAAATCTGCTTTGATTTTTGCGTTTCCTTCCAATGTGTCTGCAGTTTCGGGTATGTCCTCTATGCAACCTATTTCATCCAAGGTTAGCACTTCTATTCCTTCAGGCATGAGCGATTGTATTTCAATCGCTTTGTTTTTGTTGTGCGTTGCGAAAACAAGTTTCATGGGTAATGTGTTAGTCGTTGAATAACTTTAGATATTTCGTCGCAGTTGCTTTTACCGAATACCTTTCTTCAATCGTTTTTTGTCCGGCATTTCCTAATTCCACTCTCAATGCAGGATTTTCAAGCAGCAATTGCAATTTTGATTTCCATTCCTCATGTCCAGAAACGAGAAAGCCATTTACGCCTTGCTCAATTATTTCTGTGTTCACGCCGACAGGTGACATAACAGTTGCCATTCCAAGCGCCATGTATTGCAATCCTTTAAAGCCACATTTTCCTTCTGACCAAATATCATGATGAAGCGGCATTACACCGATATGGATGCCAGCAAGATCTTCAATTTCAGTCTCTTTTGTCCACTTTACGAACTCCAGGCATTTAAGCGGATAATCTGGTTTTTCATTTGAAATTACTCTGAATCGAAAGGTGAATTTCTCTTCCAATTCCTGAAGTATCGGAACGAGCTCATCCAAGTAGCGCATTGTTGTGTGTGATCCTGTCCAACCAATCACTGGAATTTCTGATGAATGATTACATCGTAAATTATGATGGTTCTCTGTATCAATAGTGGTAGGAATTATCGTTGTATTCTTGTTGTATTGTCGCGCATAACTTTCCAGGTATTCATTTCCTGCTGATATTTTGCTAGCCCATTTCATGCAATGGTTGACTTTCCAATAGGCTTTTACCCAATGAAAGCGCGAGTTTGTTTCACTGTAATTTTCTAGCCAGATAGCATCATCAAAATCGTAAATATATTTCCTTCTTAAAATTTTACTGATGAACCATTCAAATAGGGGTGGTCCGACATGGGAGATTTCCCGGTGGATAAAGATATGGTCTGCTTTTGAAAGTTTGAAGAGCAATCCAAAACGTTTCAGGAAACTGAGACAGACTTTCCAGGTTTTTTTTAGGTAATGCCCTTTCAGGTATAGAGTTTGCCATGTATCGTAATCGTAGAAGGGATGTACCTCGATTTCAAATCCATTCTCCTTTAGGACATCGAAATACTGCTCAAAGCGAAATCGTTGCGAAGGTGCTTCTCCGTGGGGGTATGGAACCAGAAAATAAATCCTTCCAGACATGGCTGTAAAGTTAATTAATCTTGAGTTAAATGGCGGTAAACACTCAAATAGCGATTGACTCCTTCATTTAATCCAAAAAATTCGCTTGCGCCATGCATAGTTTTGGCAGGATCAAAGGAGTGTCTCATCAGTTCAATGATCTCTTCAGACATATTATTCAGATCATCAATGACAATTCCAGCAGAGTAATTGCGAACAATTCTGTCCGTATCACCTACACCAGCATTGCAAATCAGTGGGATTCCCATTGCCATTATTTCTCCTTGTTTTGTAGGTGAAGATGCTTTTTTCGAAAAGGTTGGGCGAATGAAAAAAATTCCGGCATTAAATAAAGAAACATGCAAAGGCACTTCCTTGTGCAAACAACTTGTAATTATCAAATCGCTTGATTGGATTCCATTTTTAGTGGCTTCTTCATAAATTGTTTCCTTTGGTTCTCCTGTAACGAAAAGGAAGCGAGCATTTTCGGTTGTTTTTTTAATCGCTTTGAATTGCTGCAACATTTCAGGTAACATATACCATGTGCCAATAGAACCAACATATCCAATGATGAATTCGTTCTCGTTGATTCCCAATTTATTTTTTAGCTGCTGTTGTTCTTCGGACTTAATTTTTTTCGGATTGAACAATTCAAGGTCGACACAGCAAGGAATGACTGTAATTTTTTGCTCACTTAATTCCGGACAAATATTTCCAAGAATTTCTTCTTTGCCATTATGGGTGAGTGAAATAATATGATCTGATTCACGAAAAAATTGTTTTTCCTTTTTCTTAAAAAAATTGTAGATAGTTCTATACAATGGATTTTTTAACTCCCAAATTTTGCCATCGATTCGCTCATCTGCCCAAAAGCCACGCATGTCAAAAAGAAATGGCACTTCTAAGCGATTTTTGAAGTGAAGTCCAACCAATGCTGAAAGATAACTTCTGCAATGGATGAGCTCAAAACGATGTTGCTTATGCAATTTAAGCGCTAATGATTTCATTTTTCTCACATCCCACAAGGTAGAAAAAACAGGAGGTCTTTTCGTATAGCTCATGGGATGCCATTCTATATTAGCGTCTTTGCAGATGTTTTTGATCGTAGACTCGTGAGCTTTAAATCGGTCCGGTTTTTCGAAGCTGATGAGGTGGAAGTTGTAACCATTTTTTGAAAGTCCCTTAAGATAGGGCAACACTTGCGATTGACCCAAAGGATCCGTCATACCGTCGTAAGAGATATATAGAATATTCAAAATAGAATCAATTTAGTCTTAGGTCGTTCCCCACTTTTCCATCCACATTTCAAACATGAGAAGGTACCAGATTTTGAGATCATATTCTTTTCGTCCTTGGATAAATTTCGTTTTCAACTCAGCAACATAATCCCAGTTCAGAAGTCCTTCTTTTCGAATTCTGTCTTCTGAAAGATAGCTTTCCAATAAATCTCTCAAATCATTTCGAAGCCAATCAGCAATCGGAATGGCAAATCCCATTTTAGGTCGATCCATGAGCGATTTTGGCACATAATCATGCACTATTTCCTTCAGGATGTATTTCTTTATGCCATTATGGTATTTGAAGTTATCAGGCAATTGTGCTGCCCATTCGATGATGTGCTGATCCATAAAAGGTTCGCGGCCTTCCAAGCTCGCCGTCATTGTTGCTCGGTCTACCTTTTGGAGTATATCATCCACCATATATGTAGTGTAATCAATCGCCATCATGTAGGAAAGAGGCGTATAGAATTCTTTTCTCAGCGCTGTCGATTGATAGGCAGTTTCGAGTTCTTTGAAAGGGGCCTTCAAAACAGTTTTTAGTTGAGTCGCATCATACTGCTGACTCAAGCTTTGCATTATTTTTTCAGGCGATGGATCACGCAGAATACCTTTCAGCTTTTCATAGCGATTGTGAAAGTTGTATTTGTTTTTGAGAACTGGAATTTTGTCAGCGGGTAAGAGCTCCATTGTCTGTGCAATCGTCTTCCTTACCAGTTTTGGTATATTAGCGATTTTAGATCCATGCCGCATGAGGTAATCATAGCGATTGTATCCTGCAAAAAGTTCATCACCACCATCAGCACTAAGTGCGACAGTTACATGTTTTCGGGCCATTAAACTTACCAATGTCGTTGGAATGGCACTGCTATCGCCAAATGGTTCATCGTAGAAATGTGGCAATTGGGGAATTAATTCAATGGCTTCTTGCTGTGTGCAATTAATCTCTGTATGATCAGTTCCCAAATGTTTTGCAACATCTGCAGCATAGGGTGCTTCATTCAGACCGATATCTGGAACAGCGATGGTGAACGTTTTTAATTTTTCAGTCCGATCTTTTTGAAGTAAAGCTGTAACGGAAACGCTGTCGTAGCCACCACTCAGGAAAACACCTACAGGCACATCCGCTACCATGCGGTAATCGAATGCTTTTTGCAAAATAGTTGTGGTTTCCTTCTTGGCTTCTTCGAAACCCAAATCAAGTTTGGGCTGATTGTAGGCGTCGTAAACGTCCCAGTATTTTTTAATCTCCAACCTTTGGTTAGTGAGATCGCAAGTCAGGTAATGTCCAGGTAATAATTTGAAACAATCTTTAAAAATACAATGTGGTGCAGGAACATTGCCGTATTGCAAGAACAAAGCAACAGCGGAAGAATCGAGTTCCTTTTCGAATCGAGGATGTTGGTGAAACGTTTTCAATTCTGACCCAAAAAGTAAAAGATCTTTCTTTTTATAAAAAACAAGTGGTTTTACTCCCGCTCGGTCTCTTGCTGCAAAAACTTTTCCTGTCGATTGATCTACAATCACAAATGCAAACATACCGATGAACTTATCCAAGCATTTTTCTCGCCATTCCATGAAGGCGTGCAAAATCATTTCCGTATCAGACTGACTTGAAAAGGAGTGACCAAGTAATTCTAATTCTGATTTTAGTTCTTTGTAATTATAGATTTCTCCATTGAATGTAATCCAAAGATGTTGAAATTGCATGGGTTGTTTTCCATGATCCGTCAAATCTATGATTGCTAATCTGCGATGGCCTAGACCAATTTTCACATTATTCGAATCTAGCAAAATTGTTGAGCCACCATCCGGTCCACGGTGAACCATCGTGTTGGTCATTTTTTCGATAATTTCCGAAGAAGTATTGGATTGATGATCAAAAAAACCTGTTATGCCGCACATAGTGCGAATATAATGACTTTTCTATTAGTTCTATTGGATCGTATTTGAATATACTTATTGTTTTTGAAGACTTGAATACTTTGTTAAACATTGAATGAATTTTACTGAAAATGATAAAATTGTAGTCATTTTTATAGTAAAACAGGTGCTTGCCTTTTATTTAACCTAGTTTTGTCCCAACCAAAACAAAATATATGCAAAAAAAATCAAAAATTTACGGTCTTCCCGTTGCTCTCATAGTCATTTTAGCAATGATGTTGAATTCATGCGGGGTTGGACTGATTGTAAGAGGAGTCGTTAAAAAAAGTGTATCAGTTGAAAAAGAAACAGTTCCAGAGGGCTTTATTCGTAAAGACCAAACCCTATTGATTATGATGTGGCAAAATGATGCATATGACAGATATGCCAAGAAAGCATTTGATAAATTCTATTCCGGAAAGAAAAAATTCGTTACGTTCAGCGATTTAAAGGAAAATGAAGAATACCAGGATTTAGATGCTTATCCCTTTGTTTTTTCTCAAGGACCTTCTGATATTAAACTTTACGAAGATGATTCATTTTCATTTTCATTTTCTGGTTCAAGACCATTTCACATATTCGATAGAGCAAATAAGAAATTTTACAAGTCTAAGGTGTCATCTGGATTCTTCTCCAGAGTAATGCAAGGGTATGCAATGAAGCTCAATGAGATTAAAAAATAATAAACCAATTCTATAATTTAGTTTTAGATGGCTACTCTTGATAGGGTAGCCATTTTTAGTAAAAGCTGATAAGTTTCTCAAGAGATTTTTTATTCTCCTGTAATTCTTTAAGCGCTTCTTTTTGTTTGAATATGAGAAAAATATAGTGCCATTTCTGTCCAATTCTTTTGAAGTAATACAAAAATGAATGCGCATAAAGTCCTGAAAATGGGAGCGAAAATAGGTAGATGAGTTTTACAAAAAATACGGGATGAAATACAGATGTAAAGATTTCTACGAAACAAAAATAAGTGAGAGGATAGAAAACCAGTGCTAGCAAAATATTCATGGCAGCGAAGTATTCGATGTATTTTGTGATTTTTGGCACAAGAAAGTCGGTTAACTTAAAGGGGATAGCGTTGTGAATGAAACCAAATAAAAAAAAGGGCAATCCAAAGAGTAGGAAAAGAATGGATAAGCAGATCTGCATGATATACAGCCTGGATCTGAATCGCCGACTTACAAAATCTGCTTGAATCGCCAATTTTTCCTGTTGCCATTTGACTGTTTTTATCAATTGTTGAATTTCGGCAATTTTATAAGGTGCAATGAGCTGGATTTCTTCGATGTTCCTTTTGATTGTTTGCATGAATTCAGCTCCTTTTTCGACGTTCAATGCCTCTTCTTTTTTTCTCAGCAATTGAAAAAGTGTTTCAATCATCGCCTCTTGGTCAGCATTCTCTGCGGTTACAAGCACGCGTTCAAGGTGAATTCTAAATTTTTCAGTTAGTTTCTTCGCCGCAAGCGAACTGTTTGTTTGAAATTCGGGTACTAATTCTGTGACACCTATGCTTTGTCCTACGGTGACCATTACCGAACTTCTGAATTTTTCTGCTTGCGAGTAATAAATTCCGACAGGAATAATTTTCAAATTCAATTTCCCACCATTCCGTCGCTCAGCTTCAAGTGCAATGCGCGCAGTACCGGATTTCAATTCCCTGAGTTTTCGTTCGGGGAAACTATTGCCCTCTGGAAAAATTACCAATATTTTTCCTTCTTCTAAAATTTTATAGCACGCCTCAAAGGAATCAGTGTTGGAAATTCCCTCAACATTTCCATCGGTCCTTCTATTAATGGGAATCATGTTTAGGCTTGTTAAAAGCTTTTTTTTCAAGGGAGAACTAAAAAAGGTGCTCTTCGCCATGTAATGAATAGGTTGCTTGCAAACATGGCCGATTATCCATGCATCCATCAATGTATTGGGATGATTGGCTATAATAATTACAGGACCTTCCACATCCAAAAATGGTAGGTTATTGATCTTTACTTTCCTGTAATAAAGTCGAATGCTTAAGCCAACAATTAGTTTAAGTAACCTATACAAATGGCGAGAATTAAGTTTAAAGTGGAAAGTTAAAAATAAGTCGATAATTCAAGTGATTTTGGCAGCAGGGTTATTACTAACTTTAGCATTATGTATTCTACAGTAGCGTATTTAAATAGTAATGACGGAAGCAGCATTCTTGCGTTTGGCGAGAAGGATCGTGTAGTTATTGATTACAAGGGTGATCTGAATGCCTATTCGTCTTTTCTGGCGCGAAATGAAGGAGAACATAAATTTGGATATTTAAGTTACGATCTCAAGGAACAATTGCATGGTCTAAAGAGTGAAAATACTGATCACGCCAAATTTCCTTTACTTTTCTTCTGGGTTCCTGAATATGTGGTAAGGATGGATCATGAAAACTTTGAATTCATTCAAGGAGATAAATCAGCAGAAAGTTTAGACTTCGTGAATACAATTCTTGAAGAAGAAACCGATTGCAATTTCCACCATTACCAATTTGATTTTCAGCCGAGAATCTCTAAAGATGAATACTTGGCTACAATAGTTAAATTAAAAGAGCATCTTCAAAAAGGAGATATTTATGAGATTAATTTTTGTCAAGAGTTCTTTGCTGAAAATGTGGAGATAAACTATTTGTTTGATGCCTATTTTAAACTGAATCACCTCACCCATGCACCACAGTCTGCATTTTTAAAATTTGATCAGTATACCATTTTGTGCGGCAGTCCGGAACGATACATCAGAAAACAGGATAATCGTTTGATTACACAACCTATTAAGGGCACAGCGCCCAGAGGAAAAAATAGCGAAGAAGACGTGTTGAATAAAAAACACCTTTCTGAAGATCCGAAGGAACGCTCGGAAAATGTGATGATTGTAGATTTAGTAAGAAATGATCTTTCTATTGTGGCATTGAAAGACACAGTGCAGGTTGATGAATTGTGCGGGATTTACTCCTATGATACAGTGCATCAAATGATTTCTACTGTTTCATGCGAAATAGCTGAAGACACAGAATTTCTGGATATTTTGAAAGCTACTTTTCCAATGGGTTCAATGACTGGAGCACCAAAAGTGAGGGCGATGGAATTAATTGAAGAATATGAATCATTCAAAAGAGGTGTGTATTCTGGTTCAATTGGTTACATGCAGCCCAATGGCAATTTTGATTTTAATGTTGTCATCCGAACGTTATTGTACAATGCCAATGAAAAGTATTTATCATGTGCTGTAGGCAGCGCAATTACGATTGGTTCTGATCCTGAACAGGAATTTGAGGAATGTATGGTGAAAGTAAAACGCATCATGGACGGTATGAATGAGTAAAATCGAGGGATATTTCAAATCGTTTGTTGAAGAACACGAGTTGAATCACGGTATCGTGGCCTGCAGTGGAGGTGTTGATTCAATGGTTCTCTTGCATTTATCGGCAAAATTCATACTTGAAACTGAGGTTGTGCATATAAATTATCAGTTGCGTGGAGACGATTCCGATAAAGACCAATTGATTGTGCAGCAAGAAGCTGAAAAAAGAGGCATTAAATACTCGGTTCACAAAGTTGATTTACGTGAAAAGTTAGAACAGGAGGGTGGCAATCTTCAGGAAACAGCCCGAAAAATGCGGTATCAACTTTTGAAGACAGCTTGTCTTGAAAAAAATGGCAAAGTTTTATTCGCACATCATGCCGACGACCAGATTGAAACTTTTTTTCTCAATTTGGCCAGGGGAGGTGGAATGATGGGACTTTCCGCTATGTTGCCTGCAAGCGATTGGAAATGTCGGCCTCTTTTACCGTTCTCAAAAGCTGAAATAATCGAGTATGCGCATCAAAATGGAATTTCTTGGCGAGAAGATCGCTCCAATGAAAAACTGGATTATGCTCGCAACAAGCTAAGAAATGTTTTGCTGCCAGAAATGTCCCTCTCTTATTCTGATATAGGGGGCGAGACTCTTTTTTTAATAGAGCAGTTTCAGCGGAGTATTCTGCTCATTCAGGAGGATGTTAAAACTTTTTTGAATGAATTTGATTCGACATCATTGTTGCCGTTTTCTATTTATGATCATTGGGACGAGCATCAGTTGATGGAATTTGTGCGCGAATTTCATTTGTCTCCAGGATTACGAAAAGAATTAAAAAAACTCAGGAAGTCTGAAAAAGGAAAATTAATAAATCTGAAAAATCCAAGGTTCAAAGCTGTTTTTAAAGAAGAAAACGGATTTTATTTTTCCAAAGTTTCCAATCCACAAAAGCTAGTCATTGCAAAGGAAGAATGTGCAGAACTGCCAAGTCATTTTGATTTGAATTGCATATATGTTGATCCTGATAAGATCCAGGGCGAACTAACCGTTAGAACTTGGGAAATTGGTGATCGTATGAAGCCAATTGGTATGAAAGGCTCCAAACTTATTTCAGACATTCTAAGGGATGCAAAGATTCCTGCCAACAAGAAAAAATATCAACTCGTCGTTGTAGATCAAGAAAAGATAATCTGGTGTGTTGGTTTTTCCATCTGCCGTGATGCCATTGCAACTTCTCATTCTAAAATCATCAAGTTAACAATTGAACCTTCTTTGAACTCTTGAAGGCATTGAACTCTTGAACGTATTGAGCTCTTGAACGCATTGAACTCTTGAACGTATTGAGCTCTTGAACGTATTGAACTCTTGAACGCCTTGAACGTTCTTTTGAACTCTTGAACTCTTTGAACGAATTGAGCTCTTGAACGTATTGAACTCTTGAACGCCTTGAACGTTCTTTTGAACTCTTGAACTCTTTGAACGAATTGATCTTTATTTCACCACAAAGACACTAGTTTAATGAAAATGAAAACCCTGAATAGGTCACAAAGAAAGATCTTTTGCATTCTCAAAATAATGGGTTATTGGCGTCAAAAGCCATCGGCTTTTTCTGAATTTGTGCCTTAAAGTATGCTTAGAATTAAACTTATTCTTGCATCCTCGTGTTATATTTCCTTCCCACAATTATGTTTCCCTCTTTGGAGAGGGAGTAAGGGAGAGGATTGAACTTTTGAACGTATTGATCTGCTTTGAACGCTTTGAACTTTCCCTAATTCGCCTCTATATTTCTTACCTTCTAAGTAGATCTACTTAGTCTGCTTACACGTATTCCGCAACCTCACTTAGTGTGTTAATTGTAAATTGATTTCTGTTACTTTTTTAATTGATATTACACCATAGAATAGGCTCAACTTTGTTTCAAGCAATGAACAAAAAGAGTTATGAAAACAATAAAAATCACCACAGCAGTAAAAATGATCGCAGCATCATTTTTGATCAGCACAGCAGCAGTAGCACAAACTGGGAAAGTTTGGGTGAAAGTAACTGATGAGCAAGGATTGAATTCTGCAGAGGTAAAAAATACATTAAAGTCATTCAATATATCTTCTGTAAAACAAGCGTTTCCTGCTTCACATAACAAGGAAAGTTTGAAGGTAGTTGAAATGACTTGTAATTGTGATGCGAACGATTTATTAGTGGCATTGTCAAACCAAACGAAAGTTTTTGCTCAACCAGAGATAGCACCTGAGTTCGTAACACTTGGTTTGCCAAACGATTACAACTTGGCATTCGCAAACGATTACGCTTTAAATTTAATCAATGCGGGAGCTGCATGGGACATTACAACTGGAGACACGAATGTTGTAATCGCTATAACAGATGCGAATTATCACCTAGGACATGAAGAATTAGTTGGGAAATACACATTCGTTTCCGATAACTACAGCACAGATTATACGCACGGTACAGCTGCTGCAATTACTGCTGCTGGAAACACAAACAATGGAATGGGAAAAAGTTCAATTGGTTACAATAGCCGTTTGCAATTGCGCGTGATGGATTACAATGAATTACTTTCAGCAACGTATTCTGGCGCTAAAGTAATCAATATGAGCTGGGCGTCTGGTTGCTACTATAATTACTATGCACAAGAGATTATCAACGAAGTATACGCAAATGGTTCTACAATGATTGCAGCAGCAGGAAACGGCGGTACATGCGGTGGTCCTGACAACTTGGTTTATCCTGCAGCATTTGATCACGTGATTGCAGTATCAAGTGTTGGTCCTTTTGATAACCATGAGCGCTATATTGGAAATCCAGCATCTACACACCAACACAATAGTTCTGTAGATATTTGTGCTCCTGGATACGATATCGCATTGTCAACTTCTCCTGGATATTATGTTACTGGTAACGGAACTTCTTTCGCAGCGCCTTATGTTTCAGGAACGGTAGCCTTGATGTACGCAGTGAATCCTTGCCTTACACCA
>JBIIQP010000041.1:0-17169 GCA_044341975.1 Crocinitomicaceae bacterium
CCAACCTCATCTTTGTAGCTGCACGGATCAAGGTAGCCCGCGCCATTCGGCAGACATTCGTAGGCAGCATTTGACGGATCAGTTTCTGGAGCATAAATACCTGATCGAATCCAATTTGTTGGGAAAAACGCATCGTTGTCAGAAACAAATGTTAACCACTGCTTTGCACTATCGCCAAATGTGATCGAACTATTGATCATGTCCGTGGTTTTTGAAGCAGCATTTCCAGATGGTCCGTAATATTTTTCTTGATGAATCTGGACAGAAATACCCCACTGCGGAATGATTTGCTCATTGTCCATTGTAATCGTTTGTTCAGAAGTCACAGAATCCAGCAAAGCGCCTCCACTTTTTTCGTAACGATAGATAACAAAAGATGCGGTATCCGCACCATTAAGATCGGAAACCACATAATCCGTGAAACGGCATTCAAAATACCCATCCGCCACATTCAGGGGATCTACAACTTTTACATTGAGAGGTCCGTTGTTTTTTTGGTAATAGGGTTGCTGAATTTTACCGTTGTTCAAAATAGAACCGAGCGTCGTAGACGTAAATTCTAAAGATCTGTTCCCATTACCATAACCATCCATTCGCGCAATGATAGGTGATTGTCCATATTCCAGATAATGCAAAGTTCCATCTGCCTCCGGAGTAGGATTGTGCGGAATAGCTTCAATTGATTTCACCTCCCCCATTGCAGCCTTGCGACTTGGTAGGTATTTTTTCTTCTGCCCATCTAGTGCTTCCGGATCATTTGGGTCGTATTCTTTGTAATTGTTGTAACCATAAGCAAGAGCGATGTAATAGTATCTTTTAAAATTGACAAGTTCTGCCGTTCCTTGTGCAAAAAGGTCTTTTTTAACCAAAAAACTGTGGCGTATTCCTTTGTTCTCACCATCTACTCGTTCGATAGGAATACTGGCTTGTAAATCTTCATCGAACTCAAAATTTATTATTCGGCCCACATCATCTTTTCGGTCACATTGCGCAACCAATCTTGCTTTATCTGGATCCCCAATATCGGACAAGGAATATTGTTTTGATTTCAATTGAAAAATCTGATAGCCTTGAAAACGATAACTTTTATCAGATTGAGGATCAGGCGATACGATGAATGGATCAAATTCTTCGTAGGCCTCATTGTAGTTGTTTGAATTTACTGGATTTGAAATGGTTAATATTAATTCATTTTCCAGTTCTTGAATGTTTAGTTCAGGCGCATGCGGACCTTCCAACACCTTAAAACAATTCTCAAACAAGGCCTGTGCTTTGTCATCTGCGCGCTGCAAAAAACCAACAGATTCAAAAGGATCACCACCATTTGATCGCGCCCAACAAACGCCAACCGTTATATTATTTACTGCACCCGGTTTTAAAACAAATGGTCCAGCAGATTCGACAAAACGCTTGTCATTAGGCGGATTATTGGCCGTTACTTCAGTCCAAGGTTCTTGGGGATTTCCACCTGTACCCCAACCCAACGGATCTGTATCACCGGGAAACATAAAGTCGCACGGCACATTCGTGTTTGCATCAGCATCTGAAATATGGCCATTCCCACCATAATAAAAGGGCGTGCCGTCTTTCCATCGACCCCTCAAATAATTATAGAAATCAGAGGCAGAAATTGGATCCGTTTGATTTGGATTTGCACCATTTGTAGTATTCGAATAATACAAAAATCGACGCATTCCAAAACGCTCATTGTCAACGATACCATCACCATAACCGATGCCATTTAAAGCTTCATCCACACCAATCCCAAAGGCATTGTCTATCCCATCATTATCTTGATATGGTCCTTCAAAAAAGTCAACTCCCACCGCGGGTGGTGACGAACCATAACCCCTGAATCCAGATTGTTCTTCATCGTAATTATCTCCATTGTAATAATATCCAAGTCCACGATTTACATCACAACCAACGTAATCATCATAAGGATTTCCCAAAGCGCCATCCGTGAAAAACCCAAAATAAGTATTGTACAGGGTTTGTGTCCCCCGATTGATCAACTCATAATTGTAAAAAGTCATGTTATTGATCTCGTCATTTGACGCAAATGCGAATGCCTGCGCTCTAATTTCCATGCCGATTGGATCTCCACCTGTTTCCGTGTGAATATTCCCTTTGTCGTTCATAACCCACCACAAATTGATGTCGCCATAAAGCGAAACATCCCGATCTACCTTGCATTCTTTGGTTCGTTTGATATCGTGCCAAGGATAGTCTCCATCCAAGTAATTGTAATGCCCGTCGTCATTGAAATCAAAGAAGGGAGCCAGGTAATAATCCTGTCCCTGAGAAACATCTCCGTGCGCTGGCCATTCTTTAATAATCTTTGGAATTTCATACTCTGGAAACAATTCAGATTGAGTACTTGTGCCATTCGCAGCATCATACGCTCCAGCCTCATACCAGGCATTGAATTCACGAATCATATCTTGTGTTGTCACAAAATGTCTATCGTATTTACTGCAATTTTCATAAGTCGTTTCTGCGAAAACTTTTGAGAGTGGCCCTGTCCAATAATCTTGTCCCTGCCTGTAACGAAGTGCTGCAAGCTTCAATTGGTTGTTGACATCAGTCCCTCCCAACCACAAGGCCGCAGTAAACAAGGCCATAATGCCTGAATTTTTAGGAATCTCGTACTGCGTAAAGTTCTGATTGGGCACTTGCCAGAGATTCCCTGCGGTATGAATCATTGCCCGTACATTGTTCAATTCGAGATAAGTTGTTGTAGTTGGAGGGGTGCACTGAGCAGCTTTTAACGGCAATTGCTTTGAAATCACTTTCTCAGTTCCAGCATAAGGTTGAGCAAAAGCCCTCGCAATAAATAGTACAAAGAATAAAAAGAAAGTGTGTTTCATTTTCAAGCAATAGATATACAAAGTTAGGGTAAATATCACTTCATACTTTTTAGAATTCCAGTTAATCCAAAAAGATTTAACCTTCAAAATGTTGAAATAAAAGCTTTTGTGTAATTTCGCAACACGACTAATTTACCAAGGTAACCTATGCGACTCTTCGCCAGAACAATCATACTTCTTTTCGTTTCCTTTAGCGTATGTTACGGCGGTGAAAATCCAAATGCAGACTACAGTTGGCTCTTTGATCATTATTTTAAATCTGCCCCAAAGTTCAAAGATGAACTCATACAACTCGATCAATTTTTAATTCAAGGCAAGTACGAACAATTAAAATCGAACATAAAAAGAATGCATGGAAAATGGAAAGATCCATTACAAAATGCAGCTATATCTTGTTATGAGGCGGCAATTATTTACAATGAAAGTGATTATAAAAAATCCATCCAAATCTGTGACGATGCGCTTTCAAAAATAAACGAAAGAGAGCATTCCCGCTACTATTTTAAACTATTAAACTTCAAAGCAAAGGGACTTGGAGCTTTGAACAAGTATGACCAAGGAAAAAAAATTCTGAGAGAAGTCATTAAAAAATCAAAAAAATACGGTGATCTCAATGGTCTTTCGGCAGCCATCTACTATCTAGGTACCTACTATTCTGACAAAGGAGATTTTCCAAAATGTCAATTACTTATTCAGCAAAGCCTTCGACTAAAACTAAGGATAGGTGATGCACTTGGAAGCGCTGCCTGTTACTCTTTTATTGGTCTGGCATATTCCTACCAGGATAATTATCTAAAAGGAATTGAAAACATTCAAAAAAGCATTGTTATTAGAGAGAAATTTGGCGACATACGTGGATTAGCGAATTCTTACCTCACATTGTATAAAGTCTACTATGAGCTGGGAGAAGATAAAAAAGCCATGGCTTCAGAATTTCAAAGTCTTGTCATTTGCAAAAAACTAGGAGATCAACAATGTGTTTCAGGAAGATATACAAACATCGGTCAACTGTACCAGCGCAGAGGAGAATTCAAAAAGGCAATGTATTTTCACCGCAAAGCTTTAATTATAAGTAAAGAACTAGGTATTGGCAACCGTGAAGCCCTTGTTTTTGAAAACATAGCAAGAACTCTTCACGACATGGGTTATTCTCAACTGGCCTTAAAAAATTTAGACAGTAGCAATATCATTCGAACGAACATCGGTGATGAAACCGGAATAACGAATGTATTACTGGTGAAATCTAGAATTCTATTAGATCTTGGAAAATCAAGGGAAGCCGTCGAGCTTGCAAAAATTGCTGAAGAAAAAGCAAAATCACTGTCCTTGCCACACCTCGTAAAGGAATCATTGCTTCTCAGGTATGAAGGAGAATTCAAAATTGGTGATGAAGTGAGTGCCCTGCGGCATTTCAAAGCTTTTTCAGAACTAAAAGACAGTATTTTAGACCTCGACCGGTCACGTGATGTATTGCGCAGAGAGCTGGAATTTAAATTCAACAAGGAGCGTACCATTGAAAAATTAAAACAGATAAGGGCTCAGGAACGAACAAAACAGCGGGAAAATGTCATCCGATATGGAACAATTATCTTACTGTTATTGATCGCCTTGCTCGTCTTTAGTTTTTGGCAATACCGATTAAAAAACAAATCAAAAATTGAGTTGGAGATTACCAATACAGAACTGATCTCTACGAATTTTGAGTTAGTCAACAAACGGAATATAATCGCAAATCAAAACGATACCATTCAGCAGAAAAACAAAGAAATTACGGACAGTATACATTATGCCGGTCGCATTCAAAAGGCCGTACTTCCCGATATTGAAGACTTCAAAAATTACTTGCCAGATTCTTTTATTTTCTTTCGCCCAAAAGACATTGTCAGTGGTGACTTTTACTGGGTAACACAATTGGATGAAAAACTAATCTACATCATTGCAGATTGCACAGGACACGGTGTTCCCGGTGGGTTCATGAGTATGCTTGGTGTTTCTCTTTTAAACGAAATCATTTTATCCAATCGGGTTTCCAATCCTGCTGAAATTCTAGAAATGATGCGCGAAAAAGTAATTGCGGCATTAAAGCAAAAAGGCAATTACGGAGAACAAAAAGATGGTATGGACATGGCCGTCATTTCATTAGATCTTGATAGGATGAAAATGGAATACGCTTCAGCAAATGCTTTTTTCTATGTCTGTGGACCAGATGGAAATTTGGAAGAATGCCGAGGCAATCATTTTCCTGTAGGCATTTATGTTGATACTGCACAGAAATTTGAACTCTTTCATAGGAATCTAACCCATGGAGAAACGATTTACTCTTTCACAGATGGTTATGCCGATCAATTCGGCGGTGAAAAAAACAAGAAATTCATGTACCGTAGATTGAGAGATTTAATTACGGAAAATCATCATTTACAAATCGATGATCAAAAAGAAATTTTCGAACAAACCTTGATTGATTGGATGGGTGATTATGAACAGATAGATGATATTTGCTTAATTGGGGTTCACATTCCAATCATTCCTCAATAGTTCGAACAAACTCCAATAGCAATTTCAGCAAATCATTTGTTTCCTGGAAACTCAAATTTGAATACGTATCAAAGATGTCGTGGTAATTCTTGTTGGGCCCCATCGTATACACAAAAAATGCTGGAACACCGGCTTGTGTAAACCAATAATGGTCTGAGTTTGCTGCGGGTCCCCTTGGTTTTATTTGCGTCAATAACTTCTCACGGACATTTATTTTTTGCAAGGCTTCCATCTCTTTAGGAAAAAGCGTTGCATTGACGACCGTAATGCCCTCTTCACCGCTACCCATAATGTCTAAATTCAGAACAAATCTCGTTTTCGACAGGGGAATAATTGGATGCTCCACGTAATATTTTGAACCAACCAAACCAGCTTCTTCTCCCGCAAAAGCAATGAATAGGTAATTAACCTTTCGATCCAATCCTTTGAGTTGCTTTGCCATCTCTACCAGCGTTGCAGTGCCGCTTGCATTGTCATTTCCACCGGGAAAGTAAGTGTCAGCGCCCATACGTCCCAAATGATCGTAGTGAGCCGATACAATCACTGTTTTCTTGGACTTTTTAGTTGCAGGCAGATACCCAAACACATTTCTTGATTCATAATTGCTAAGAAGTTTTGCTTCAATGTGAACGCTCAATTGCTGTTCCTCTGAAAATTTACTGCCAGCATACACCTGTATGAGTGGATACTTCAGCAGCTCTGAGGCAACTGACCACGTCAATTTTTTATCCGTCCATTCAAAAACAGGCAAAACGCCCGCAAGTGTTTGTGTTAAACCAGCTAATTGTTTCAAGGTGTCATTGGGGCAATTCCTGTAATCCAATACAATTGCATTGTACACTTTTCCCTTCAAAAGCGCCACCAACTCATTTTGCAGCTGCTCCTGATTCATTGCCATTTTATAGCTTATTCTTGCGAGCTTCAGTGTGCCATTGAAACTTGGACAAGATGGATCTACCAAATAATCAATGCCGGGAACAAGGGTGTCTGTTCCCGAAACGAGTTGCATTGCACCTGGAAAAGTATTGACATCATGAAAAAATGATTGAAAATACGTTCGTTTTTTTTTCTTCAGCCCAATCATCTCAAACTCATGCTCAATAAAAACGGAAGCCAACGAATCGCCCTTATTTACGTATCCCCTGCCATTGTATTTTGGAGAGCAAAGTTCTTCAGAAATGCGCCTTACATCATTGGATTGAGCAAAGTGAAAATTGCATAGAAAGATTCCTACTAGGAAGAGCCATTTAGGCATAACGACGTTTGATCTTCAATACGAAATCTTCAACTGTTTCGCTGTCTGTATCCCAATTGTATTGTGCAGCTAGTGAGGAAGCTCTGGACAATGCCTCATGCTGACCAGATAAAGAGTCGATTGTTTTAATTGCTTCAGAAAATGCTTCGCTAGAACCTTCAAAAAGTTCATTGATGAATTGCAAACGTTCATTTAATCCAAAAGAACCAATCAATGTATCTAGTCGCGACATAGCGATTTGATTGGCAATCGATGGATCAATCGCATTGAATTTTTCCATGAACGCATCATTTTCAGCTACTGGCTGAGGATCTGATTTTTCCAACGAAAAAGGTTCATCAAGAAAAGGTTCAAGTTCATTTTTATCTTCTACCAGTTCAACGACTGACTCAACGACTGTTTCTTCTAAAACCCATGTTTCTTCTATATGCGTTTCCTCGATTACAGATACTTCTTGTTCAATCGTTAGCTCAATTTCTGTTACTTCAGTTGCTTGCACATCGTCAAACAAACTGAATTCAATTTGCGGAAGTTCTGCAGCCGGTTCTTCAATCGTTATTAAAATCTCTTCAAGAGCAGGTGCAACTTCCTCATCCTCAACTTGTACTATTGACTCTTGACTTTCAATTGAACCAAACACTTTGGTCTCATATGCTTTGTATCGCAGAATCAAAGATGTTTCATACAGTGAATGTGCATGATCAACCAATGCATCCATGTCTTCAATTGTAAGGTTGCCATTTGATAATTTTGAGATAGCCACCTCAATTTCCTTCAGTGTATTTTCCAATTTTTGTTGCATCGCCATGGTTGTTTTAAATCAATTTTTCAACATTCTACCGAAGTTGCTAACCTTGTGTTTGAGAAAAACTTCAAAATAACGACTTTCGGTATGTAAAGTTACCAAGCAAAACTGTACCACCGGTTGTAGAAATGAAGAATTTTCTCTTCCGTAGCATGTTGATAACCTTTAAATCAAAAAGCACATGTTTTTAGAACAATTTCCTGGTGAAGGAAGACAAAATGGATGGATTGAAGTAGTTTGTGGATCAATGTTTTCCGGAAAAACTGAAGAGTTGATTCGTCGTTTAAAACGTGCCGAATTTGCGAACCAACCATTACTCCTTGTGAAGCCAATGTTAGACAATCGCTATCATGTCGATAATGTTGTCAGTCATCAGGGAAGTAGCCTTAAAGCTCAAGTGGTAGCAAATGCTCAAGCAATATTGGATTTATGGTCGAATGAAAAGATTGTAGCCATTGACGAAGCGCAGTTTTTCGATGAACACATTGTTGATGTTGTCAATCAACTTGCAATGAAAGGAGTTCGTGTAATATTAGCAGGTTTAGATATGGATTACAAAGGAATTCCTTTTGGTCCGATGCCACAATTAATGGCGATCGCAGAATATGTTACAAAGGTGCATGCTATTTGCGTTTCTTGTGGTAATTTAGCTCAGTTTTCGCACCGAACGGCAAGTGAAACTGACCAAGTATTGGTCGGTGCTATTGAAAAATACAAACCCCTTTGCCGCACGTGTTATAACAAATTAGCACATTGAAACTTGATATTTCATACGACGAACTGATTTCCATTGTCAGCGCAAACCCCATAAACAACCGACTAAATGGTCGGTTTTCTTCCATTGCATTTGACTCGAGAAAGATTGCCGATGGAACAAATGCCGTGTTCTTTGCATTGTCAGGAGAATTTCAAGACGGACATGATTTTATTTCTGATGCCTACCGCAAAGGTGTTCGAACATTTATTGTTTCCCAATCAGTTGAAGCTCATAATTTCCAAGATGCTCAATTTTTGAAAGTTGAAGACGTCTTACATGCGCTTCAAGACTTGGCCGCTGCTCACAGAAAAAAATTCAACTATCCGATTATCGCAATTACAGGAACGGCTGGTAAGACAACTGTGAAAGAATGGCTCTACCATTTGTTGAGTCCTGCTTTGAAAGTAATTCGCAGCCCAAAAAGCTACAATTCCCAGCTTGGAGTAGCACTTTCTTTGCTTGAAATGAATGACACACATGAATTAGCAATTATCGAAGCAGGAATTTCAAAACCCGGGGAAATGATTCGATTGTGGAATATGATTCAACCGACACATGGTATCTTCACAACGTTAGGAACAAGTCATGCTGAGAATTTCAAATCCACTGACCTGCATTTGCAAGAAAAACTTGCACTCTTTAAAGGAGTCGAAAAAACGTGGCTGCTCAATAATATTCCTCTCATTTCATCTGATCTAGAGCGAATTCATGGCAGTTATGTGAAACCTGAAATGCACAAAAATGAATTGGAATCAATGCCATTTCAAGACAGAGTTAGTCAAAACAACGCCTTACTCGCAATTTCTGCTTCAAAAGAATTCGTGCCTTCAGATTCCAATTTAATTGAAAAAATAGCTTCGTTACCCCGACTAGCTCTCCGTTTGGAAACGTTTGAAGGAAAAAACAACTGCACAATTATCAACGATACCTACAACCTTGACCTAGATGCGCTTCGTTATTCACTTGAGTATCAACTTATGGTGGCAAACGGTAAAAAAAGAGTTGTCATCGTAGGTCTTGACAAGGAAAATGCGCACAGAAAAGAGGAAGTCATTTCCATTATTAAAAACGTTGAGCCCGATCAAATTCATGTCGTAAGTGCACAAGAGAAAATTCAACTGGATCTGGAAAATGCAGTTATATTGATAAAAGGAACACGCAAAGCCGACATGCAAGAACTGGCAAGTCAATTCAGATTAAAAAAGCACAAAACCTATGTCGAAATTGATCTAACGGCAATAAGAAACAATTTATCCGTTTTTAAAAATGCTTTGGAGCCATCCACTAAAATTTTGGCAATGGTAAAAGCACAGTCCTATGGATCGGGTTTAGAAAAAATTGCAAAATATTTAGAACAACAAGGAATTGATTATTTAGGAGTGGCATACGCAGATGAAGGCGTAGAATTGCGTAAGGCTGGTATACAACTTCCTATTTTGGTCATGAATGCTGAAGAAGAGAGTTTTGAGGATTGTATAGATTTCGAATTGGAACCCGCTATTTATTCAACTTCAAAGCTTGATTTATTCATTAAAGAATTAATCCTTAAAGGAAAAACTGCATACCCTGTTCATTTAAAAATTGAAACGGGTATGAAGCGACTCGGTATTGAAAACAATGAACTTCCTCAAATCGTTGAAATGCTTCACGCTCAACCAGAAATTGTAGTAAAATCTATTTATTCACATTTAGCTGAGTCTGACAACCGCAGAGACAAACGATTCACCGAACATCAAGTTCAGCGTTTCAATGAAGCCTTTCACTACCTAAAAAATCAACTGAATTATTCCTTTGATGCCCACATCCTGAATTCGGAAGGGATTGCGAATTATCCAGCTGCTCAAATGAGTATGGTACGTTTGGGAATCGGTATGTACGGCGTAAGTGGTCACCCGCAAATTAAACAAAAATTAAAACCAGTAATCGGCTGGTACAGTGTTATTTCTCAGATTAAAAAAGTCAAAAAAGGTGAAAGCGTTGGTTACAGCCGGTCATTCATTGCACCTTCCGATATGATGATTGCTATCGTACCAGTTGGTTACGCGGATGGGTATCGACGCAGTTTAAGCAATGGTAAAGGCAAGGTGTTCATCCAAGGCGTAGCATGCTCAATTCTTGGCAGGGTCTGCATGGACATGGTTTTAGTGGATCTTGGAAAACTTTCTATCAAAGAAGGAGCAAAGGTGGAAATCATTGGAGCGCAGCAATCACTTGAGGAATTAGCCACACAGATGGATACAATTCCTTACGAAGTAATGACGGGTATTTCAAAGCGGGTTCATCGCATTTACATCGAGGAATAATCAATTCCCGCCCATTCCAAACTTCAGCGATTTACCCGGAATTTTTATGGTTTCATCGATTTTGACTTTCTTGGAAAAAAACCAAATTCCTCCCTTGACCTTCCCCATCATGTGAACTGAAACTGAATCCCGATTCATGTAACGAAATGCCGTCAACATGGCACCATCTTCAAGAGCTGCTTTCATTTCAAAGTGAAGCTTTTCTTCTTGTAATCGATGAAGCTTTATTTTGTTGGTCAAGTAAACTACCCCCATTTTTTGATCTTCAACAAAAACATCAACATGTGAGGGTTTAACTTTTAGGGAAAATTTGTTCGGATTATACAGAATGGCATCCACCTCAAAACTCAATTCGCGGTTATCCATTTTAATAAATTTTACACCTTCTGATTTTCTGAATTCAGGGTTTTTAAATGACGCACAAGATGTTAGAACCAAAAAAAATACAAAACAAAAAGCAAGAATCCTATACATTCATTCTATTTTGAAAGTTCAGTAAAATTCTTGTAGAAATAAGGTATTGTTTCAATTCCACGGTAATAGTTAAACAAGCCAAAATGCTCGTTTGGTGAATGAATTGCATCGCTGTCCAATCCGAAACCCATTAAGATTGTTTTTAATCCAAGTACCTTTTCGAACATCGCAACAATTGGAATACTGCCACCACTTCTCACCGGAATTGCTTTCACTCCAAACGTTTTTTCATACGCCAACGAGGCAGCCTTGTATCCGATTGAATCAATAGGTGTTACAGCCGCTTCTCCGCCATGATGAGGAGTCACTTTCACTTTCACACCCGATGGCCCGATGGATTCAAAATGTTTTTGAAAGAGTTCTGTAATTTCAACAGGATCTTGATCTGGCACCAAACGCATGGAAATTTTAGCATACGCTTTTGATGCAATGACTGTTTTTGCTCCTTCCCCAGTGTATCCACCCCAAATTCCATTGACGTCAAGCGTTGGACGAATAGAACCTCTTTCAGGTGTTGAATAACCATTCTCACCCATTACATCAGCAATATCTAAGGCCTTGCAATAGTTGGCATGAGAAAAAGGTGCTTTTGCCATTTCATCGCGTTCCTCGTCCGACAATTCAACCACTTTATCATAAAAGCCAGGAATTGTAATATGGTTATTTTCATCATGCAATGAAGCAATCATTTTTGCTAAAATATTGATTGGATTCGCAACACAGCCGCCATACAAACCTGAATGCAAATCTCGATTAGGACCAGTTACTTCAACTTCCACATAACTCAATCCGCGCAGACCTGTGGTAATCGAAGGAACATCATTTGCCAACATACCAGTATCCGAAACCAAAATGATGTCAGCTTTCAATTTCTCAACATTTTCTTTGACAAAAATCCCAAGATTCTCACTACCAACTTCCTCTTCACCTTCAACCATAAATTTCACATTACAAGGAAGCTCATTTGATTTAATCATTGCTTCAACGGCCTTTACATGCATAAACATCTGGCCCTTGTCATCACATGCTCCACGTGCAAAAATTGCACCTTCAGGATGAATCTCCGTTTTTTGTATAACAGGTTCAAAAGGTGGTGATGTCCATAAATCTATTGGATCAGCTGGCTGCACATCGTAATGACCATACACCAAAACAGTTGGCAATTTCGCATCCACCACTTTTTCTCCGTAAACGATTGGATAGCCTTTCGTTTCGCATACTTCTACCTGATCTATTCCAATCGAACGCAAGTGAGTAGCAACTAGTTCAGCTGTTGCATGAACATCTTTAGAAAAATGTGGATCCGCTGATACAGATGGTATTCGCAATAAATCCATTAATTCTTTTAAAAATCGTTCTTTATTTTCTTTGATAAAATTTTGTGATCCAGTCATTCTGTGAAAGATTGTTTTAAACGCATTCAAAATTGGTAATATTTCATTAAAAAAATAGGATAATGGCACTTTTTTATCGATTTTCGTGCAACCAATTTGATACCACGGTAGTCTTTCAAATATAGATATCTCAACGATGAAATTTTTAACAGCAGTACTTTTTACCTTGACCTGTATATTGCAAGGAGCTTTTGGTCAAATAGTTGTCAATAACGCTTTTACACCAACACAATTGGTAACGAATTACCTTGTGGGTAGCGGTGTGAGTGTTTCCAATGTTACTTTTACCGGAAATAATGGTCAAATTGCCTATTTTAATGGAAGCGGATCGAACATAGGATTACCTTTTGGCGTGGTGATGTCTTCTGGTTACGTAACAGATATTGTCCCACCAAATGAACCTAATACGGGCCAATTCAATGGTCCAGGGGATGCTGATCTTTTGGCAACTGCCCAATCCGTTACTTCAAATCCTGCAGCGGGTTCGATAACTTCAACCAATGATGCAGCTGTATTAGAATTTGATTTTATCCCATCAGGAGACAGTGTCAACTTTAATTTTGTATTTGCTTCTGAAGAATACCTAACCTATGTCAATACCGTTTTTAATGACGCTTTTGGCTTCTATTTATCGGGGCCAAATCCTGCAGGTGGCTCATACAATGTGGAGAATCTTGCATTAGTTCCGGGGACAAGCGAACCGATAACAATCTCAACAATTCATCCAGGATTTAACTCAGAATATTATTTAGGAAATCCCGCTGGACATTCATTCAATGGATTTACCGTGCCGATTGCGATAAAATTCGCCGTTACATGCGGCCAGTCGTATCATTTCAAATTTGCTGTGGCTGATTGTGAAGACGATTACCTTGATACGGGTGTATTTTTAGAAGGAGGAAGTTTCTCATCCTCCGGTGTTGATATAGCCGTTGCTACCGTATCGGGAGACACTGCTATATACGAAGGTTGCTCAAGCGCCGATTTTATTTTTACGCGCCCCAGCTGGCAAACAGACAATATTTTAAATGTTGAATTTGATGTAGCTGGTAATGCAACAATGGGCACTGACTACAATACGATTACCAGTCCCGTTACCTTTCAGGTCGGAGAAGACAGCGTCATTTTAACTATCAACCCTACGGACGATGGTATAAACGAAGGCCCGGAGCTAATAACGATTACCGCTTATGCTCTGAATGCATGCGGCGACACGGTTGTTTCAACTGGTTCAGTCTGGATCGTGGACGAACCCATATTAAGTATTCTTGAACAAGACACCATTATTCAATGTAAAGATGATTCAGTACTTGTTACTGCAATTCCATCAGGAGGCGTTGGAGATATCACGCTTACCTGGAGCAATGGCGCAATTGGCAGCCCCGTATATGTTTCCGGAGATTTATTTGGTTCAGTGGATTATTATGTGACAATGACTGACCAATGCAATAACACTTATACTGACACATTAACAGTTCAAATTGCCCAGACTCTAAAAATTGACACCTTGTTGTCTGGACCATCAACTTGTGAACCAACAGGATATGTTTCAGCGCTAACAAGCGGAGCAACTGGTGTACCCTTGAACATGTGGACAGGACCAGGTCCTAACAGTTCTAATTTCATTGATGCTACCGTGTGGGAAAACCTATCATCAGGTTGGTACTATTTTACAATTCAAGATAACATTTGCATTGAAAACGACAGTGTATTTGTTGATATTCTTAACCCGCCAAATGCCCAACTATCGGTTTCACCAGACAATGGTTGTGGACCTCTACAGGTAACGATGACAAATACAAGTGAAAATGCTGATAGTTATTTTTGGAATTTCGGGAACGGACAGACACTCAATACTAATTTAACTGATACACAATCTCAAACCTACGAGACAAGTGTTACAGTTATGTTGGTTGCGAATCAAGGTACCCAATGCGCTGACACGACCTATGCATCAATATATGTAGGCGCTTGCGGTTGCACTGATCCAAATGCATTGAACTACAACCCATTGGCAACAATTGATAACGGAGATTGTCAATACCCAATCCCGACTGTTGAAGCACCAAATGTTTTTTCTCCGAATGGTGACAATTCAAACGATCTCTTTTTCTTAAATACAACAAACGCGACCAGCATTGAATTGGTTATTCTGAACAGATGGGGAAATGTTGTATTTGAATCGACAGGTTTGAATCCAGCATGGAATGGAAAGACAGGGAATGGCGTTTTGTGTGATGAAGGTGTTTATTTCTATAAATACCTTGTCAAAGGATTCAACGACCAAGAACTAGAGGGACACGGTTTTGTTCAACTATTCAGATAAGAACAGCTTAATAAAGGAAATTATTGTACGGATACCTGATTTTGAAAATCCGGTGCACCTCATCATAAATGACTTGTTTTAGCTCATCAATGTTTTCCTTGTCTTGAGCCGAAATAAAGACGCATTTGGTGTTATTCAATTTCGACATCCAGGTTTTTTTGAGCTCAATCACATCGACTCTTGCAGGATTTCCTTCGTCATCCAATGGCTGATAAGCATCGATTTTATTGAAAACTAGAATGACTGGTTTTTCTGTTTTTTCCAATTCCTGCAACGTCTCATTCACTACTTCGTAATGATCCTCAAAGTTGGGATGTGAAATATCCAGCACGTGCACCAGTAAATCAGCTTCGCGCACCTCATCCAACGTAGACTTAAATGATTCCACGAGTTGATGTGGTAATTTTCGAATGAACCCTACGGTATCAGTCAATAAAAATGGCAAGTTATCAATGACAACTTTTCGAACTGTGGTGTCAAGTGTGGCGAACAATTTATTTTCTGCAAACACTTCCGATTTTGACAGCAAATTCATCAAGGTCGATTTCCCCACATTGGTGTATCCGACAAGGGAAACACGAACCAACTGACCGCGATTTCCTCGCTGGACAGCCATTTGCTTGTCTATTTCCTTGAGTTTTTCTTTCATCAAGGCAATTCTGGTTTGAATTATCCTGCGATCTGTTTCAATCTGGGATTCTCCCGGTCCACGCAACCCAATTCCTCCTTTTTGCCTTTCAAGGTGTGTCCACATACGTGTCAGTCGCGGCAGCATGTATTGCAACTGTGCCAACTCTACCTGCGTTTTCGCATGTGATGTTCTTGCTCGACTAGCGAAAATGTCTAAAATAAGAATGTTTCTATCAAGGATTTTACACTCTAATTCTCGTTCAATATTTCTCAATTGCGAAGGCGACAACTCATCATCGAAAATAACCAATTCGACTTCGTGCTCCTTAATGTACACCTTGATTTCTTCCAGCTTTCCAGTACCAACAAATGTTCTGGGATTTGGCATTGGAAGCTTTTGCAGGAATTTGTGATGCGTGATAGCCCCTGCTGTTTCAGCAAGAAATTCCAGCTCGTCCAAGTACTCATTGGCTGTTTCTTCTCTGATCTCAGGAGTAATCACACCGACAAGTACACAACTCTCCTCTACTGCATCAACCGTAACGTGACCTTGCATTTATTCTTTAAGTTTTTGAATGTGTTCTATTACTTTCAACACATTTTCTTCTGATTCCAATAATTCTCGCATTGGAGGCATTCCATTTTTACCATTCAAGATGATTGTTTTTGTGCCCTTTGCATCCAATTTTGAAATACTTAAATCTTTGGCTCCTGAAGCGCCAAGTTTACCGTCTTCACCGTGACACATAGCACATTGCTGAAGATACAGCTCTTTACCGCTTAAATTGACCTCATTTTCAACCAATCCATTGTTTTCTTTCACCGAATCGTTCGATGAACAAGAGAACAAAAAAAGAGAACTGCTAAAGAAAAAAATTTTATTAAAACCAACCATTACCGAAACGGAAAGGCCAAGGAATAGCCGCAAGAATTATAATGAGCCCAATGGAGTACCACAACACAATTGTTTTGTTTCGCTTAGCAAGATCTTCTGATTTTTCAGCTTTTTTGCGACCGATTGTTAATACAACTGCAGCAATTAACATCATTAAAATGTGTTCCATTCCAAAAAATCTTGATGCGCTCGACTTCATCCATCCTTCATGGTAAAAAACCTTCTCAGTTGTAAATGAAAGTATCACACCGATCAATACTTGCAAATGCATCGAAACCATCGCAAACAAATTCAGTAATCGGTCTTTCTTGGAATATTCTGTTCTGCCTTTTGCAGTCAATGCGTTAAAAATAGCTGCTACGATTAAAATTAAAACGATCCATCGTAATCCAGAATGCGTATGTAAAATAGCTTGGTACATAATTTTTTTATTTTTTACAAAAGTAAATAAAAGAAAGTGTTATTCTCGAAGGAGCAGGATTGCATTTTCCTTAAATTTACACCTTTATAAAATTAAAGTCAGAATGATCCGATCATTTTTAACCTTACTTGCCCTCGTTATCACTGGATATTTATTTGCACAATTAGAACCAACAAATGGATCAAGAGCATCTCAACCAGCGTATGTTGCTTTTACCAATGCACATATAATCATTTCTCCCGAAAAATCAATTGAAGATGGAACACTGCTCATCGAAGGAGATAAAATTCTGGAAGTTGGTAAAATTGTAAAGATCCCTTCAAATGCAATCATTGTTGACTGCGAGGGGATGACAATACTTCCTTCATTTATAGAATTGAATTCTAGTATTGGATTGCCAAAAGCAACGTCCACTTCACAGTGGAATCCACGGCCACAAATTGAAAGCTCGAAGGAAGGAGCTTATTATTGGAATGAATCCATACATCCAGAAACACACGCTTC
>JBIIQP010000004.1:0-54653 GCA_044341975.1 Crocinitomicaceae bacterium
GCTCCGTCAATACCAGCTGCACCCGCTGGGCCTTGTGGACCCACTGGACCTGCAGCTCCTGTTAAACCTATCGGACCTTGGGGACCTGTCGCTCCGTCAATACCCGCTGGACCCGCTGGACCTTGTGGACCTGCAGCTCCGGTTAAACCTTTTGCGCCGTCAGCACCCGCTGGACCCGTTAATCCTATTGGACCTTGTGCACCTGTTGCACCGGTTGCTCCCGTTGGACCCGTTGCACCTGTTAACCCTATTGGACCTTGTGGACCTGTTGCTCCAGTTAAACCTGTTGCGCCGTCAGCACCCGCTGGACCTGTTAATCCTATTGGACCTTGAGTACCTGTTGCTCCAGTTAACCCTGTTGCTCCCGTTGGACCCGCTGGACCTGTTGCACCTGTTAATCATGTTGCTCCCGTTGGACCCGCTGGGCCTGTTGCACCTGTTAACCCTATTGGACCTTGTGGACCTGTTGCTCCGGTTAAACCTGTTGCTCCCGTTGGACCCGCTGGGCCTGTTAATCCTATTGGACCTTGTGGACCTGTTGCTCCAGTTAAACCTGTTGCGCCTGTTAATCCCGTAGCTCCGGTTGGACCTGCTGGGCCTTGAGTACCTGTTGCTCCAGTTAAACCTGTTGGACCCACTGGCCCTGTTGCGCCTGTTAATCCTGTTGCTCCCGTTGGACCTGCTGGACCTGCTGCGCCTACTGCACCATCAACTCCATTTATCCCATCAACACCATTCGTTCCTGCTGGTCCTTGAATACCTTGTGGGCCCTGAGGACCTGCTGGACCTGTTGCGCCTACTGCACCATCAACTCCATTTATCCCATCAACACCATTCGTTCCTGCTGGACCCGCTGGACCTTGTGGACCCGCCGGACCCGTTGCGCCTACTGCACCATCAACTCCATTTATTCCATCAATACCATTCGTTCCTGCTGGACCCGCTGGACCTTGTGGACCCGCCGGACCTGTTGCGCCTACTGCACCATCAAATCCATTTATTCCATCAATACCATTCGTTCCTGCTGGACCCGCTGGACCTTGTGGACCCGCTGCACCTGTTGCACCTGCTGCACCATCAACTCCATTTATTCCATCAATACCATTCGTTCCTGCTGGACCTTGAGGACCAGTTGCTCCTGCGGAACCTTGTGTCCCATTGCACACATAGGCGTTCATTGAAGGCACAATTTCACTTGGATCTAAAACAGTATTACTGTTTAAATCAAAGCCAAATGATAATTGAACACCTCCCGCAGGGCATGTAGCTCCTGGCGCAACAACACTTGATGAAATTAAGTAAGTGTTCCCACTCGGTGAGCTGCTACATAATGATTGCCATCCTGTTGACAAGGATGAATAAAACATAAAACAATCCACATCTGTATCAAAAACCAATAAGCCATTCGCCGGTGTTGCTATGTCATTTCTTTGAATTGTAGTTACTCGAGGTATTAATATACCTTTTGAAGTAGAATAAACCTCTAATATACTGCTAACATCTGGGGTGATTGGGGTTTCAGATATTCCCACATTTTGCTGTGCAAAAATGTTGTTGATGGCAAGGAAACAAATAAAAATAACTGTGCTAATACGAACAATAGTAGGTTTTGAAATCATAATAATTTCTATTTAGGCTATTAATTTAGTTTAGGCAATTAATTTATTGCGACACGAATTTAATTCAATAATTCAAAAAATACAAAAATTGATATCATTTATTTTGTGAGTTAATCAGATCTATATGAAACTATAACGATTTTATATTTAACTGGTTGCCTTCCATATGCATTTCTAGTGCTTCACTATTTTTCAAACCAAAAACGGCGCCCATAATTGAGCGCCGTTTCCGTTTTTACGATATGCAGTTAGTCTTGTAACATTGGTACTTCTGTACCACCTGCTCCAAGAGCTTCTTTAATTTTAATTTCTAACTCTTCCATTAATTCAGGATTGTCCTGAATAAGTGATTTAACCGCATCTCGACCTTGGCCTAAACGGGTTTCTCCATATGAAAACCAAGATCCACTCTTTTTCAAAATATTTAAATCGACCCCTAAATCGATAATTTCGCCCACCTTTGAAATACCTTCACCGTACATTACATCAAACTCAGCTTTTCTAAATGGCGGGGCTACTTTGTTTTTAACAACTTTCACCTTTACACGGTTACCCATAACATCTTCACCCTCTTTGATTTGAGCAGCTTTACGAATATCAATGCGAATAGAAGAATAAAATTTTAAAGCATTTCCACCAGTAGTTGTCTCTGGATTTCCAAACATAACACCAATTTTATCGCGTAGCTGATTGATGAAAATACAACAGCATCCGGCTTTATTGATAGATCCAGTCAATTTTCGCAACGCCTTTGACATTAATCGAGCTTGCAATCCCATTTGAGAATCACCCATTTCGCCTTCTATCTCTGCCTTAGGTGTCAGAGCTGCAACGGAGTCAACAACAATTAGATCAATTGCTCCAGAACGAATCAAATTATCAGCAATTTCCAGTGCTTGTTCTCCATTATCCGGCTGGGAAATCAATAGATTGTCAATATCAACACCCAACTTCTTTGCATAAAATTGATCAAAAGCATGCTCCGCATCAATGAACGCAGCTATTCCACCTTGTTTCTGAACCTCTGCAATTGCATGAATTGCCAACGTTGTTTTCCCTGATGATTCAGGACCATAAATTTCTACTACACGACCTTTCGGGTACCCGTTTACACCCAAGGCTAAATCAAGTGTTATAGAGCCTGTTGGGATTACTTCCACCTTTTCAACTGGTGAATCACCTAATTTCATTACTGCTCCTTTTCCAAAAGTCTTGTCCAATTTTTCCATCGTCAACTGGAGCGCTTTCAATTTTTCTGCATTTACTTCTTTAACTGACATATCGTTTGTTGTTGTGCTTCTGCTCCTATCGTAAAAAGAGCTTTCGCGGTTATTAATTTGATTTATTGAAACAAAGGTATTGAGGTGGATCGTAAACAATTTACGAACATCTATTTTATTTAAAAATTTCTAAAATTTCACGAGTATGGTCTTTCGTGTTTGGCTTTTCAATAATCCCCACGATGACCTGAGATTCATCTATTAAAAAAGTTGTTCTGTGTATCCCATCGTATTCTTTACCCATAAATTTCTTTGGTCCCCATACTCCAAATGATTCAATAACCTTTTTATCTTCATCGGCAATCAAAGGAAAAGGCAAATCGAATTTGTCGATAAATTTTTGATGGGACCCCATTGAATCCATACTCACTCCTATAATTGAAATATCATGCTCTTTTAGAACTGAATCATTGTCACGAAGATTACAAGCCTGGGCTGTGCAACCAGGAGTATTGTCTTTCGGATAGAAATACACCACAAGTTTCTTTCCTTTAAAGTCATTCAAACTAATTGTAGTTCCTGACTGATCTTTTCCTTCAAATGCTGGTGCTTTATCACCTAATTTCAAATGCTTCATTTTGTTGATTATTTAAACACTTATTGACGATTTATTAATCAAATATAAATCGAATTATCATATAAACAAAAAATAAATTGAAAAAATGTTTAGTATTTCGTCAAAAAAAAAGGCTCTCCAATCGGAAAGCCTTTGTCATAGTGCGATAAAATAATTATTCTTCTGCAGGAACTAACGTTTGGTATTTATCTCTTAATACTTCAAATTGCTTTTGTTTCTTTCTTGCCTGGTCGGCATAGGCTGCGTCATTGTTTTTCTCATGAGCCATAATCTCCTCTTTTATTTCATCAATTCTAGCGTTAAATGCTGTAAGTAAGAAATTGATATTCTGTGGAACAAACATTTGCGTATAAAACCCGCCGTCTTTTGCCAAAAAGCTATACAACTCAAAAGCACGATCCATCTCTTCTGGCTCCTGGCGAGATACATAATAAGTCAAAGAATTCATAACTCCCAATTGATCAAATCCTTGCAAAACATTCCCTTTAAGTGCTGTTTCAAAAAAAGAATAGTTTTCCTTTTTACCTTGTGAACCATAGAGTTGGGCAATACCCGCTATCATTTTCGATGAACGCTCTTGTTCAAGATTTTTTGCACTTTTCATTGCAAGTTCAGCATCTACTTTTCCAAGATTCTTTAGTGCCGTTGAAACCACCATATAAGATTGGTCTTTCGTAATCCTGTCTACCAAGATCTCTTTAAAGTTTGCCAACTCCGAATTAGTCGTAAGGAAATTCAATGCTGAAGATCTAACCTGAGAATTCGGGTCATTTAAAGCTAAGTCGTTTATAATTGCAAGTCCTTTCGTCTTGTACTCATCTGATAATTTTACTGCCTTTTCTATTGCCAACAATCTAATATCCCAAAACTTATCATTCAAGGCGTCCACGATAAGTTGCTGAGTTTTTGGGTCCTTACTTTTTGCAGCATATACTAGGCCTGTACGTCGCGCCTTGTAACGCACACCGTTGTAATATTGAAAAAAGTACTGGTTTGATGGTTTTTCTTCACGTATTTTCGCCAAAAGCATTTGTTGGTCATCGAAAATGACACATTTCAATTCTCCTACGAACGGCAGAACAAATTCTTGTTCCAACTTGTCTATAACAACTTTTTGAGTGTGTTTACCCTGCTCGTCGAAGATAGCAATTTCAACAGGTAATTTAAAGATCGGAGAAAGCTCCAAACTTTGCTTTTGCTTTACAGACAAAGTGACTGTTCGCGCTTCAAGATTGATTTTTTGGCTAACATCCAATACAGGATGACCCGAGCCTAAAAACCACTGATTGAAAAACCAATTTAAATCTTCACCACTCACTTCTTCGAAGGCCAGTCTTAACTGATGAAATTCTGCTGGCTTAAATTTATTTGTGTTCAAATACAAACTTATCCCTTTGAAAAAGGCATCGTCACCTAAGTAATTGCGCAACATATGTAATATGCGTCCACCTTTATTATAAGAATGACCATCAAACATTTGCTCCTTGTCGTCGTAATCAAACCAAATCAAGTCATGATAACCTTGTCCCTGTGCGCTTTGGAAGTACCCATCCGCTTCTGATTCCGCTTGATAATCTGCTTCGTCCAGACCAAAACGATGTTCATCCCATAAATACTGGGAGTAATTCGCAAAAGACTCATTTAAAGGTAAATTAGACCACGATTCACAGGTAACAAGATCCCCGAACCAATGATGAAACAACTCGTGCGCAATAGTAGATTGGTCATTGCCATCTAGCAACTCCCGATCATTTTTGTAAGCATAATCACCGAAAATAACTGCACCCGTATTCTCCATCGCTCCTGAAACATAGTCGCGCACAACAATCTGATGGTATTTGTCCCATGCATACTCATATCCCAACAACTGAGAAAAATGTTTTATCATAGCGGGTGTTTCTCCGAAAATCGCTTTTGCATAAGCTTCCCATTCGGGTTCCACGTAATAATTAACCTCCATTTTTGATCCATCTGGACGAGTATAGCTGTCTTTTACAACCTTGAACTCTCCAACTCCCATCATAAAAAGATAAGGTGCGTGTGGAAGATCTTGTTTCCAATGGTCTGTGCGTGTGCCGTCAGAATTCTTTTTAGAGTCGATCAGCTTTCCATTTGAAAGAGTTGCGTATTTATTGTCCACAGTAATGAAAATCTCTTCTGTAGATTTCATATTTGGTGAATCTATGGTTGGAAACCAAACGGAATTTGCCTCTGTCTCTCCTTGGGTCCAAATCTGCGGCATTTTAGACTTTTCTTCTCCCTTTGGATTAATAAAATACAAGCCTTTATCTGATGTAATTGCTGCACTGCCGCCTGTTTGACGTTCGTCTGGTTTTGCGACATAATGAATTACAACTGTATACTTATCATTTCTCGAATAGATTTTGGACAACTTGATTCTTAAATAACTACTGTCGTATGAATAGGTTAAATCTTTGCCTTCGCTTTGAACTTTTTTGATGTCCATTCCCTTCGCATCAAGAATCAAGCTGTCTGACGCATAAAAATGCGGCTTAGCAGTTATTGTTGCTATTCCATTCATTCTCGATTTTTGCCAATCAAAGTTTACCTCCAATTTGGTGTGAATTAAATCCGTTAACACTGTTTCTGTGGACCGATAGACGGGTCTTTGTTGATCAACCTCAAGATTGATTGCAGACAGAAGCGTATCAGCAACTGAGTTATTTTGTCCAGTATTTCCTGCGACATTCCCAGAACTATTTTCTTTTTTAGAGCAAGCAGTCATCAAAAGGATTGTCGCTACGAATAATATTTTTCTCATTTGTCTAATTTGATTGATTACAAAACTGATAAATAAATTCAAAACAGCGCCCTCAAATTACAGCAAGGGAAGCTGATTCTGTTATTTTTGCATTAAATACTTGATAAATGGCAAATCGCAATTGGTATTTCGACGGAAAAGAAGTAATTGGAACAGATGGAGCAGCGCTTCGATGGGATGATCATCAATTTTTTACGTTGACATTCAAAGGGCAAAAGTTTTTTGGAGAATTATTGGAAAACAATACTGAATCAAATGCTTTGACAGTGAAAATTAATCACCGTGTTTTTCAAATAAAGAAGAAAGGGGAATTGGATGATTTGATTTCAGCTTTAGGATTGGACGTTCCGAAAGTAAGAAAACTGAAAGAACTTGCTGCTCCGATGCCAGGTCGAATTGTTCAAATAGCTGTTTCTGTAGGACAAGAACTGAATCTCGGGGATGAAATTCTTTCGCTAGAAGCCATGAAAATGGAAAATGTGCTTAAAGCAGAAGGTGTTGGTACGGTGAAGGCTATTTTAGTTCAGCCAGATCAGGTAGTAGAAAAAGGTTCTGTAATGATAGAATTTGAATAAAGCTTTGTAATTAAATTAATAAAAATGAAATGGGAGCCTAACAGCTCCCATTTTTTATTCGCTTATCCTAAAGCGAATGCCTTTTTAATAATCATCGGATATTTAAGTCCGAATTCACTTATACACCATTCTTTAAATTTCCTGAGTTCTTCAGCATCCGTGATCCATTTTAGCGCCTTTTCTAGTTCCTTTTGAAACAACTTGGCATCAAAACTCACAACCGTGAGAATCTTCTTAGTTAAATCAAGCATAGTTTTAAGCATTGGTTAGGCTTAAATTAAAAGTTTTGAATGAAAAAAACAATTAATGCTCAATTTTTTGTCATTTTAAGGTGTAAAATGTTTTTCAATCGCTTGATAAATTTCCAAAGTTACTTTATCATAAACACAAATGAGTACATGCATGTTTTCTGCGTTATAACCCGTTGAGGCGGACCCTTGAGGCACTAACTGATCTGGAATAATCGCACTGTAATCAAGGTAGTATTTACCGTTTTGAATCAAGTCAGAGGTTAGGGTTCTGCCCCATAGTTGATTATCTATAGTTCCCCTAAAAATATCACGGTGTACATAGTCCGGAGTATAAACATTGCTTACGTTTTGGGGACCAACCAATGAATCTTCGAGCATGTAAACAACCATGGCTAAATCATTTGTCAGATTATTATCAAGTTTTTCAACTTCGGTGTGCAAGAAAAAACCATGCTTTGGAGATTCAAAATAATTGACTTTAGCTTTGATTGCTACTTTCAAAGGATCCATTAAAACAGCATCTACTTTGGATTGCCAGAGTCCCGTCCCTGAAAAATATTCCCCTGCAACATTGGTTCTGTTTATGGTCCCTGCAGGATTTCCAAAAAATCCAGAGTTAACAAGTGTTGTGCCAAAGTAAGCTCCCAACTCCAAACTTTCATTGTTGTAAAATTGAACCGTATAACCTTGACCAATATTGAGTGACTGAAATGACGACATACCGTCATTCGTATTCGATGCATGAATACTTGCCACAAAAACTCTTGTTGGATTTGATTCATGTATACTATGAGCAATTTCTCCTGCGGCTGGACAAAAACTACAGTTATGTCCTGTAAAATCTTCAATTAATGCATTTCTATTTGGATCATCCAAAGGCAAAACACTAAAATCCGGCCATTCATTTGAAACATAGTCACTCCAGTTTCCAGGATAAATCGTTGTATCTAAATCAATGTTCACTGCAGGGGGAAAAGGATTTTCCACCTTGTCGCATGAAACAGAGACAAAAAAGAGAACAGAAAAAATTATAAAAACTAGTTTTTTCATAAATCAAAGATTAAAAACTATGTGTGAATGAAAGTGTCAAACCATTTGATGCGGGCACCGGTCGGCAAACTCCACCAACACAAAATAATCCAGCGCGCTGTCGGCCGTAAGATATCGTTAAACGTGTTGATTCCTGAATGTAGCCTATTGAAAAATAAGGGTGGTGAGCTCTGTACTTTTTTTCAGAATTTCCAAAGTTATATTGATCCATTACACTTAGGAACCAATTTGAATTAATTGTGTATTCTACAAGTAATGTTACCCAATCTCCTTTATCCACTGGTCGTCCGGAATGATAAAAAGCAAAGTCACGCTCAACTTTTTGTATTTCTCCTGTGCTCGGATTTGTAACATCAACACTGTCTCTTCTATTCACAAACAATGTTTGAAGTTCAGTTCGTATTGACTGTTTATTATTGAATTTATAACCCGTTTCCAAAACGAAAACATTTGAGCGTATAAAACCTTGTTCTTTGGTAACCGTTGCTACGTCATTATTTAATGTAATGTTGAAGTAACTAACTATCACATTGAAGTTTTTAGAGAATTTTTTCGTTATGTTGAAATTTATATCTCTCCAATATAGACTATCACTCATATCAAATAGACCAGAAGTATACGTTACACCTGTTGAATCCAATGGATTTAGCCCAGAGGTATGGCGCATAGGTCGGTAAGCTGATGAATAATTCAAGTCGATACTTGTCCCATATTTTCCGCCAAGCTTTGATCCTTTTTTTATAGTGTAAAGAACTTCTCCTTGGAAGGCCATTTCACCAACTGGCTGGGTTGCATATGGATACAATGAAGCTACAAGATTATAAGTATGTGTTTTATTTAATGACGGCAAATAATTGATGAGGACATTCTGCAGTTGCTTGGTTCGATCAGCCCGATAACTCATATTATCTACAGATTTTGCAGAAACAATTATTCCTAATCCTTTTTGGGAGTATCCTAAATTAAAAACAGCAGCATGGCCTGTGTTATAGTTGTATAGGTTATCCTCAGAAGGATCTTGTCCTTTGAATACATATTCTCCATCAAAGGCTATTTTCCCATACTTAATTCTCATTCTTCCCCCATAGCAACCTACATTTTCTGGCAGAACTAGGGTTGAATTATCATCTCTTTGGTATTTACTAACAAACGATGCGCCAAGAGTTATATCCAATTTTTTAGATTCCCACTTTTTAAGGGCTTCATTAAGATGAAACTCACCATCCACACCTCTTACAATCCCATCGCTATGAACTATTCTACTATCCAAAAATGCATATCGCAAGAAACCATATACTCCTTTAACTGTAAAACCTTTTTTAGGGGTTATTTTTACTCTTACACCATCAAGCTGACTATCGTATCCCAAGCCCATGTTTTCGTAGGTTCTTAAAGATAAGCCTGATCCAAATTGTTCGTAAATAGATCCCAATGTTACATCCACAAAATCGTTTGCATAGCCAATGTAACGCATACCCAATCCTGTACCATCAAAAGTTGCGGGATAACCCTGTATTCTTGGTAAATAAGACTCAAATCGCATACCCGCCTTGAAATTGCCTTGCGTGTAAAAGACATTCATATATGTGTTCAATAAACCTTTGGAATCAGGTTGAGTTGCGCCAATAAGTGAATCCGCGTTTAAATACTGAAAAGTGCTTTCAATATTGCCGGTAAAATTTCCGGGGGCAACTTGACCAAACGTGGAAGTTGCGCTCCAACCAAGGAGCAATAGTAAAGTCAGTTTTTTCATTAATCGTTTAAGGTTCAGGTAATGCTAATTTTACTTAGACTTTGGTTTGGCAATTTTCTTAATTTCCTCGAACAATTTTTCTTCATCCCCAGGAGCATAATTATTGTGCGAATAGACAATGTTTCCTTCGGCATCAATTAAAAAAGTGTGGGGAACATTGTTTACGCCCATTGCTCGTTTAAAGTCTCCATTCGGATCCATTAATACAAGATAATCCCACATTTTTGAGTTCACATAAGGTGATACTTGAGCAGATGTTTTTGTGTCATCAATTGAAACAGCGACCAAATTCACGCCCGTTTCTTCCTGCCAACTCTCATACAAATCATGAATCGTATTCAATTCCCGCTTGCATGGCGAACACCATGTTGCCCAAAAACTGATAACCACTGGCCCATCAAAACCCAAAGCCGAGGTATTGACTGATTTTCCGTCCATATCTTTCAATTGTACAGATGGAAGTTTCTTCACATCCAATACATGTGCTTCTTCTTGTGCATTTAAACTGTTTGATAATGCGAAACCAATAAATAACAATGCTAGTTTTTTCATATGTAAATAATTTGTCTTTTAAAGGTCATATGGAATACGCCATGTTACTTTCATTTGTGCTTGCGCGAAGTATTTGCATGGCTATTTCATAATTCTTTTTTAATTGCTGGCTTTTCAATCTTCATGCCGAAATCAAAGATAGTCTTGAGATTTGGGATTTTCAAAAATACAATGCAGAGATTCTTGTATTCCTAAAAGTAAAGTTTAACATAAATAAATTGTTTTTTCGGCATAAAATTGGCTCTAGGATTTCAATTGATGTTGAAAATGTCATTTCTTATTTTTACATTTAAACCTTAGTTTTGATTAAAAGAATTAAAATGAAAAAGATTATACTCTATTTACTTGCTTTTTTAATTGCTCCGTTAGCAGCAATTTCACAAAGTGTTTCACAAAGTGGTATTGACATACGTTACGACTCTGATGGTTCTGGAATTTCGGGCCCTATGCCTCCATCAGGTGCGAATTTAGCCGGAGGCACGCACAGTATTGGTTTGTATCCAGGAAGCCCTGAATTAGTTGGCGGTCTTTACGAACCTCACTTTATTGTTCGAAACACAAACAATGTTAACAAGCAATACAAAATCATTCGTAAAGCATTGAATGTTCCAGCAAGTTGGCAAGATCAATTATGCTGGCCGCCGACTTGTTACACTGCTGACCAAGATACAAATATTTCTGTAGAAGTATTTTCTACTACCCACACTGGATCAAGTCCTGCTCCTGTCATCAAGGCCGGAACAGATACCACAACTGATAATTTTGTGGCTGAATTGAAACCAAGAATCACTCCGGATCAAGGTGTAGCTGGCTATGCATTATACAGGTATTATTTCTATGATGTTCAAGTTGGTGGATATGCAGATTCTGTCGATCTATCAATAGGTTTTGTCCTAGGAGTGAACCAAGTTAAACCAGCAACTACTTTCTCTGTTGGCCCTAACCCGGCAAATGAGTTCACGAATGTCACACTTGGTTATAATGATAATGCCACAGCAAAAATTGTTGACGCACTTGGTAACATTGTTCGCACGGAAACAATATACAACGGTTCTAAGTCAATTGATGTTTCTGATCTTAAAAATGGGGTTTACTTTATAATGATAGAATCCCCTGGAAACAAACCTCAAAATAGAAAGTTGATTGTAAGACATTAATCTTTAAAAGACCGCTCGTCGGTCTTTTTTTATACCCATTCGCTTGAATTATTATCTTTGGATAAAAACCGCGTTTAAGTGAGCTTTACATTGAACTTGAAAATATACTAACTGATTACAGACAGACCATACCCAAGGTTATGGGTAATTCGTTATCCCATTCAAATGATCAAAAAATGCATTACAGGAAATCTCAATATGCAATTCTCCAAAATAATATCAGGTGATTTTAATGTTATTTGCTAATGAAACATCTACTCTTTTTAATAATAACACTTCATGGATTCCTGTTTTTTGCTCAACAAAATTCAGTATTAATTAATTCATTTTTTAAGGATCGTTTGCTCGACAATTCTGATTCTAATCAATATAGAGGGACTGGTTTTTTACCTGTATTTGAAAGTGAGTACGATCTTAATAAAGTCATTCGAGATTCAAGCAGGCAATTCTACACTCTGACGAATATTCTTTTTAAAAAACACCTGTTCGAACTCAAGGGAGAAAATTATTTTCTGACTATTTCTCCTGTCGCTGATCTGACATTAGGAAAAGACAGAACAGATACAACAGGCCAGCGTCTTTTTCAGAATACGCGTGGCATATTTATAGAAGGTGACCTCTTAAAGAGTTTCTCGTTTAGCACAGCTGTTTACGAAAATCAAGCACGATTCTCAAGCTATGAGACCGCCTATTATTCATCTATCGGCGAATTATATCCACATCAAAGTGCAGGCACTTATTCTATGCAAAATGCTGTTATACCTGGTGCTGCGAGAACAAAACCGTTTAAAATCGATGGCTTTGACTATGCTTATGCCGTTGGCAACATCATTTACAGACCTCATCGTTCGATTATTTTATCAGCTGGAAATACTGCTCATTTTATTGGTGATGGTTACCGTTCCCTTCTTCTTACTGATAATAGTGTACCTGCTCCATTTTTAAGAGCCGTAATAAAACTTTCTAAAAAATGGGAATTCAATTATTTAAGAATGCGTCTTTTCAATCTTATTCGTCGACCAATTAGCTCATCAGTTGAATCATATTATGAAAGCAAATCTTTTGCGGCAAATTATATTTCCTACCGTCCAAACGACAAGTTTTCTATAAGCTTGTTCGAAGGAGTAATTTGGTCGAAAGGAGATTCTATCACTTCCAAACAGGTTCACCCATTGTATTATTCACCAATACCCGGTACTGCTTTGGCTATGCTTTCAAAAGCAGAAATGAACTACTTACTTGGACTAAACTTCAATTACACCCCGCTATTAGGGCATCGCATATATGGACAAGTTGCTGCAACCAATTTAGCTCTTTCCAAATTAGGGTTCCAAATTGGGTATCGCAGATACAGTTTATTCGGACAAAAAAATCTCCTATTACAAGTTGAATTCAATCATGTTCCAAAAGGAATGTATCAAACCGGAAATACGCGAATGAATTATAGCTATTATAACCTTCCAATGGCCGCGGTTAAAGGAAATGGTTTTGAAGAGTTAATTGTTAGACTCAATCATGAATGGAATCGCTGTTACATCGATGAAAAATTAGTTTATTATTCATTGAATAAATACATTCCAAACAGTTTATTACCAATTACAGTAAACAGCGCTCCTATTAACGGAAACATAGTGATTAACCAGGTTGAATTGGGTTATCGCTTCAACAAAAAAATGAACTTGACTGTATTCGGTAATTGGCAAGTTCGCAGCGAAAAAACAAGTGATGATAAGCTCAATAATCTATTATTCGTTGGTTTCAGAACAGGTATATTGAATCACTATAATGACTTTTAAGAAATGAGAATTCTCATATATTTAACTTTATTCCTCCCATTTCTTGCCATAGCGCAGGGTAAGGTTGGACTGGTGTTCGAAGAAATGCCAAACGATACCAATAGACTAAATTCAATTAGTGAGCATTACGCGGTTTTGCCAGTTATACGGCTTCTAGACACGAATCATCGCGCTAAAAATTCAGAAACTTCCACTAATTACTTTTCTGTCCATGCACTTGCTGATCTTGGATTTCGATACAATTCAAGCGCTGAATACCGAGCTGGCGCAGGTGTCAGCATAGAATCTGGAATCAACAACAAATGGTATTTTAGGGCTTGTGCTATTGAAGGCATAGGTCAATCGGATTCTACATTTCAACCCAAATCATATGTTTTCGACCAACGAACTAACAACTTTATATACACTGATATTCGCGGCAGGGTGTCCTATACACCAAATAGTATTTTCAATTTTCAAGCTGGACTAGACCACAATTTTATTGGAGAAGGAAATCGTTCGCTATTTCTCAGTGATTATGGAAAAGCTTATCCATTCGGGCAAATTCGTGCTCGATTCTGGCGCATGGAATACAGCATACTCTATCAGTTTTTTAAAGAACAAACTTCGGGTGGTTGGCGCATGAAAAATGGTGCCACACATCACATTAGTTTCAATGCTGCAAAATGGTTAAACATCGGCATTTTCGAAACGGTCGTATTTATGCCAAAAGACACTATGCTCAATAGGGGATATGATGCTGAATATTTGAATCCAGTAGTTTTTTATCGCCCGCAAGAATATTCAATGGGTTCTTCAGACAATGTGCTAATTGGAGTAAGTCTAACAGCACGATACAAGCAACATTCACTGTATGCACAATTCATTTTGGATGAATTTTTTCTCGCTGAAGTGAAAGCCAAAAGTGGTTGGTGGGCAAACAAATACGGTGGACAAGTTGGAATCAAAGGGAGGGGAACATATAACGGCATTAAAACATTTTATCGTATAGAATACAATGCTGTTCGACCTTACACATATGCACACCTAAATTCAGGACAAAATTATGGCAACCAAGGAATGACATTGGCCCATCCTTTGGGCGGAAATTTCATGGAAATACTTGGGGAATTGAAGGGTCAAAAAGGAAAATGGACAGGAAAATTATTTGCATCCTATTTTCTGCAAGGACTTGACAAAGATGGGTTCAGTTACGGTGGTAATATTTACCAACCATACACCAATAGGCCCTACGAATATGGGCATTTGGTGGGTCAAGGAAAGGGAAACAATGGTTTACGCATCAATTTATATGTGGGGTATTGCCTTCAAAAGGTAACCAATCTTCATGTTTTTATTGAAAATCAATTGCGATATGACAGTGCATACGATCGTCTCAGCTATATCCCAATGTTTGGGGTTCGAAGTCAACTTTGGAATGATTACCGTAATTATTAAAATCAAAAACGCGACCGTAAGAACGATCGCCTTTTGATTACTGCATAACGTAAATGGTAGGTTAGATGTAGATTTAGTGTAATCCAACAATGTGCTTCAGTTCTACTTCTGTTACATTGCGTTTTTTACCTTCTTTGCTGAGGTAGGTTCTGTTTACCAAGCGACCATGGATGGCAACTTTTTTACCTTTTTCACCATAGGATTCGATAAACTGTGCCAAATTTCCCCAAGCGAAGATGCGGTGCCATTCACGGTCAGTTTTCATTTTACCATTGTTCGACCGATAAACTTTATCTGTGGCTAAATTGAATCTGGCAACTTTTCCTCCATTTTCAAAATTTGTTACTTCAGCATTGGTTCCAATGTTTCCAACCAAAGTGATGTGATTTCTAATCGTTGTCATAGTGTAGATTTATAGGTTAACTTTTTCTGATTTTCTAATATATTTCATCAATCCGGTGATGATCTTCGATACCTCCAGGGCCTGAGCATACAATTGTTCTGAAGACTCTTTACTGATGTAATTCAGTTGGCCTGAAAGAATAATTTGAGAAGACAATCGAGCTGAAGCACCCTTGGCATCTTCAAGATCTTTTAATTTAGTGGTCAAGTCGAACTTGCTTATCCCTTCCGCTATTTTCGACACTACTCGTAATGCGGACTCCTTCATGAATTCAAACAATATTGGATCTACATCATTCACCGTTCGAAAAATATCCAAAGTCAGTTGATGCCCTTTTTGCCATGCAATGAGGTCTTCGTGTGTTTTATTTTTTTGCATATCAATGTATTTAAAGAATTACCAAATCATTTATTTCAACTTCGGAGATGAATTTTCGTTCTCCTCTGTTCTGGTAAAATCGTGTCACCAATTTGCCTTCAATCGCAAGATCCATTCCCTCTTGACACATCTCCTCGAGTATCTTAACCCACTTTCCCCAGGCTGTCAAACGATGCCAATTACTGCGTGATTTTGTTTTGCCTGTTGCATCGAAATACATCTCTTTAGTAGACATTGTAAACTGAGCAATTTTTCTACCATCTGGCAGCTCTACAACTTTAGGGGCAGAGCATACCTTTCCTATTAGATTTACGTGATTCATTTTGTTAGTTTTAAAAGAGGGAGCCGGATACCCGACTCCCGGGTTCAGGTTAGGTTATTGTTTAGGTGTAGATTCGCTTTTTGGAGACAGCAATAAAAACTCAGTAGCTTCAATGATCGTTGAATAGCGTTTCTCTCCCGCTTTCGTTTCGTACGTTTGATTTACTAGTTTTCCCTCGATCATCACTTCCTGGCCTTTGTTTAGCGCTTTTTTTACTCGATCTGCAGTGCGACCCCAAGCATTGATCGTGTGCCATTGGGTGTTGTCCTGCCAATTGCCATCTTTGTCTTTGTATCCTTCGTTCACTGCCAGGGTGAATCGGGCAAGTGTTCTGCCTGTTTCAAATGTTGTTACTTCGGGCTGTGCACCCAATCTTCCAATCAAACTCACTTTGTTTCTTAATGCATTCATGTTTGTAATAATTAATAGTTTGAAAAATCTGTATCTCACTGTCAGCGTTCTATCGCCGAATTCGATGATGCAAAGTTGTGATGGATCAAAAACCATATTCGGTATTTTGTCGATTTCATTCGATTATTTTTCGTTTACAACCGATTAAATTCGTTTTTATATCTGAATATGAGTTATTTAAGCTCATTAATAAAATGAACAAAAAATAATTTCAATTATACAATTTGATTGCTTTTTTAAAAAATGGCTGTTAATCCAACAGTAAAAAGAACCATGTTATCGCCAAAATTTGATGACAAGGATGGGAAAATGTCACCATTTATAGAATAAAGTGTTTTGCACTCTGCTCGAACCAAAAGAACTGGGATTAGATATTTATTGTAACCAACTGATGCTCCAAGGCAATTAAATCCTAAATTCTGATTTAAACCTTGAATTAAGGTGTTCTGATTATCTTTAAAATATTCGACTCTTCCTGAAAACGACCCCCACCTTTTTATACTGTACCGTGCTGAAAAATTTACTTGACCCCAGGGACGAACATCCAATGTACCATCCAAACCTGCCACTTCTTGAAGGCCATAAAATGCGCATGTAGCAAATGAAAACGCCCCTACAAAATTATGCGTCCAAAAAATATCTGTAAAATAACGCGTTCTGTAATTTGGATTCTGTAGCGATCTCTCACTTCCGATATAGGTATTCCAATTAAATACATCCTTGGAATTTGGTTTATACTCTATCTGTGTTCCTAAAGACTTATTGGTATTGAGATCATAAATTTGCTGCCAACCATTAAGCAAATAAAGGCTGCCCTTTAATTTCTGATTGTGCTTATAGGTAAACTTAAATCCTGCCTGATAATAGGGAACATACTCAGCAGCTAAACTTCTTGTATAGGTTAGATGTTCTTGACTATACGGATTTTCATTCGTGTATGGAGAACCTAAAACGCCACCTTCTAACCAAAACTCTTTTTTCTTGCTGAGTTTTACAGCAACATTAGCTTCTAAAAAATTCTTAAAAACTCGTTTTTCTATTGCTGAATTAGCCGTCATGAAAGAGCCAATTGCTGGAATGAAATGCGCCTTGAAACGTTTGGTTTCATATTTCAAATCAATATAACTTAAGTTGTTATTCACTTGATTGTTTTGATTCATCGATACATATAATGGAATAACATCGCCTTTAGGTGCTGAGACGTTAAAAGCATAGTACCAATCAGCAACTATGTGCATCTGAAATTTAGTAGATTTTAAAGAATCAGTTTTCAATGTGTCCAAGGATTGAGCAGCTGCACATTGAACTAAAAAAAGTATAATTACAAATAGTACACGCATCTTTAAAGGGATTGAATCAAGGAAGCAAATGGTTTTTCTATCTTTGAATCAAAAATACAATGTTTACAGGAATCATTGAGCAATTAGGAGTAGTTAAGGCGATCGAAAAAGAAGGTGAAAACGTGCACTTTACAATTGAAGCTGTATTTACAGATGAACTCAAAATCGATCAAAGCGTGGCACACAATGGTTGCTGCCTTACAGTTGTTGCAATAAATGACAATGAATACATCGTGACGGCGATCTTGGAAACATTGAATAAAACGAACCTTGGAAGCTGGTCTGCTGGCACAAAAGTAAACTTAGAACGCTGCATGGTGATGAATGGACGATTAGACGGACATATTGTGCAGGGACATGTGGATACAACCGCAACATGCGTCGCAATAGAAGATCAAAACGGCAGCTGGAAATACACTTTTCGTTATTCAGAAGATCTTGTAACCGTTGAAAAGGGATCCATTACTGTCAATGGAACGAGTTTGACCGTAGTGGATTCCAAAGACAAAGCGTTTTCTGTTTGTATTATTCCATATACTTACGAACACACAAACTTTCATCAATTACAAGAAGGCGATACCGTGAATCTTGAATTTGATATTATCGGAAAGTACGTGGCGAAGTTGTTGGGGAAAGTTTAATAAATAATACGCTCGAAAGATTTCCTATTGTGCTAAAAGAGTTAGAAACTTACTTCCACTTCTTTACTATGCGCTTCGAAACCTTGCTTCGGAAGCGTTTAATGACAGTGTCGCGCTCGGATACATTGCCGCATTTTACAATATCGCTGCCCACGAACTGTCCATTGCGGTAGAATAAAAACTCAAAACTTACTGAAACGACTTCTTCACGATAGATTGGAAATAAACTTCCTGCTCCTAAAGCTGAATTCAAATCATCTGAACGCTTTGTGGGTTTGAAGTTCCTGTCAAATCCTCGCACAGAAACAATCACATACGTGTCAATTCCCTTTGCGGCGATCACCTTTTGGATGGAATCTTTTGCTAACAAAGATGCGTCACTTCCTAATTTCATCATGTTCAAAGAAGGAATTGCTTTGATACCAGCATCAGTAAGGAGTTCTGTCAAATTAATCTCAACCGTATAACGGTCCTCTGGTTTGTCTAACTGACCCACCACCAAAGCATTCGTAAGATGCAAGTCATTGACTTGTCCGAAAATGCTATTGCCCATTAAAGCAATCAAAAGTGTGAGGTAAAATTTCATGGCTTCTGTAAAGTTAGAATTAATCTTATTGCTTCGTCAACCGCGAGATTCATTTTAAAGTATTAAAAAACTTCACGCGCAATCGCCTTCACCATAGAAGAATTGGACATTGTATAGTAATGAATACACGGAACACCAGCAGCTTTTAATTCTTTGGATTGCTCGATACCCCATTCAATACCAAGTTTTTCCACTTCTTTGTTGTCTTTGCACTTTAACAATTCAGAAGACAAAGCCTCAGGATAGTCAATTTTGAAGAATTTTGGCAAGAACGTTATATGATCAAGTGTCTTGATTGGCTTTAAACCAGGAATGATTGGCACTTGAATGCCGATTTCACGACATGCCTTGACAAAGTCAAAATATTTCTGATTATCGAAGAACATTTGAGTTACAATGTATTCAGCCCCAGCGTCTACTTTAGCTTTCAAATAATGTAAGTCTGTTGTCATGTTCATTGCCTCGAAATGCTTTTCAGGATATCCTGCCGTTCCAATACAAAAAGCTGTTGGCTCCAACTGAATGTCATCCATCATGTAATTCCCACTGTTCATGTCAGAAATCTGATTGATCAATTCAACGGCATAGCGGTGTCCATCCTGATGTGGACGAAAAGTTGACTCTGTTTTTATGGAATCACCTCGAAGCGCTAACACATTGTCAATCCCCAAAAATTGAAGGTCAATCAATGCATTTTCTGTTTCCTCCTTGCTAAATCCACCACAAATCAAATGTGGAACAGCATCCACTTGGTATTTATTCATGATGGCTGCACAAATCCCAACTGTACCTGGACGCTTTCGAATAGCTATTTTTTCAAGTAATCCGTTTTCGCGTTCTTTGTAAATAAACTCTTCACGGTGATAAGTCACATTGATAAACTTCGGTTTGAATTCCATCAACGGATCAATGCCATCAAAAATAGATTGAATGCTCTTGCCCTTTAGTGGAGGCAAGATTTCAAATGAAAAAAGCGTACCGTTCGAATTGTTTAAGTGTTCTGTTACCTTCATTTTCTTGTTTAAGAAGTTGCAAAGATAAAGAGATGCAGAAGTTAGACGCTGCTTAAGTAATATTTTTATCGCGATTCAAGTATGCTTCTGCGACAAAAAGATCATTTGGAGATGTAATTTTCAAGTTTTCTTCGTTTCCATCGACCAAATGAACAAAGAAACCGGCCTCTTCTACTAGAGATGCATCGTCTGTAATTCCAGCATGGAATAGCTGATCATAGGCTTTTTTAAGTACACTAGCGCGAAAACATTGTGGTGTTTGAACCAAACAATAATCCGCCCGATTAACCGCTTTTGATTGATTTTTTGAAATTGATCGCAAAGATTCCTTCAGTGGTATGATCGGAATGACTGCTTCATGCGTATTCAGCGCATTGAGACATCTTTCAATTGTTGTATTGCCTACCAACGGTCGAACACCATCATGAACTGCAATTACATCACCTGTGCAAATTGTCAATGCATTTTTAATCGAATGATAGCGTTCAACTCCACCATCAACAATTTGATGGGGAATGGAACATTGATGAGAAGTTAACATATCGTTCCAAAAACTTCTCCATTCATTGGGTAATGTTAAAATCAATTGTGCTGAAGAATCGAAGGCATAAAATTTTTCCAGCGTATAAAGCAGAATCGGTTTCCCTGCAATTTCTATAAATTGTTTTGGCAGATGAGAACCCATTCGCTTACCAATTCCCCCAGCTGTAATAATAAAAGATCTACTCACAGTTCAAATATAAACGATAGTTTGTCAAAAGTTAGATTTCAATAAACAAAAAAGGGTCGCTTCTCAGCAACCCTTGATCTATATCTTAGCCAAATTATTTTAATCGATTTGGATCTTTTGCAGCTTTGTCGCTCAACTTCTTTTGCGTATTCAACCAAAAGAATAAACCTACAAATCCTAACAATAAAAGAACTGTATTGAACTTATTTCCAACCCATTCGAAAAAACCGAACATCCAAGTTAGAAAATCACCAATGCCGTAAAAAAAGTCTGAAGAGCTCATATTTTTTGGTTTTGAACAGAACAAAGAAAGTGATTTTTACGAACAAATCTACTTTTTCTTGAAAAATTAAGTTTTTCGAATGTTTGAATATTGAAAACTATTGAACTATTGAACTATTGAACTTTTGAACTATTGAACTATTGAACTATTGAACTATTGAACTATTGAACTATTGAACTATTGAACTATTGAACATTACAAAACTTTCGCCACTGCTTGCGTAAGCTCTATAAATTGCTCAACCGATAAGACTTCCGGCCTAAGGGTCAGGAATGGGTGGTCAAATTCTTTTCCACTAATTAATTGTTTGATGGAATTACGGATTGTTTTTCTGCGCTGATTGAAACTCATTTTCACAACTTGAATAAACAATTTTTCATCGCAAGGAAAAACCTCTCGCTGATTTCTTGTACATCGAATAACACCCGATTTAACTTTTGGAGGAGGGTTAAAAACATGTTCATCAACTGTGAAACAATATTCGATGTCATAAAATGCCTGCAATAGAACGCTCATAATTCCATACGTCTTTGATCCTGGCTTTTCAGCAACGCGTTCTGCCACTTCTTTCTGAAACATGCCCATGATTTCAGGAATTTGATCACGGTAATTAAGGCATTTAAATAATATCTGAGTTGAAATATTGTAGGGGAAATTTCCCACAACAGCGAATGGTTCATTACCCATCAATTTTTTCAAATCCGCTCGCAAAAAATCAGCTGAATAGATTTTATTCTCTAAGGAAGGAAAGTGGTTTTTTAAGTATGCAATAGACTCCGTGTCAATTTCCATTACGTGCACATCAAGATCTCCCCTTTTAATGAGAAACTCTGTAAGCGCTCCCATACCTGGACCAATCTCAAGTACTTTTTTGCATGCCTTATAATTACCGTATTGATTGGCAATTTTTTGACAAATGTTTTTGTCTGTCAAGAAATGTTGGCCGAGGTGTTTTTTAGCTTTTACTGTCATGCTTTGAATTCTTCAATAACTGAAAGAAATGTTCTAAAAGCAGCAAATTTTCCTGCATAACGATCCGTATGGTCCTTTTGCAGAGCTGGAGCGTGGTTTTCTCTGTACTCATCCAACCTTTCCTGGCTTGAACACAAGTACATAATTGAATACGTCAATCCTCCCTCTTCTTCTGCATGAATTCTAGAAATTCGACTTTCTAAAAAACAACCCGTTGCCATGACATCTGGAATATGTGTGCTGCGCATCCAGTTCAGCCATTCCTCGCCAACCTCCGGATCAATACTTACTGTAACATTGTATAAGATCATGATGCAAAGGTAGAACTATTCGAATCAATAAGAAACACCAACTACTCATAGCGTTCACGCCTTACTCTTTAAAATTTCCTATTTTTGCCAAAAAAAGAGTCTATGCTATTATCCATGACCGGTTTCGGTAAAGCAACCGGAAGTTTTCAAGGGAAAAAAGTTACGGTGGAAGTACGTTCCCTGAACAGTAAAACATTGGATCTGAATGTGCGTATAGCCTCAAACTATCGTGAGCTTGAACCACAGATTAGAAATATCATCAGTGCAGAACTAGACAGAGGTAAAATTGATGTGAACATTAACATTGATAGCACCGGCGATACGAAAAACTTTTCCATCAACAAAGATTTAGCAAAGGCCTATTTTCAAGATTTGAAGGACGTTAACTCGCTTATTGGCGGGTCTACTGAGGATTATTTGTCGTTGATTCTTCGTATGCCGGAGATTTACAACAATGAACGCGAAGAATTAGGAGATGAAGAGAAAGCTTGGTTGTTACAACTTTGTCAGGACGCTTGTAATTCATTGAATGAATTCCGTCGTCAAGAAGGCCAAGCTTTAGAAAATGAATTCAATCAACGCATAAGTGAAATCAAATTCTTGTTGGAACAAGTGCCAAAATATGAGCAAGAACGCATTGAAATTGTTCGCTCAAGAATTAAAAAAGGATTAGAAGAACTTCAAAATATTCAAATTGACAACAATAGATTGGAGCAAGAAATGATCTTTTACATTGAAAAATTGGATGTTTCAGAAGAGAAAATGCGCTTGAGCAATCACCTCGATTACTATTTAGAAACAATGGTTTTACCTAAATCAGGTAAGAAATTAGGCTTTATTTCACAAGAAATTGGTCGAGAAATAAATACACTTGGCAGCAAAAGTAATCAGGCAGATATGCAAAAGCTGGTTGTTGACATGAAGGACAGTCTTGAAAAAATCAAAGAACAGATTCTGAACACCTTGTAATTTACCTTTGAAATGAGTGCGAACGGCAAATGTATTATCTTTTCAGCGCCTTCTGGAGCGGGGAAAACGACAATTGTTCATGCCTTACTAAATGCGGGGATTGGATTAGAATTTTCTGTTTCTGCATGCAGCAGAGATCCTCGACCAAACGAAGTAGATGGGAAAGATTACCATTTTTTGGGGATTGACGGATTTAAAAAACAGATTGATGCCGGTGCCTTTGTTGAATGGGAAGAAGTCTATACCAACAATTATTATGGCACCTTGAAATCAGAGGTAGAGCGCATTTGGGAAAATGGGAAAGCTGTCATCTTCGATGTGGATGTTATCGGTGGTTTAAATCTGAAAAAGATTTTTGGTGCTGATGCATTGGCGATTTTTGTCCAACCTCCAAGTTATGAGGAACTGGAAAAGCGATTGCGATACAGAAGCACAGAAACCGAAGATAAGATTCAACAACGAATGGCTAAAGCCAGTAAAGAATTAAGTACAGCATCAGAATTCGATTCTATTTTGGTCAATGCCGACTTGGACAAGGCCATTGAAAATGCCAAAAATTTGGTTACTCAATTTATTCAAGCATGAAAATTGGGCTTTATTTTGGCACTTACAATCCGGTTCATGTAGGACATTTAGTGATTGCAAATTACATGGCTGAATACACCGATCTTGACCAAGTTTGGCTCATTGTTTCGCCACAAAATCCGCTCAAAGAAAAGTCAAGCCTCCTTGCTGATTATCACCGTTTGGCTTTGGTGAAAATCGCTATTGACGATAATCCGAAGTTGCGCGCCAGCGATATAGAATTCAAATTACCAAAACCAAGTTATACGGCAACGACACTTGCCTACCTAAAGGAAAAACATCCAGAACACGAATTTGCCTTGATCATGGGTGAAGACAACCTTCGCACGCTGCACAAATGGCAAAATCATGAGATTATACTAAAAAATCATAAGATCTATGTTTACCCGCGTGTTCTAACAACACAAGAAGAAGCAGAGGTTTCCACTATCAATGCACAAATCGGAAATGATTTTGCTCAAAACACCAATGTTGTCTTATGCGATGATGCGCCAGTAATGAAAGTATCTGCAAGTTTTATTCGTCAAGCCATAAAAGACAATAAAGATGTTCGTTATCTGCTAACGGAGTCGGTTCATAAGTACATTGACGAGATGAATTTTTACCGTTAGTTCTTTTGAAAAGGATGGTAGGATGTGTTTTCTATAATTAGCCTTTTTACCAAAACTTTGCCTTTTACCTTTTTAGGATTCCAAATATATAATTTCGTTACTCCTGCTTTTCGAAATAAATAGGTGTTACTTACTTCCTTATTCGACTGCAAAAGTGTATTGCTGTAATCCTCGAGTTGGTTGTAATCATATGTAAGTTCTAAACCATCAGTTGTAGACATTAACGTAATGGTAACCTTCGTGTCTTCTTTAAATCCGGGAAACAAATCATCAATAGTGGTAAATTCATTTGATGGGCCAATCTCAAAAGTTTTGTTGACTTCTATCGTGTCAATTTTTGCCTTGATCTCATATTGTTTTTTAAATGGAACATATTGATAAACAACTACACATTCTGTTTCATTGTAGGGGTCCTCTTTCTGCTCGGAGCTTATGAATTCTGCAATTTTTACAATATTCTTGTTTTGATCGACTTTACTTAAGGGCAAATACATTTCCATGGGACCAAAGTGACTGTCTCTAATAATAAGGTCGCCAGGTTGTATTAGGGTTCCAAGATCTTCATCAAAATGTCTTCCCGCATAGGTCACAAATGTTTTTTCATTCGGGTCAAAATTATTTGCGCCATAAGCGAAACTAAGCAACGGAAAATGGTAGAAAACCTTCTTTCCTTTCAAGTCTAAAGTGTGCAAATAGTCAGCCGTTTTCAATACTTGACGATCCAGTGGGTCGGCTTTCTTAGGAAAATACTTCGTTGTAACCAATGCTGTAACCAATCCCAAACTTGCTGCAATAACTATTCCTTTTGCAATTTTGGATTGCATCCACTTCAGCTTGTCGATATAATACAGATTAATTAGCAAGAATGCAGGCATTCCCTGTGTTGCAATCCGTGTTAAACCCAGTGAACCATTTTGACCAGTTGCCCAGAAATAACTGTGTGCCGCAATGATTCCAAAAAATATTCCTGCCGAAAAAACAAGCAATTCAATATGCAGCAGATTCCATTTCTTTTTAATCAGAAAATAAACCATCGCAGGTACGCCAAGGATTAACACATACAACCCTGGATTTCCCAAGTAATTTTTATAAGATGTTATATAATGGTACCAAGGACCTTTGCCATAAATCGCATTGGCCATGTCATACGGGTTGTGTGTAAAGTACCAAAACGGATCCTTCAACATGAACCACCCAACAATTCCATACAGTACAAATCCAGTTAACAAAAACGGCAATATTTTAAATTGTCGAAAGAAACAAATTAACGAAGCAGCAAGAATTACCGGCAATTGTCCCTCACTGCGCATGAATGGCATAAACGACACCAAGACAGCAAACAAAAGCCATTTGCGCTCTACTAAAAAATAAATTGCAGCTAGTATTGCCAAATTAAACAATGGTTCAGTCAATCCGCCGAGCAGGGTTCCGGCCACATCATGTGCTTTAAGCAGGACCAAAGGAAATAGTAACTGGAGCCAAATGCTTACATTCTTTCGTTCCAGAATTTTAAATCCAATAATTATTGACGCTGAAAAAACAAGAATATTGAATACCACACCACCGTTAAATCCAAATTGTGTGAATGGCGACGACAAGAGAATAAAAAATGGTTTTCCCCAATGGTGTAAAAAAAGTATTGGATCTTTCCAGGAGGCAGCTGAAATGAAATAATGCGTTACTCCATCCCCAACATCAACAGGAACCTCGTTGTGCAGCATCATGAATAGCAACCATGCTATTGAAAAAAGTAGTGCTATGCCGTGTAAAATTGGCCTGTATAGCTTGGTAAAGGCCATCCTATCTGTTAAAGTTGCATTTCAGGGACCACCTCAGGTACTACCAGTTCACCCTCTGTTTTTGCAACGATTTCTTCGACACTTACACCTGGAGCTCTTTCAATGAGATGGAATTTATTGTCTTTGATTTCTAAAACGGCCAATTCTGTTACAACCCGTTTTACGCAGCCTACTCCAGTCAATGGAAGCGTGCATTCTTTCAATATTTTTGATTCACCCTCTTTATTGGTATGCATCATTGCAACAATAATATTCTCAGCAGATGCTACAAGGTCCATTGCGCCGCCCATTCCTTTTACCATTTTACCAGGTATTTTCCAGTTCGCAATATCGCCTGATTGAGAAACCTCCATTGCACCTAAAACAGTAAGTTGAACGTGTTGGCCACGAATCATAGCAAAAGATGTTGCTGAATCAAAAAATGCAGCGCCATTGCGAACAGTAATTGTTTGTTTACCGGCATTGATAAGGTCTGCATCTTCCTCTCCTTCAAAAGGAAACGGACCCATTCCCAGGACGCCATTTTCAGATTGAAATTCTACTTCTATTCCTTCCGGGATAAAGTTGGCTACAAGCGTTGGAATTCCTATACCAAGATTCACATACCAACCATCTCGCAACTCTTGCGCGATTCGTTTTGCTATTCCGTTTTTATCTAATGCCATTATTTTCTCTTAAAAAATGTTCAAATGTTCAAATGTTCAAATGTTCAAATGTTCAAATGTTCAAATGTTCAAATGTTCAAATGTTCAAATGTTCAAATGTTCAAACTAATTCTTTTTTCTAACTGTTCGCTGTTCGATGCGTTTTTCGAATTTCTCGCCTTTAAAAATACGTTGTACAAAAATTCCTGGTGTGTGAATAAAATTAGGGTCAAGCTCTCCAGCTGGCACTAATTCCTCAACTTCAGCAATGGTTATTTTACCCGCCATCGCCATCATCGGATTGAAATTACGTGCCGTTGCTTTGAATACTAAATTTCCTTCCGTATCCCCTTTCCACGCTTTGACAATAGCGAAATCAGCCGTTAGTGCCGACTCAAGAATATGGGGTTTTCCATTGAAAATTCGAACTTCTTTCCCTTCTGCTACTTCTGTTCCATAGCCCGCTGGCGTGAAGAATGCAGGAATCCCAGCTCCTCCTGCCCTGCAACGCTCGGCCAAACTTCCTTGTGGAATCAAATCAACTAGCAATTCACCTGACAACATTTGTCTTTCAAACTCAGCATTTTCTCCTACATATGAACTAATCATTTTCTTGATTTGCTTCTGTTGAAGTAACAGCCCAAGCCCAAAATCGTCCACCCCAGCATTGTTTGAAATACACGTCAAATCTTTAACGCCCAACTTCACCAATTGCTGAATTGAATTTTCAGGAATTCCGCACAAGCCAAAGCCGCCCAGCATCAATGTCATTCCACTTTCGATGCCCTTCAGGGCTTCCTCTACATTTTTAACTACCTTATTCATTATTCTATTCCAAATGGATTTTCTTCTACTTCGGGAACGGCCAGAATGTCTCCGCCAGAACAAGCAAATTCCGATGCGTCATACGATTCCGGTCGATCAAAATCTGTTGTAGACAATGCTACGACAGGATCTTCATATACTTGCTGCATGTAATACCCATAAATTGGTAACGCCATACGAGCTCCTTGTCCCCAAGTCATGGATCTAAATCGAACTGAACGATCCTCAGCACCCACCCATACTCCAGTGACAAGTTCAGGTGTCAAACCAACGAACCATCCATCCGAATTACTCTGTGTTGTACCTGTTTTACCAGCTGTTGGCGCCAAAACATTCCCCCATGATTGTCCTCCTCTCAAACTTCCGGCTGTACCTTGCGTTACAACTCGTTTCATCATCTGAAGCGTTTCGTATGCTACATTTTCATTCAACACTTCTTTCGAATACGATTTAGCATTGTAAATTACATTGCCATTTCTATCTTCCACGCGCAAAATTGTAGTTGGTCGATTGTAGATTCCGTTATTGGCAAAAATACATTGGGCACCAACAAGCTCATAAAGAGAAAGGTCCATAATACCTAAACAAAGTGATGGCACCTCTTGATCTGGAGTCAGATTAATATCCATCATTTTAAGCAATTTCGAGATGGTCTTTGGTCCTGCATATCCTCCCATTCTTGCCATTACGGCAACAGTTATGTTGTTCATCGATTGTGCCAGTCCTGTTGATGCAGAAACCACTCCAGCATCGGAACCACCTGCATTTTTTGGACACCAGCGTCCATCAACATTTCCATCTGCATCCTGCAAATCAACACAATATGCTGTATTTGCAAATTCAGTACATGGCTTCACAACACCCATCGCCATTGCCGTTGCATAAACAAATGGTTTAATTGTGGAACCTACTTGTCGTTTCCCTTGTCGAACATGGTCAAATGCAAAATGTCTGAAATTAGCACCCCCAACCCACGCCTTCACAAAACCAGTTTGCGGCTCAATTGAGATCAAACCTGCATGTAAAAAAGACTTGTAATAACGAATTGAATCATTCGGTGTCATCGTTGTATCTACCTCACCATCCCACGAAAAAACTTTCATTGGTGTAGGTGAATTAAAATTTGCAGCGATTTCAGTTTCGGACATACCTGTAGCGCTTAGAGCTGCATACCTTGGAGAATTCACACGTGCAGTTCGCATTATTGACTCCGCTTCATCATTTGAAAGGTCATTTGAAAAAGGGAAGTTTCTGACGCTTCTATTATTGTCATCAAAAACGGATTGTAAGTTTTCCTTTAAGTGCCTTTCTACTGCTTCTTCAGCATGCTTCTGCAAATTAGCATCAATGGTTGTGTAAATTTTCAAGCCATCACGATAAATATCATACGGCGTTCCATCTTGGCGATGGTATTTCCAGTTTCCGTCCGAATTTTTTTCTAATAAAATGCCCGAAAGTTCTTTTCTAACTGCTTCACGGAAATACGGAGCCATACCTTGTTTGTGATCAACTTCCTGATAATTTACTACAAGCGGTTTAACTTTTAACTCATTGTATTCTTCCTCAGTAATCTTGTTGCGCAAAGCCTCATTTTCTGAAGTTGAATTTTTCAACCATTGAAACAAAACTTGATTGCGTCTGTCAAGCGCACGCAATGAATCTGAGGCTCTTTTATCGCGGATTTCTTCCAACGATATCTCTTCCTGTTTCACACCTTTTTCATTCGCTAGCTTAGATCGGTAATTCTTAATTTTATATGTATAAGGGTTGAATAATGCAGGGTTTTTACACATCCCAACAAGCATCGCTGCTTCCTCCTTACTTAAATCTATAGGTTTTTTCTTAAAGTAAACTTTTGCTGCATTTTCAATACCAACAGCGTTGTACAAGAAATCAAATTGATTGAGGTACATCGTTATAATTTCTTCTTTTGAAAAACGCTGCTCTAAACGAGTAGCGATGATGTTTTCTCGAGCTTTTTCATTGATTCTCCTAAAAATCCTTCCTATTCGCCCTCCGGAACTTGATCCAACCGACTCTCCCATAGCACGCGCCAACTCCTCACGCTCACGCTGCTGCAACGTAAACAAAAGTTTCGCCAACTGCTGTGTAATTGTCGATGCACCACCAGCACCACCAACATTAACAACTGCTCTACCAATCGCTTTAAAATCGACACCAGAATGAACAATAAAACGCTCGTCCTCTGTCGAAATCAACGCATCCGTAACATAAGGAGAAATTTCCTTGTACTCTACACTCGTGCGATTCACTTTCCAATACCTTCCCAATTCTGTTTCACCATCCGCAGCATAAACCACAGATGCTAATAATTCTGGCGGATTATCAAGCATTTCCACAGGAGGCAAATCATCTTCTGACTGAAAAAGCAAAAGACAAGTTACAATCAAGAACGGAAGCATCGCCAAAGACCAGAAAATGTATGTGTACTTTTTCTTTTTGTCTTCAGGCAATGTCATATTATTTCCGCGAACATCCTTCATACCGAACTATTTTAATGTAAAAGTAAGAATTCTTTCATTTTCAAAATCAAAGGTCATTGCAGTACATCTCTGCGCTGACTATCAAGTTTCAATAAAATAAACATCATCATCGAGAAGGACATCATGGATGACCCTCCGTAACTAAAAAATGGCAAAGGAATACCTATTACAGGTGCGAACCCGATATTCATTCCAATGTTAATGGCAAAGTGATAAAAAAGAATCATTGCTACCATGTATGCATATACCCTATTAAATGCTGATCGCTGTCTTTCTGCAATCATCACAATTCTCAATAACATAAACATGTACAGACTCACCAAAATTAGTGTTCCAAAAAATCCCCACTCTTCTGCAAATGGACAAAAAATGAAATCAGTTTCACTTTCTGGGACATGGTTACTCTCAACACTTGCCACCGACGCATTGTTATAGCCTTTGCCAAACATACCTCCCGAACCAACAGCTGCCATTGCTCTGTTTCGGTTATAATCCTCACCATCTGGATCTTCCTTCAATCCAAGGAAAAGTTCGATTCTATCTTTCTGGTGTTCCGCCAAACCTTGAAACCCAAAATTAACTACAGTAGAAAGAAAACTTGCCAAAACATATCCTATCAACACAATCAACGAGGCCCTATTTCGATCCCGTTTTGAGGCAATGAACCTGAAAACAAATGACAAAAACAGGGCAAAGATGGTCAGCGATAAAATAACGCTCCAATATCCTGAAAGAATTATTCCGGGCAGAAAGTCAAAAGAGATTTTTTCATTACTCATGAGCAATGTTACCAAGCTAAGAAACACCACTACAAAAAGAATAGGGATAAAGTGACTTCCGACCCATGTTTGCTTGAATTTCACGCCTGGAATTATATTCACTACTTTAAGAATGAGCGGATCGTAAGTGATTCCTTCTCGATACATAACAAATAGGAAGGATGTAAATACAACAAAAGTTCCCGCATCTGGCTGAAGCAAAATAAGCACCATCGGCACCAAAATGATAGCATTGGCAATTAAAACAGTTTGAATTGTTTGCTGCTTCACATTCACATTACTAATAAATCGTGCAAGCAATAAACCTGTACCTATTTTTGAAAATTCAGCAGGCTGAATGCCCAAACTTCCAATACCTAACCATGCTCTAGCTCCATTTACTGGCGGCATAAAAAGCACGATGACAAGCATGATTAGTGTGAAAAAATAAATAGGTAAGCAGAATTTCCGGTAAATATCCGAGTCGATAAGAAATACCATTAGCCCGAGGAACAGTGATACCACCAACCAAATCATTTGCTTTCCATATTTCTGAGAAAAGTCGAACAAAAATGGGTGGTCTTCATTGTAAGCGGTGGAATAAACCGTAGAAACCCCCATGATTAAAAGAACCATGTAAACGGCGAACAACACCCAGTCGAAATGTGCAACTAAAGATTCTCCCTGTCTCATTCTCTGTATGTAAACTGTGCCTCCATGATTGTTTTTTCACGGTCTTTCTCCATGACTTTACGAGTAAGGTATTTTTCAATCATTAGCCCCGCAGTTGGTGCTGCCCATAATCCACCACCACCTTTCGCATTTTCAATGAAGACAACTATCGCAATTTTCGGTTGGTACATGGGCGCAAAAGCAATGAAAACAGAGTGGTCATCACCATGCGGATTTTGAACAGTTCCTGTCTTACCACAAACAATAATGTCTTTTAGCTTGGCTCTCTTCCCTGTACCTCCCGAAACGTGAACTACCCTTCGCATTCCTTCTATGATAACATTGTAATGCTTTTTGTCAACCATAGCATAATGCCGCCACTTGTATTCTTTTGCGGGACCAGACTTACCAATTGATTTTACAAAATGAGGCGTGATGTACCATCCTCGATTTGCAATGGTGGCTGCAACATTTGCCATGTGCAAGGGGGTTAACATTACCTCACCCTGTCCAATAGAAATTGATCTGATTGTTGAAAATGCCCATCGGTGGTGGCCATACCATTTGTCATAGTAAGCCGGATCTGGGATGAGGCCTGAACGCAAACCGGTAATATCTGTATTGAGTTTTTTTCCGAGACCAAAACTATGCATATATTTCGTCCAAAGACTCAAGCCCACGTTGGCGTCCTCAAATGCACTTTTCTTTTTATTCTGCTGGATAATGCGGCGCATAACAGCATAATAGTAGGGGTTACAGGAGTGCTTAATGGCATCAGCTAAATTTCCAGCACTTGTGTGATCATGGCATCCCACAACCGATTTATTACAAGGAAAACCTGATTCAGGTGTAATTACACCTTCTTGTAATCCTATCAATGAATTCAATAATTTAAATGTTGATCCAGGAGGATATTCTGCAGCAAGTGGGCGCGGATAAAGCGGCTTACTGGGATCCAATAGCAATTGTGAATAGTTGGTTGAAATATTGCGCTTTCCAATTAATAGGTTGGGGTCATATGACGGCGCTGATACCAATGAAAGGATTTCACCTGTTGAAGGTTCAATTGCAACTATACAGCCACGTTTCCCTTTTAACAACTTCTCACCATAGGCTTGCAAGATAATATCTACACCGAGTGTTAATTGTGGACCTTGTTTAGCCGTTGTGTCATATTTACCTCCAGCATATGATTCAATAGCATTGTTCAACGCACTCGTAACAATGTATTTAATTCCTTTTCTTCCTCTTAATTCTTGCTCATAGAAACGCTCAATACCTGCACGACCAATATTGTTTCCTGGCTTGTAGAAGCGATCTTCTTCAACTTCTTCTCTGTTTACCTCCGATAAATAACCTACAATGTTTGCTCCATTTGCAAAAGGGTAACTCCTCATGCTCGTTACTTCTTCATAGAAACCAGGGAAATTCTCGAGATGAGGAGCAATCCGCGCAACTTCTTCTAATGTCATTTCCTTGATGAACGGATAAGCCCTGATTTTCTGATAATTGGAAGTTGTTTTTCCTGTGTGTTTATTGTAATATTTACCTTCACCCTCTCTGATGGCTTCAAATCGTTCCCTCACCTGTTGATTTGTCCAACCGATTAATTCAGCAAATTCTGAAGTATCAAAATTTTTCATGTTGGCCTCGACCACCATGAGGTTGTAATAGGTTCTATTCGCAACTATTTTTTTTCCATTTCGATCAAAAAGCACACCTCTTGGGGGCGTAATTTCCTTTCTTTTCTCTGCAATTTCTTGCGCTCTCAAAGTCCAGCTATCATCGATAACTTGCATGTAAAAAAGCCGGAGAGTGTAAATAACCCCAACAAGAACGATAAAGGTGATTAGCACATATTTCCTTGTATCGAAATTCATCGTTCCTTTGGCTTAGTGACGAACAATGCTTGCAGAAAATAACACAATAAATAAGAAAGTGGGAGACTTAAGATCGTTTTTTGAAGGATAAAAAAGAAATCATCTATTCGGAATATTTCCAGTAAAAAAAACCAGAAATGATGAATTGCCAACAAACTGCCAAAAACATATAAAAACCAGCGCGAACCCATCTCATAAATATTCCCTTCTCTCTGTTTTTCGTAACCGTCTCTAGGAGAGAAAACCTTCATAATGACAGGGCGTAAATAAGCAAAGAGCACAAGTGAGGAGGTGTGCAAACCATATGTGTTTGAAACTGCATCAATTAAAATTCCCATTCCAAAAGCGATGAGCATTAAGTAGATAAGCCCTATTTCAAATGGCAATAAAAGAATAAATAACGGATACACCATCAACTGAATACCAAACCCTATCTCCAATTGATTAAGGATGTAGGCCTGGATAATTACAATTGCAACAAAACGAATACTATGTTTAATTATGTCGTTCATTCTTCTTTGTCTTCAGGAATGTTGGCTTCAAGCGTATCCTGTTCAGCTTGCATTAAATTTTTAATCACATATACGCGTTGCAAAGAACGGTAATCTTCAGAATAGCGCATCACGACATCCCAAAGGGGTTTCCCCTCCACAGGATTCAATTTTTCTATATGTCCGACCATTAAACCTCGAGGAAAAATTCCGGATCCTCCGCGGGTTACAACTTTCGACCATTTTTTGATCTTTAAATCATTCGATATACCAGTAATTGAACCTCTTCGAGGGTCTCTTCCGTCCCACTTCAACAACCCAAACAAACCAATGGGCTCAATCATTACATCGATATTGATGTTTTCTGTGAGCACAGACTTGACAACAGAGAAATGTTCACTTGTATTGTGAATGATTCCTACGATGCCTTTGTCAGAAAAAACACCCATTCCACGTTTGATTCCTTGTCGGTATCCAATGTTCAGGGTAAAATAGTTGTTCATTTTAGTCACAGTTGAATTAATCACTGTAGCTGGAATATAAAGGTATTGTTGATGAAACAATGTGTCATCGATTTCATAGGTGCGATTGCGCAAACGCTGAAAACTCTGCGGCAAATGCTGTCTTAACCAACTATTCTCCTGTTGTAATTTATCATTGTTCTTGCTTAAATTAAAGTGCTTGGTGACATCATTTCTAACCGTAAGAATTGCACCAGAAACAGTCGATGCACTGGTTAAATATTGTGATCTCGGAAAGTTTAAAAAAGTAAAATAGGCGGACAGTGCAAAAATTTGCAATACAACAAAGACAAGGAAAACTCGGAAACGCCTAAAAAAGGCTATCAGATTTCGCATGTACAAAGATAAAAAATCCCGCTCAAATTATGGCGGGACTTTCAAATTAATCTCTAATAAGGAACTGGAATCGTTCGATGTTTTTCAAGGCTATACTTGTGCCTCTTGCTACTGCTCTAAGTGGATCTTCTGCAATGTGCACAGGAAGCTTAGTTTTAGCGGAAATTCGCTTATCCAAACCACGCAACATAGAGCCTCCACCGGCAAGATAAATTCCTGTCTTATATATGTCTGCTGACAACTCTGGTGGTGTCATTTCCAATGCACTAAGAATCGCCTCTTCAATCTTTGAAATTGTTTTATCCAGAGCATGTGCAACTTCAGAGTAGGTAATGACAATTTCTTTTGGAATACCTGTCATTAAGTCTCGCCCACGCACTGCAAAATCCTCAGGTGGAAAGTCCAACTCTGGAAGTGCTGCACCCACTTCAATTTTAATTTGTTCAGCTGTTCGCTCTCCCACAAGAATATTGTGTTGGCGACGCATGTATTCTTCTATGTCATTGGTGAAATCATCACCAGCAATTCGAATTGATTTATCACAAACAATTCCGCCAAGCGCAATGACAGCAATCTCAGAAGTACCACCACCGATATCAATGATCATGTTGCCCATTGGTTCCTCGACATCAATACCGATACCGATTGCGGCGGCCATTGGTTCATGAATAAGGTATACTTCTTTTGCTCCAGCATGTTCTGCCGAGTCACGAACCGCACGTTTTTCAACCTCAGTAATTCCTGAAGGAATACAAATAACCATTCTAAGCGTTGGATTAAAAAGGCTTCTTCCCGGATTGATCATCTTGATCATTCCACGAATCATTTGCTCTGCGCTCTGGAAATCTGCAATTACACCATCTTTCAATGGTCGGACAGTCTCTATCAGTTTGTGTGTTTTACCGTGCATTTGTTGTGCCTTTTTTCCTATGGCAACCACTTTTCCGGTTTGTATGTCTTTTGCTACGATTGATGGCTCATCCACAACTACTTTATCATTCATGATAATAAGTGTGTTCGCCGTTCCAAGGTCGATTGCAATTTCCTGCGTTAAAAAGCTAAATAAACCCATTTTTTGTCCTCCGCCTTTTTAAAGTGCTTTTTAATAATCTTGGTTGTTTTCGTAAAATTCGGTTTTTTGTTTCAATTTTTAATCAAAAAAATTCTTTTAATGCTTGAAGTGTCTGTTGCCTGTAAACACCATTGCTAAACCATTTGAATTGCAGTAGTCAATTGATAACTCATCTTTTATTGACCCACCTGGTTGAATTACTGCCGTAATCCCTGCTTTATCTGCAATTTCAACGCAATCAGGAAACGGAAAAAAGGCATCCGAAGCCATAACCGCACCCTTCAAATCAAAGTTAAACGATTGTGCTTTATGGATTGCTTGGCGAAGTGCATCAACGCGAGATGTTTGTCCCGTACCACTTGCGAGCAACTGCCTTCCTTTTGCCAAAACAATTGTGTTTGACTTTGTATGCTTCACCAATTTATTAGCAAACAAAAGATCTTCTATTTCTTCTAACGTTGGTGTTTTGGTTGTTCTCGGTTCCAAATTTTCCTTTGTTTCTGCCAACAAATCCTTGTCTTGCTCAAGCACGCCATTCAGTATTGTTCTAAATTGACGAGTTGGTAAGGATAATTCCTTCTGAACCAGAATTATTCGGTTCTTTTTTGACATTAACAATTCAAGTGCTTTTGGCTCATATCCCGGTGCAATAATCACCTCACAGAATAAATCATTAACCAATAAGGCCGTTGACTCATCAATTAAGCGATTCGAAATTAATATTCCACCAAATGCACTTACTGGATCTCCTGCCAAAGCGGCTTCATAGGCCTCTTTTGTTGTTGGACGAGTAGCTATCCCACAAGCGTTGTTGTGTTTTAAAATTGCAAACGTTGGATCGTCGTTTTTAAATTCTGACATCAATGCCACAGCTGCATCAACATCCAACAAGTTGTTGTAGGACAATTCTTTACCATGTAATTTTTCGAAAATGTCGTCTAAATTTCCATGGAAGATTCCCTTTTGATGTGGGTTTTCTCCATAACGTAACACTTGCGAATTTTGAATGCTCTCCTTGAACAGGTCGCTTTCTCCTTTGTCAAAATACTTGAAAATTTGTGTGTCATAATGCGATGAAACATTGAAAGCATCTCGAGCAAATGACTCCCGCTGTTCTAATGTTGTTTCACCGTTTTGAGCTTGAATGATTTCCAAAAATGGTGCATATTGTCCCTGAGAAGGAAGTATGACTACATCATTGTAATTTTTCGCTGCAGCACGTATCAATGAAATGCCCCCGATATCAATTTTTTCAATAATCGCTTTATGGTCAGCACCGGAAGCTACCGTTGCTTCAAACGGATACAGATCTACAATAACCAAATCAATTTCAGGTATTTCGAATTCAGCAATTTGTGCTTGATCTTCTGAAAGATCTCTTCTGTTCAAAATTCCACCAAACACTTTCGGATGCAATGTTTTTACGCGACCACCAAGTATCGAAGGATAAGAAGTAAGATCTTCAACTCGTTCAACTGGAATATTCATTTCTTCGATGAAGTTTTGAGTGCCACCAGTGGAATAAATTGTTACTTGATTTCTGTGAAGCTCCTCTACAATTGGGGCTAGTCCTGTTTTATCAAATACGGAAATTAATGCTGCTTTGATCTTTTTGTTTGAACTCATAATGGTATGGAAAAAGAAAGTGCAAAATTAGTCTAAAAAAAGAGTTTGAATTGAGCTCAACAGTTAAAAATTTCATGGTTTATGAACAGCAATAGTTAAAGAAGTATAAAGGATTGAAATCCGGTGCATCTTGATTTTTTAATTTTTGATAGTTTTATACTTCATTCCAAAAAAATTCATTTGACATGTTAAAGGTCTGTGTGGTTGAAGACGAAAAGAGTATTGCGGAGTTGATACAGATCAATCTGGAGATAGAGGGATATGAAACAACACTCATTCACAATGGTCGAGAGGCATTTCAAAAGGCACCTGAATTTGATGATTATGCTTTGATAATTTTGGATGTCATGCTACCAGAGGTGAGTGGACTAGATATTTGTAATCAGATAAGAAAATATTCAGACGTTCCTGTCCTTTTTCTTTCCGCGAAAGGAACAACCGAAGATCGAATAGCAGGATTAAAATTGGGTGGAAATGATTATTTAAGTAAGCCCTTCGATTTGGAGGAATTACTACTAAGGGTCCGGATCCTGACAGAACGATCTGCTCTTTCACGCAAAGCTTTGCAAGAAGAAATACACATTGGCAGTAAGGTGGTGAATTTTGAAACTTTTATTGTAAATGACAAAGTAACTGGGTCCACAATGATGCTTTCAAAGAAAGAAATTGAATTGCTTCGGCTCTTTTCTGAAAAAGAAGGAATGGTTGTTTCTCGTGATGAAATTCTTGACAAAGTTTGGGGAAAGGATCAATTTCCAACAACGCGAACCATCGATAATTACATTCTTAGTTTTCGAAAACTTTTTGAAAACGACCCTAAGAACCCTATTTATTTTCACTCTGTAAGAGCCGTTGGCTATCGTTTCACCAATGAAAAATAACTACCTTTGAATGATAGTTATGGAAGGAAAAGAACATTTAAAACAACTCCGTTATGACAAGGCTTATTTGCGCATGGCTGAGTCTTGGTCAAATCTGTCTCATTGTCAAAGGAAAAAGGTTGGTGCAATTATCGTAAAAGATGCAATGATTATTTCTGATGGTTACAATGGAACACCTGCTGGATTTGATAATTGTTGTGAAAATGAGGAAGGCGACACCCATTGGTATGTGCTTCATGCCGAGGCAAATGCAATTTTAAAGGTTGCGAAATCAACAAATAACTGCAAAGGGGCCACTTTATACCTTACGCTCTCTCCGTGCAAGGACTGCAGTAAACTTGTCCTTCAAGCGGGTATTAATCGAGTCGTTTTTAAAAATTCTTACAAGGATACTGAAGGGATTGATTTTTTAAAAAATGCCGGTGTAGCTGTTTTACAAATTGAAAGCCTTGAAGACGATGTTTAAATCAAAAAATCAATATTTAGTTCCTCTTTTATTGTCTGGCTTTCTGGCTGTTGGATTGTGGATAGGTCACAGCTTAAGTCCTGCTGAATCAGCTTTTTCAGGCACATCGGGACAGGAAAAATACCAAAAAATGCAGGACATTATCAATGTACTAAATGAAAAGTATGTTGACACGCTAAATGGCGACGCTCTTTTCGAGCAAACTATTTCCGACATGCTCCATAAACTTGATCCACACAGCAATTACATTTCTGCAAAAGACCTTCAATCAGTAAATGAATCCATTCAAGGTCAATTTGGTGGAGTCGGAGTGCGCTTTATGATTTTACGCGATACCATTTGTGTAACGAACGTAATTCCGGGGTCTCCTTCGCAACGCGCTGGTGTTCAATCGGGAGACAAAATCATTCAAGTAGATGGAACAAAAGTCGCAGGAAAAAAGATCTCCAACGAAAAAGTAATGTCCTTACTAAAAGGTAGAGAGAACACAACGGTGAGTGTGCGACTTCTTCGCAATAAAAAAATCATTAATAAGCGCATTGTGCGCGGCATGATTCCGATTGAATCGGTCGTAAGTGTTTACATGGTCAATAAAAAAGTTGGTTACATAAAGATTGATGAGTTTTCAGTTACTACATCGGATGAGTTTCGCAAAGCAAGTTCTTGGCTAGTTGAGCAAGGCATGAAAAGTTTGGTGCTCGACTTGAGAAATAATGGAGGGGGCGTGCTGCAATCTGCCATTGAAATTGCTGATGAGTTTTTAGGTAAAGGAATTCCAATTGTTAAAACAAAGGGCGAACATACTGGCAGCTATACGTATAGAGCCACATCTAAAGGAAATCTTGAAAAAACGAAAGTTGCGATCTTGATTAACTCTAATTCGGCATCAGCAAGTGAAATTGTAGCAGGAGCGATACAAGATAACGACCGCGGTTCAATTATTGGCAGACGATCTTTTGGAAAAGGACTTGTGCAAGAGGATGTCCGTTTGCGCGACGGTAGCGATTTACGATTAACTATTGCTCGCTATTACACTCCAACTGGACGCTGTATTCAAAAATCCTATGATAAAGGGTATGAAGAATACATGGCCGATCAAATTGACCGTTACGACAATGGTGAACTTTACCGTCCGGATAGCAGTTTATTTGTTGATTCGTTAAAATACAAAACGCCAAAAGGTAAAATCGTTTATGGAGGTGGTGGAATAATGCCCGATGTTTTTGTGCCTTTCGATTCATCAGGCACAAGTTTATATTATACAGATTTACGGTTTTCGCAGTCATTCAATGGCTTTGCATTTGACTACGTAAGTGACAAACGCACCAAATGGAAAACAGCTGTAGAATTTGAGCGCACTTTCAATGTAACCGATGATTTAATTCAACGATTCGCATTATTTGCGCAAAAAGAAATGAAAATTCAAATCGTTAAATCTGAATTGAATCACAGTAAAAAGCTGATTGCCAAAACACTAAAAGCTGAAATTGCGCGACAACTGTGGTTGGAAGATGCTTACTACAAAATTGTTAATCAAGAAGACAACGAATTTCAAAAAGCTATTTCAACGCTTTTGAAATAAAAGAGTTTTTCTGTTAACGCAGTCTTACTAACTTCTCTTGGAGCAACTTATGCAGTATATTCCTAAATATATATTCGACCAATATTTTCCGGAAGTTGCTGTATTTTTCAGAAGCAAAGAAGGCGAAATTACAGAAGATTACTTCTTTTCCGCTCCCTTTAAAATTGATGTCGAAGGCAAAACGATTGCCCAAAAGGATGTCTTTTTATTTTTCCAGCAATTAACCCCAGAAAAATGGACCTATCTTAATTGGATAGCAGAAATGCCAGACCTCGAGAAGTTTCTTCTCGGCAGTCCTCCCAAATTTTCATTTTCCGATAAATTAAAATGGCAACAGCACACGCTTTTCAGTGCTTTTCAAAGCTTTATTTCTCCCTTTTTAGAAAAGGTTTTTCTCGCTAATAAAAATTCAACACTTGAAGAAAAGGCCATTATGTCCTCCTACTTTTGTTTATTAGACGCGGGGACTCGCAATTTAATTGAACTTTCGATAGTAGGTAATTTTTTAGAAGAACGAAGGGAAGTGATGCGCCATTTTATTGAAGATACAGATGCGGGTACATTTGAGTCTACATTACTTCAACTTTGCAATGATGAAGCGGTGCAATTGTTTTACCATATTGGGCAAGCTAATTATGCCTTAAAAATTGAGTATTCAGAATTACTTTTGACATTGGTGAAGCAGCCACTTTGCGAACGGAAAACCTTACTTTGGGTTATTCGAATGTTAGAGAAAACGGGCTTGCGTGATGAACACTTACTGCAATTAAAATCGATCCATAAAAGCACTATCGACAACTCCATTAATCGTTCGATAAAGAACCATAACAAGGCCCTTTCAACGAAAATAATACTTGGATTTTTTATACTATCAATTGTCTCTGTTTCTATTTGGTATTTCATGCCACTAAGTCAACAATATTCATCTGAAAACGAACTGCTCGAGCGAAAGACGTCATTTGAACAATTCACTCCTGATGAACGCAAAAAAATTGATTCTCTGCTGCATCAAATGCAAGAAAAAAACCGCGTTTCCAGAGAAGACGTTACTGATTTTTCAGATACACGTGTGAATATAATAGCTGGTCTCAAAAACAAAAAAATGGCGTCAATTTATAAAGATTTATGGCTCGATCTTGATAATGGAAACTCGCATATAAAAGATAGTTGCTCGAAATTTTTAAACGATAAAAGTCTTTTTTACGAAAATATAAAGCCATTAAACAAAAGGGATGCTTCACACTCTTTATTCGTTGAAAATGGATCCGCTTACGATGTGTTGATTTGCGTTTTTAAAGAAGAGAATACTGCTGAGGTATTTTCATTCCTTTTGAAAAAAGGCAAAACGACAACTTTTAACTTGGAAATGGACGATCATCTACTGTTCTTACCGGGTGAAAAATTCTCTAAAGTATCTTGTCATGACACCTCTGGACCTTCCAAAGGTTTTTTAAGTCATTTTTGCGAAAAAGATGAGAATTATTTATCAATGCTGAACGAATTTTATGCTTTTGAACAGCCTAAAAAGAACACCAGTAAATTGTTTTTGAGTGGAGATAAAAATTCCTTTTTCACTATTTTGGATCTGGAATCTGTGCTTCGTTTACTTTAAGCTCTTTTCAAGATCTTTCCTTGAGATGTAAGGTAGACGGCTAAAAAGATGGCCAACATATATCCTGTTTTTTCCCAGGTAATTGTTTGTGTATAATCTTCAGCGATTCCCATATTTAAAAACAAATAAGCAAAGGCCATTACTAAAATTGGCTGAAAATAAATGTATGAACTTGATACTGTAGGAGAAAGGTATTTCAAGCCATACATGGTCAATAAATAGGTGAAAAATGTAACACCTATAATCACGTAAGTTATCTTGTACCAAACATAAGAAGGAATAACAGAAAAGTTTGTGTTGCTCAGATCTAGCAGTGTTGGTGGGAAAATAAGTACAAAGAGCAATCCGAAGGTAAATACCCAGGTAATAACGGTTAGCGGACTATACTTGCGCATCAATGGTTTTGCCATTACAAGATAGATTGCGTAACTCACCGCATTGATAAAAAGAAACGTGTCACCCAAAACTGAATCGCCTTTACCTGTTCCAGCTGTAAGCGTTAAAAGAATTGTAGCCGTTGTACCTAACACTATTCCAAAGGCGCGTACCAACGTAACTTTATCCTTCAAAATAAAGAGTGAAAGAATGGTGACTAAAATCGGATTGATAGACATAAAAATGCCTGAGTTAATCGCCGATGAAAGGTTCAATCCATGGAAAAAGAATAACTGATTGACAGCAACCCCAAAAACAGCACAAATAGCCATCATCAACAAATCTTTTTTATCAATTTTCTCTTTGACATAAAATGACTTGACGAGCCAGAAGAGGATTGTAGCACCTAAAATTCGAAAAAGAATAAACACGTTAGGTGTCAAAAACTGAGGCATAACTCCCTTTGCCAATACGTGATTGGCTCCGTAAAGAGTATTAACCATGAAAAGTGCAAGATGTGCTGAGTACTCTTTTCTAAAAAATCCCACACTCAACTATTTTGAAAAGGACTCTTTAGCCGCTGCTATTTCGTTTTTAGAATTTCCAATAAAAACCTGCTCCTCATTGATCATAAACGGACGCTTTAAAAAGGTATATTCTTGCAACAAATAATTTCTGTAATCATTCTCTGTCAGCTGCATTTCGTGTAAACCCAAACCTCTGTATTTCATTGCCTTTTTAGAAAAAAGTGCTTCGTATGAGCCTACTTTTTCTTTTAACCAATCCAACGTTTGGGCATCGATGTTCTGAACTTTAATGTCTTGTAATTCCACATCGTTGCCGATTTCAAGTTCTTTTATAATCCGTCTGTTCGTATCACACGAGCTTAAATGAAAGATCTTCTTCATGAAATAGGTTTAATTATTTTGTAAGAACTCATTATTTCGTTTTCGATCATCCTCCGTTCCCGGTGTCGAGCAGCCTTTGGATTTCTTTTCGAACAAATAAATCAGTTTTACTTTAGCCATGATCGGCAAGTAATTGGAATCGAACCATTTCAATGCCGCACAACCTCCCCTCCATTCATAAAATCCAAGAATTGGCAAATTAACGCCTGGAATCAAAAAGCTTCTTCTGCTCAATTTAATGCCGAATCCAAGGTCGTAATTCATCTGGGCGACAAGGGGATTGTGAAAAGCTTTAGGTCCAATGGTTGCTCCGTCATAATTTTTATTTCCGTCCAATACTCTATAATCGAGGTTAACGCCTAAACCATTGTCTAAAAAGTATTTTTTACCGATGTAAAAGTTCTTGTGGACAGAGAAGCGACCGTATACGTATCCGTTTTGAAATGAGCCATTTCCTGATGCCGAGGAAACCAACGTGCCATTCAGGTTGTAATAATTAATCGTTGTCTGTTCTTTGCCGCTCAACATCTTAAAGCCAATTCCATAGTCAAAGTAAGAAATGAATACTTTGTTCATTTTTTTAGCCAACGCTGATCTACGTTGGGTAAAATGTGCCAAACCTACTTCAGCAAAGAATCCAATTTTTCCTGAGGGATCGATTGTGTAATCCAATGGTCTACCTGTTGCATCCGTTGTGTTGATTACCGGATTATTCATTCGCGTCTTCATGAAGGTTGGACCAAACGAAAACTGCATACCAAAGAAGCGATAATCTTTATAGTCCGCTTTTCCGAAATATGAACTACGACGGCCGCCAGGAGTTAAATCCTTTTGAGAAAAGGAAAACCAAGATAAAAGGCACACAATTACAAATAGGAGATTTCTCATTCTTCTAAAATACAAAAAAGCGAATCAGTTACAAAGAGAAAGAATTTTATCCATTACTTCCTCAGAGTCCCATTTTTGTTCTATGTCGGGCATCTCCATCACCTCATCCATAATGCGATTTTGCAATTGACCATGCTTATACGCTTCACTGTAACGAATTTCACTAAAAGACACCTGAGAATACAACGTCATCCATTTCTCCGGATGAATGGCACTGAATTTCGCTTCAATTTTTTTTCTCAGCAAAAAGTCAGGATTTCCAACATGATCTCGCATCTCATAGTAATTGTCAACGGATAGATCTTGCAACGCATCACCATCTGGTTTTCTCACAATGTTATATTCAGCAAAAATTGCTTCCCAATCTTCGTTGTGTTTTTTCATCAACTCCGATAAAACGGTGCAGTCTTCAAAACTTGCATTCATTCCTTGACCAAAAAACGGTACCGTCGCATGCGCCGCATCACCTAATAAAGCAACTTTACCACTTGTCCATGGAAAGCACCTTATAATTGACAATGATGACAATGGGTGATCTGACCATGAATCTGCTATATTTGGCAGCATCTCATAAAAATCCGGGAAGGTTTCTTCAAAGAATTTATTGACGGCTTCTTTAGACGTTAATTTATCGAATGCATTGCGATCTCCTTCGTGCGGCATAAATAATGTGCAAGTGAATGAGCCGTTTTCATTGGCAAGTCCAATCATCATAAAACGGCCTCTCGGCCATATGTGTAATGCATTTTTCTCTAACTTATACGAACCATCTTCATTGGCTGGCAATAAAATTTCACGGTACCCATCTGCAATAAAATTTTGACTGAAATTAAATCTGTCAAGCTTTTGCATTGAATTATATCGTACAGCAGAAAAGGCGCCGTCCGCCGCAAAAACCAAATCAGCATGTGCCTCAATTGACTCTCCAGTTATGGTATTTGTCAAATAAACGATTCCATTTTGCAAGTCTACACGCTTACAATCATGACTGAAATGAATGGTTGCGTTGCCGTATTTTTCAGCAATATCCATCATTCTAGCATTGATTTCTCCTCTAGAAACAGAGTAAATCGCTTGATTTTCCTTTCCGTATGCTTGGTATGTCAAATTGCCCTTGGTATCGTGCATCATTCTGCCATACATTGGAATAGCAATCTTTCTGATTTCATCACCGACCCCAACAGCATCCAACGCTTTCCAACCTCGATTTGAGAGTGCGAGGTTAATTGATCTTCCAGCAGATAATTTGACCAATCGCATATCTGATCGTCGCTCATAAATAGTCACGTTATATCCTGCCTTTGACAAGTAAACGGCCCAAAGAGAACCTGCCAATCCAGCACCAACAATGATTACATTTTTACCTTCTTCCATTTTATCAAAATTTTTAAAAACTGGGGCTCAAAATTATTGTATTGCTTTTTCCAATAATTGCCCGAACCAATAACAATCCTCGAAAGAATTATAAAGTGGCGCCGGCGCAACTCTGATAACATTTGGCTCGCGCCAATCTGCTACTACTCCTTCAGCAGAAAGCGCATCAAACAATGCTTTACCTTGCCCTTTTGCCATTATTGACAATTGAGCTCCCCGTTTTGTTTTATCACGGGGTGTAATTAATTCAAAAGAGACGCGATCTTTGTTTCGCTCAGAAATGTCATCGATTACAAATTCAAGAAAAGCCGTGATTAAATCTCGCTTTTCTCCGATTCGATCCATACCTGCCTCCTCAAAAATTTCAACAGAAGCCAAGTGTGCTGCCATTCCCAAAACGGGGGCATTACTCAATTGCCATCCTTCAGCTCCCTGCATGGGTTTAAATCCAGGTTCCATCATAAATCGGCTCGACTTATCATGTCCCCACCATCCAGCAAAACGAGGCAATTCGGGCTTATTAGCATGTCTTTCATGCACAAACATACCACTCACCCCACCCGGCGAAGAATTTAGGTATTTATAACTACACCACGCTGCAAAGTCTAATCCCCACTCATGTAATTGCAGATTGATATTTCCTGCGGCGTGCGCTAGATCAAAACCAACAATAGCTCCAACCGAATGACCTGCTTTTGTGATAGCTGCCATGTCAAATAATTGTCCTGTGTAATAATTCACACCTCCAATCATGACTAACGCCAATTCATCTCCTAATTCTTCTATTTTGGAAAGGATGTCTTCTTCACGGATCAATTGTTCTCCTGCTCGTGGTCCCACCTCAACAAGATGATCGGCTAGATTCAATCCATGAAATTTGACCTGTGATTCCAATGCATATTGATCGCTCGGAAACGCCTTTGCTTCGCACAAAATTTTAGTTCTTTTTCCTTGAGGCCTATAAAAAGAAACCATTAAGAGGTGAAGATTCGTAGTCAATGAGTGTGTGACAACTACTTCTATAGGTTTAGCCCCAACTATTTTAGCAACTTTTTCAGTCAAATTTTCATGGTATGCAAACCATGGTCGCTTTGCCAAAAAGTGTCCTTCTACTCCATATTTTTGCCAGTCCTCTAGTTCTTGCTGAATATATGAAGCAACTGTTTTCGGTTGAAGGCCCAGTGAATTTCCTGTGAAATATCGAACAGTTTTTTCGTGGAATGTTGGGAAATAAAACTTGTCTCTAAAGTTTTTTAGTGGGTCTTGCTCGTCTAATTGGCGGGCGAAGTCAATATTATTTTCAAATTGATGCATGTTAACTCCTTGTTTTGTGTAGACTGTCAAAAATCAAGTTGCAAAGATAAGGATTCTAATGCCTTTTTATATAAGGTCTTTTGGGTGATGCACTAAATTCGCAATCCTATTACGCAAATATCATCCACCTGATCAGTATTCCCTTTCCAGTTTTCATAATGCTGGTCCAACGATTTGTTTTGTTCATTGATTGAAAGTTTGGATAGCGATAATATCAATTCTTTAAAACCAGATTTTTTAAGTTTTTTGCCATTTTCGCCGCCAAACTGGTCGTGATACCCATCCGAAAAAAGATAAACCAAGTCTCCTTTTCTTAATTGTAGGGAGGTATCTGTAAATGGTTTTTGGACATCGCTTTTACCTATTGGTTGTTTGTCTGCTTTGAGTTCTATGAATTTTTTACCCTCATTGCTCACGACCCAAAGTGGGTTGTTTGCTCCCGCCCACAAAAGCTCATTGCTTTCATTCTCTTGATGGTATTCCAATCTCACCAAAGAGATGTCCATTCCATCGTTTGAACTATCCTGAAGTCGAAGTTCTTTGATAAACTTATCGCGGAGCTCCCCCAAAATTTGAGCTGGTGTGAGAAGACTTTTCTGTGAAAGAATCTCATTTAAAAATGCTATTCCAAGCATCGTCAAAAATCCACCAGGAACACCATGCCCGGTACAATCAGCTGCTGCGACATATAGAAAACCGTCTTTTTCTTGAGCCCAATAGAAATCCCCTGATACAATATCTTTCGGTCTAAAATAAATGAAATGCTCCGGCAAGTGACTACTAACATGTTTTTTCTCAACCAACACTGCCTCTTGAATTCGTTTAGCATATCGGATGCTTTCCATTATTTCATTGTTTCGTTCCTCCAGCAATCGACTTTGGTGGCGGATTTGATCATAAGCCTTCTGAAGTTCTACGGTTCGAATTTTTTCCAATTCAGCTTCCTCCGCCTTTTGTCTAATTTTTTCAAGTTGATGTTGAAACTGAATATCTTTAATCGCTTGAATATTTGTTTGATTATGAATTTCCGAATACAAACGATGCGATTCTTTGTAATGTTCGAGGGCACCAATATAATCTCCCAGTAGTTCTTTCATTTGAGCCATCAAAAGCTGTGCAGCATTTTCATCCTCACGAGAGCCGGTCTTTTTCGAAAGCTCAACAGCTCTATCTGCATAGCTCATAGATCTCAGGTTATCGCCTCTCTCTTTGTAGAACACTCCTAATCGGAGCAACGTTTCAGTAGTTAATACAAAGTAGGAGTTCCGTTCTGAAATTTCCAAACTCTCAAGAAATGACTCTTCCGATTTTGAATAATTTTCTTCTAGAAGATAAAGTTTACCCAAATTATGCAGGGCCCAAGCAACAGAATCTTCTCCTGCATTTTCGAGCTCCAAACATTCTATGAACCACTTTTTAGCAGAGTCATAATCTTTCAGGTCCAAGAACGTTTCTCCGATATTATTCATAGATCCTGAAATGTCACTAGCATCACCAAGCTTTTGACGAATCACTAAACATTTCATGTTACAGTCAAGACGCTTTTCATTGTCTTTTTGAAACATATATACTGCTCCAAGATTATTCAATGAATCTGCTTCTCCCTTTAAATCTTTCAATATTTTAAAGAATCGCAACGCTCTCAAAGCGTGATCCATAGCCATAGAATAATCAGAGAAACGCCAATAGCAATAACTCAAGATTTTGTGGCATTCAGCCATTCCCTTTTCATCGTTCTTTTTCTTAAAGGAGGGAAATTGATCGTTGGCTATCTGAAAGGATCTACGTAAATCTTTTCGGCGATTTTCCCACGCATCGTGTAGTCCGGAATATATCGAATCTTGATTCACTCCTTAAATCTATTCATTTTTATAAAACTACACTCAAAGAAATCAACCTTTCGACTTTAAAATTGTTACAAAGATAATTTCACCCATTATTTAAAATTAATTTTGCGCTCAAGCATTCAATGATTTACATGGAAACGAAGAAAGAAATCAGCAGAAAAAAGTCAGAAGAACTTTTCAATGTATCAAAAACATATTTTCCTGGAGGAGTAAACTCTCCCGTTCGAGCATTTAAATCGGTAGAAGGTTCACCACTCTTTATTAAAAAAGGAGATGGTTGTCGTATTTGGGATGAGGACGACAATGAGTTCATCGATTTCTGTTGCAGTTGGGGGCCGCTTATTTTGGGCCACAATCATCCTTCAATTTATGAAAAAGTTGTCGCTACAATGCAAAATGGTGCAAGTTTCGGTGCTCCAACACGACTTGAAAATGAATTGGCTGAATTAATTCTCTCCAGAAATCCATATATCGATAAGTTACGGTTTACAAGTTCTGGAACCGAAGCGGTGATGTCTGCGCTGCGCTTGGCAAGGGGTTACACAGGAAAAACAAAAATTATCAAATTTGAAGGTTGCTACCACGGTCATTCCGATGCACTTTTAGTTAAAGCAGGCAGTGGACTTGTCACTTTTGGAGAATCTTCAAGCGCGGGTGTTCCTGAAAACGTAGCGAAAGACACGCTGGTTTTGCCATTGAATGATATTGAAGCTTTGAAAAAATGCATTGTCGATTATGCGGGTGAAATTGCTTGTGCAATCATAGAGCCAATACCTGCCAACAATGGGCTGCTATTGCAGGACAAAAGTTTTTTAATGGCATTGCGCGAAATCTGCACTGAGAACGAAATTTTATTGTTTTTCGACGAAGTCATTTCAGGTTTCAGAGTTGCATTTTCAGGGGCCGCGGAATATTATGGAATTACTCCAGACATAGTCACTTACGGAAAAATTATTGGTGGTGGACTTCCTGTTGGAGCCTATGGTGCAAAGAAAGAAATTATGGCATGTGTATCGCCGGATGGACCAGTATATCAAGCCGGTACACTTTCGGGTAATCCTGTCGCAATGGCTGCGGGTATCGCTCAATTGTCTGAATGCGCCAAGCCAGAATTTTATCAGACTTTAGAGGCAACAACTGCTCATTTTGTTCAAGAGATTAATTCATATGCACAATTAAAGCAATACAACTTTGAGTTGGTGACAATTGGGTCTATTTTTTGGCTATCATTCGATGGCAAGAAAAGAATACAGCAAGCAGAGCAAATCAATCCAGATATGACATCCTTTAAAATCATACACCGCGAACTTCTCAACCGTGGGGTATATCTTGGCCCTAGTGGATATGAAGTTGGATTTATTTCTGCAGCGCACAAACCTGAAGATCTGAACTATGCTGTTCGAGCATTCTGTGATTCATTGGATTGTGTTTTTGCAAACTAAGAACTACTTTTCACACGATTCCTGCAATTTCATTAACTCATCGCCATTTTTTGCGGTATAGTCCTTGCATTCTTGCTTCTGCTGTATGGCCAATTTCTTGATTTCAGCAGCAGTTTTTTCGTCAACTCCTCTCTGCAAAGCTTGGGTAGAAAGATTATTTAATTTTTTTCCCAATTCTAGACAATGACAAAATTTATCGTCTTTGCTGCTGCAAGACATTAAAATAAAAGAGAAAACACAAAGTGAAAAAAGAAATTTGATCATGCTTTAAAACTGTTTAATGATTTTACAATATTAGCTTTTTCTTGTTTCACCTTGAAAAGCATTATTCAGAAAACACTTTCTTTATTACTTTAGTAGCAATGAACAATTCTAGCAGCAAATTACCAAAGGTCGGTACAACTATTTTTACAGTCATGTCAAAAATGGCTATGGATCATAATGCCATCAATCTTTCTCAAGGATTTCCCAATTTTCCGGTTGATGAGCGACTGACAGAAATTCTTGCTCGTCGCGCCAATGACGCGATTCATCAATATGCCCCAATGCCCGGGCACCCTGCGCTTTTGGCAGAAATTAGCGCTTTGACTTATTCAAACTATGGCCGATCTGTTTCTCCTGGGGCAGAATTACTCGTTACAGCAGGCGCTACTCAAGCAATTTTTGCAGCTATCCAAGCGCTCGTGAAGGTAGGGGAGGAAGTCATAATCTTGGACCCGAGTTACGATTGTTATGAACCGCCCGTAGTGCTAACTGGCGCAATACCCATTCGCATTCCATTGCAAGCAGATTTTACACCTGACTGGGAACGAATAAAAAGTCGCATAAGCGAAAAAACGAGAATGATAATCGTTAATAATCCGCACAATCCAACAGGTAAAGTATTGGATGAAAAAGATATTCTAGAATTAGAAAGCCTACTGCTTTCCCATCCACGACTTTTATTGCTATCTGATGAGGTTTATGAATACATTTCATTTGAGAAAAAACATATATCCATCAACACCCGCCTTGCTCTTTTGGAGCGAAGCGTAATCGTATCATCCTTTGGAAAAACTTTTCACATCACTGGCTGGAAAATCGGTTATTTGGTCGCACCTGAAAAACTAATGAATGAAATCAAGAAGGTGCACCAATTTCTTGTATTCTGCGTGAACAGTGTTGCTCAACATGTATTAGCTGATTACCTTCCATTGATTGACGTGAAACAATTAGCTGCGTTTTATATGGGGAAAAGGGATTTCTTTAAAAATCTTCTGAAAGACAGTAGGTTTGTGCTTCTACCTTCAGAGGGTTCTTATTTCCAGGTAGCGTCTTACCAGTCCATTTCTGATGAAAATGATATTGATTTTTGTAAACGATTAGTTACCGAATTTGGTGTAGCCGCTATCCCACTTTCTGTTTTCAATGACGATGGCCGCGACCAAAAATTAATCCGTTTCTGTTTTGCCAAGGATGAAGAAACGTTAAAAAATGCAACAGAAAGATTATGCAAGATTTAAAAATAGCACTTCTTCAATTGGACCAAAAGTGGGAAGACAAACTTGCCAATCTAAGACACTTTGAAGAACAAATCTCGCTCATTTCTGAACCCGTTGACATTATTTTGTTGCCTGAAATGTTCCATACCTCCTTTTCGATGAACGCTGAATCTTTGGCGGAAACAATGGAGAATTCGATGGGATTAGATTTTTTAAGAAGAAATGCGAGTGAAAAAAATTGCGCCATCTACACTTCATTGATCATAAAAGAAGGAAAGTATTATAGAAATAGAGGTGTTTTTGTGGAGCCCGATGGAAAAGTGCATTCTTACGACAAAAGAAAATCATTTGGTTTAGCCGGTGAAGACAAGGTTTTTACAAATGGAACAAAAGAAACAATTGTATCCTTCAGGGGCTGGAACATTCAACTTCAAATTTGCTATGACCTTCGATTTCCGGAGATAATTCGAAACAGTATTAATGAAGCTGGCGATGTTGCCTACGATCTTGTTTTATATGTCGCAAACTGGCCGGAAAAAAGAGCAGTTCATTGGACCACGCTTTTGAAGGCGCGCGCGATAGAAAACCAATCTTACGTTGTCGGTGTAAATCGAGTAGGAAAAGATGGGAAAGACATTGTTTATTCAGGTGATTCGATGATGATCGATGCTTTAGGTGAAGAAACAATTTGTGACCCACATCTCGAAAAAATACAAGTTGTGACACTTTCAAAATCTAAATTAAATACTATCCGCGAAACGCTGCCTTTCTTAAAGGATCGGTAGTAGTTAATTATTTAAGGGGTATGTAATTCTAAAATTAAATCGTCTATATTTGTTAATCTTTTAAAATTAAAAAATTATGAATAAAAAATTTACTTTAATAGCTGGCTTTGTGTTAGTTGGGATTTCATCCATCGCGCAATTAAACCTACAAACTGCTCAAGAGAAAATGAGCACGATTGAATTCCCAACAGAGGTAGATTCAAAAACACCAACTAATAACCTAAAAGCGGATGGAGATATTATATGGCAAGATGATTTTAGTGGTACACATGTATGGGATATCGCTACAAGTGGTCAAGGCACGTTCGTAATTGGAACAAATGCCAGTTTTGGAGCTGGTTCAACGTACCTAGGTAATATGGCATCGACAACTGCTGCAAATGGATTTGCATTTTTTAACGGTGTTCAATATTTACTTGCGCCACCGATTGATGCTCAAAACACATCTATAACAAGTGAAGTAATTGACTTTACAGGTATTCAAACAATAACTATTACATTTCAACAACGCTATAGAGCATTTAATTCGGATGTTACTTACGTTGAGTTTTCTGCAGACGGCGGAACAACATGGGTGCTTTCTGAAGTTGTTAATGCAACATTAATTACAAATGCCCCTGCGGTTCAAAACACTATAAATTTGGATATTCCAGTTGATGGAACTGCGACTGGTAAAATTCGTTTTCGTTGGGAAAACCCAACAGATGATGATCAATATGGAAGTGGATACGGATGGATGGTTGATGACGTGGTTATAACAGAAGGATACGGTAATAATGTGACGATTTTACATACACATAGCTCTGTCGGTGTACAAGAATTACAATATTCCAAAATTCCTTTATCACAATCAACTAACGCGGGAAATATTTCTTTTGGTGCTGAAATGAAAAATGTTGGATATAACACTTTACCGGTTGCACTCAATGTAACATCAGGGGTTTATGATTTCACCGGTGCGCCATTGGATGTTGCTTCATTTGCTCTTGATTCATTGTCTATATTGACAGCAGACGGTACGGCAATTCCAGCAGTAGCAGGAATTTCAAACTTTACATTTGAAATCGTATCTGACAGTACATTGGCTCTTACTGCTGATGATTCGCGTGTTGTGAATTTTGAAGTTACTCAAAATATCTATGCTGTTGATAGCTATGATGGAACTGCCGCTTCAATGACTGGTCAATTTACCGGTTGGGCAACTCCTAATGGTGACCCTGGAATTGGAACGCTTTTTGAAATTTTTGAAAATGGAGAAATTGGTTCTATTGATATTGGTATTGCAAATATTCCTACTGCCAGTCAAGCAACTTATTTAGGTCGTGAGTTTTTTGGTGCTATCTACCAATACGATGATGTTACAGGTGATTTTGTTTATTTAAATGAAACCCCAACAGCGATATTAAAAACGGCTGATTTTGGAAAAATTGTTAAAATGAAAATGGCGACAAGTACAATTTCAGTTATACCAGGACTTTATTTGGCTGTTGCAAAGTGTTATTCTGGACAAGAGGTTCCATTTGGAACTGCAGGTTTTTCAGTAGCCGGATCTACGATAGGTTTCGACGGTCCAGATGTAGTTTCTTTGGCATCTGATGCTGCAACACCAACTATAGTAAGAGCACCGGTTGTTCGCTTGGATTTCCAAAGTTATGTTGGGACAGAAGAAATGGAGAATGTATCTGGAGTTACTCTTGCACCAAATCCATTTACGAATTCAACTGAAATCAATTTCAATTTGAACCAAAATGATGAAGTAACTGTTACGGTAACAGATTTAGCTGGTAAAAATGTATTGACAATACCGGCAGCAACATTTGAAGCTGGTACCCACAGTATATCAATTGCTGGTAATACTTTAAATAATGGTGTTTATAACTGCACAATTAAAGTTGGTAATAATGAAGTAATAAAAAGAATTGTTAAAATGTAATTCTTTTGAATTGATATCTTTGAGGGTCGGCTTTATGTCGGCCCTTTTTTTATGGACTTTATGTCTAGTCCTGAAATAGCGATACACAAAATTTATCGTTATGGAAAAAAGAGAAAAAGTCGTTTATGAAAAGCACAGTCAAAAGGATTATTCAATGTCCTTGAAGTTAGGAGTTGTTAAAGAGGTAGAATCTGGATTATTATCCGTTACTGGAGCAAAAAGAAAGTATGGTATTCAAGGGCGTTCAACAGTT
>JBIIQP010000042.1:0-17072 GCA_044341975.1 Crocinitomicaceae bacterium
TTTTCAGCGGGCAGCTGCATCAAGAGCAACTGGAACAGATACGGATGCATTTGCATATTCAAATGAAGGAGTGACGAGTGCATTGATTTCATTGCCATTGCGTTACATGCATACAACTGTTGAAACCGTTCGTAAAGAAGATGTTGAAAACACCATTCGTTTGATTTATGAAACAGTTATTGGTTTGAAGAAAGGACAAGATTTTAGATATTTTAAATAAAACGAAACTTTGGTAAAATTGGTTATCACCGTCGAGGTCGAGTAATCTATAAATGACTTGAATCTTTGTGTTATTGGGGTAAAGGTGGCTTCGGTCACCTTTTTTTGTGCACAATTATTTCTAAATAATAGGTAATTTCGCGCCATGAAATGGATTGGTCAGCGCATCAGTTTTATTGATGATAAGCAACGAACTACGATTGTTATATATCCTCAAGAGGCGACATGGGTGAAGGGTTTAATGGGATCTTGGTTCGCAATGTGGATGGTGATTGGTGCTACAATAACGTGGTCATACTTTAATTTTGATCTTACCGACAAGGAAGGTGTCATCTTGTTCGTGTTTCTTTGTTTTTGGGGGTATTATGCATTTAAAGTAGCGAGGTCATTTTTTTGGATTTTGTGGGGTAAAGAATTAATTAAAATTGACGAGGCAGCGTTGCATTATAAAAAATCAATCCGGAATTATGGAAGGTCTGTCCCTTACTACTTTGAGAATATAAAGAAAATGGCACTTTATCAGCCGAAGGAAAAATCATTTCAATCAGTTTGGGAAGCCTCACCATGGGTAAGGGGAGGTGAACGAATTGATTTTGAATACCAAGGAAAGATTATTCGGTTGGGAAGAAAATTAGATGAGAAAGAAGCGAAACTTTTATTTCAACTCATCACAAAAAAAATAGAGGAACGCTTAAAGTCGAAGAAGAATTAGTTCGATTTTTTCTTAAAGTTAAAGTTGGTAACCTAGGCTATTTGTGCAAGGTTTAATAATCGTAAATCGGTCACTTTATTTATTCTATCTGTTGACTTGCTCTAATCGGTATAACAGAATTTCTTGTATTAAGGTTTTTGGAAGAGCTTGATTTAGGGGAAATTGAATTGCTCCTTTTGATGATTTATATCCGATTAATTTTTCTTGAAAATACTGAATCGGTTGAGAAGTAGGGTAGAAACCAATATGATTTTTATAGCCTGCAAAATATACAATAACTTTTCCCTGTTTAAAGGCTGGCATCTTGTAACTGATTAATTCGTTGGCAAGAGGAATTGTTTCACGAATAATGGCGCGTAGTTCGTTGAGTGAAGTCTGAGTTTCTTCGGGAAATTGGGCAATATAAGTTGTTATTTCATCTGAGAACTCCATTGGTTACAATTCTTTTTCCATCAAGAAATGCTGTAAAACATCAAAAAGCTTATACGAGGGTTCAATCAGTCTATAATTGAGTTTTAAGTAAAAATCAACAGCATAATCTCGCGCATGTAGAATCATTTTAAAGTTTCCCCCTGCTTTTGATTGATCTTCAGTTGCCTGCATAATTAATCGACCATAGCCTTTTCCTTGCTGATTGTCTTCTACTGCAACAAACCGAACCTGAGTAATTTTATCCCCAGATTGATCCAGTCGAGCGATTGCCTTTAAAAGTTTACCATCGTATAAAGCAAAGTGAATTCCTGCGGCATCCCCTTCATTGCGCTCGCTTCCGCGTTCTTTGCCCAAAGGTTCTCGCAAAATTCGGTAGCGAAGATCGTAATAGTCTTGCCATTCTGATTGCGTTTGAGGTGCTCGAATTTCTATTCCCATTTGAATGCGATGGAGGTTACTCTTTTACTCGAAACATGCTCAATTTGCTCTTCACGAATCAATGATTTAGCTTCCGATTGCTCAAAAACCTGTTTTAAATCGTTTACTTTTCCTGCTGGAACGTGCTGACCTAAAAGATTTTCAAGTAATTCGTTTGTGGCTCTTTCATTGATTTTTTCCTGCAAAAGTTCTTTTAAAATGTCTCTGTGTTGAACACGCTGCTGATTAGAAGAAAATCTTTCATCATCTATAAGTTGTGGCAGCATTAATTCCAAACATAGTTTTTTAAAGTGTACATCACTGCCGATGGCAAATGTTATCAATTGCTGGTCTTTCGTTAAAAATAATTCGCCGTACGGCGCAATATTTGGGTGTAAACTTCCTTGGCGTTTTGGAACATGGTTGGCCATCAAATAATTGGAGGCTTGATTCATTAAGCTGCAAACTGCTGCATCGTAAAGTGAGACAGTCACAGTTTTCGCTGACCTCGATTTCTCTCGCTCCATGATTGCCAAAAGCAAACCTTCCTTCAAATGATGACCAGCTAAAACATCAATCATAGCAACAGGCATTTTCACCGGACCACTTTCAACTGTTCCATTCATCGACATAAATCCTGTTTCTGCCTGAAGAATCAAATCATAAGCAACGCGATCGCTTTCTGAACCAAAGCCATTTATTTTTCCAATAATTAGTGCTGGATTGAAACTTCGAAGGATTGAATCTGTCACTTTCAATTTTTCCTCATCACCAAACTTAAAATTGGATAGTAGTACATCGGATTTCTTTATTAAATCTATAAAATGCTGATAGTCCAACTCATTTTTTAAATCTATGGAGATGTATTCCTTCTTGTAATTTACCGAGGAAAAATAGGCTGAAACAGTTGCGTTTTGATCTTCAGAAGGAAGTTTCCACGAGCGTGTGACATCCGGATTTTGCTTATTCTCTATTTTGATCACTCGAGCACCTAATTCGGCAAAAAAAGTTCCAACTGAAGGTCCAGCTAAAACCGTTGAAGCATCAAGTATGGTGAGTTTTGAAAACATATTCAAAAATAGAGAAAAGGTTCAAGAATAGCCATGCTAAACGGTTCAAATGTGCAAGAAGTTCAATGCGTTCAACGAAAGGTTCAAGAGTTCAAGAAGTTCAAATGTTCAATGCGTTCAACGAACGGTTCAAGTCTTTTGTCTAAAAATCTTTTGTCTTGATAGTTCAAGAGTTCAAGAAGTTCAAAGGTTCAAGAAGTTCAAACGGCATTGCCAATCGCAAAAGTTCTTGTCATTATTCGAAGGAAAGTTTTTCGTCTCATTTTACTGCTGCTGCAGCTTCCAATTTACATAGGCCATGATTTTACTCTCCTGTAGATTGTCAAGTTTTGCTTCTCTTGCCATGGATGGAACAATTTTTTGCCATTTTTCTTTTGAATAGTAGGGAATTTCAGGCAATTCATGGCATTTCGCACAATTGTTGGTGTAAAGTGAACTCCCCTCCGCAATTTCTCCATTAGGAAAAGCTACCATTGGGCGGCTATCCATTTTTTCTTGTTCAACTACTTTAGGCTCCTGCTGAGGTTTAGAAGAAATCTCTGCTGATTTTGTTCCACAGGCTGTGCTTAAACCAATTAAGCTGATGTAAATTATTTTTTTCATTTTGTTTTATATTCTATTGATACTGAAGTAATCCCATCTTTCACGAAATTCAATCTTTTTGCTGCTTTTAAAGTCAAATCGATGAGGTGACTGGATTTTTGACTCAATCGGTCATTGATTCTCACAATGATTGTAGAATCATTTTTTAAATTTCGAACGAGTACCTTCGTTCCAAAAGGCAATTTTTTATGAGCTGCTGTTAAACTGTCTTGATGGAATATTTCTCCAGATGAGGTTTTTTTACCTTCAAATTTTGAAGAATAATAGCTCGCTTTTCCTTTTTCGACAATACTTGTTTGCAACATAAAACTGCAGAAAAACAAGGCTGATATGGTCCAAAAAAAATAGTTCATTGCGACTTTTAGAAAGTGCAAATTAATGAAATGGGTTCAGTCAACCAAATATTGAGCTATTAATACAGAATGTTCACCCTCATCTTGCATGGAAAATTCAGTTCAAATTGCGAGATTTAGACCTTTGAAAAATTGAATCAATGAAGCAAGAAGAATTTGTCCAGTCTAATTCGGGATTATTGCAGAAAGCAATAAACAACACTTTGAAATTGTTGTCAGAGGGAGCAACCGTTCCGTTTATTTCCCGCTATCGAAAGGAGATGACTGGTGGTTTGGATGAAGTTCAAATTGCTCAAATTCGCGACCTTGCGAAGAAATATGATGATATTACTGCACGGCAACAAACAATAATTGCTTCCATTGAAGAGCAAAATAAATTGACACATGAATTAAAGGATAAAATTTTGTCCTGTTACGAAAGCAATATTCTGGAAGACCTCTATTTGCCCTTCAAGCAGAAAAGACAAACAAAAGGCGACAAGGCTCGAAAGTTGGGATTGGAACCATTGGCTAAAATGATTATGTCACAAAGAGGAGGGGATCCAGAACAAATGGCAGAGCGATTTTTAAAAGGCGAGGTGGTTGATGAAGAAATGGCTATTAATGGGGCAAAAGACATAATAGCAGAATGGATCAATGAAAATGCATCTGCGAGAGCGAGAATCCGCCAACTGTATCAACGTAGGGCAGTTTTGCAATCAAAATTGGTGAAGGGAAAAGAAGAGGAAGGTGCCAAATACAAGGATTATTTTGATTTTTCTGAACCCCTAAATCGGTGTGCTTCTCATCGTTTTTTGGCTTTACACCGGGCAGAAAAGGAAGGCATTGTTAATTTGAAGGCCCAACCTGAGCAGGAAGAAGCCATTGAACAACTTGAGCGATTTTTTGTTAAAGGAAATGATGCTTGCGCAGCAATAGTCGCAGAATCATGCAAGGATTCTTACAAACGTTTGATGGGGCCATCGCTTGAAAATGAAATGCTTAATGAAGCAAAAGAAAGGGCTGATAAAGAAGCCATAAATGTATTTTCAACAAATTTAAGGCAGTTGCTTTTGGCCCCTCCACTTGGATCAAAACGCATCTTGGCCATAGATCCTGGATTTCGAACAGGTTGTAAGGTGGTGTGTTTGGATGAATCTGGGAGCCTATTAAATAATGTAACTATTTATCCTCATCCGCCTCAAAATGAAGGTAGTCAAGCACAAGCGAAAATCGCCCAATTAGTTCAATCTTACAAGATAGAAGCCATCGCAATTGGAGACGGAACTGCAGGTAGGGAAACAGAAAGTCTCATAAAGCGCATTCGTTTTGATAGGGATGTGGAAGTGTTTGTCGTTCGTGAAGATGGAGCATCCATCTATTCTGCCAGTCCGATTGCAAGAAAAGAATTTCCAGATTACGATGTAACGGTAAGAGGTTCTGTATCAATTGGCAGACGTTTGATGGATCCACTTGCCGAACTTGTAAAAATTGATCCGAAGTCGGTTGGAGTTGGCCAATACCAGCATGAGGTAAACCAAACGCAATTAAAAGAAGCGTTGGATGATGTTGTGATTTCCTCTGTGAATACTGTTGGAGTTGACTTAAACACCGCATCTTCTTATTTATTGAGCTATGTATCAGGCCTTGGTCCGTCATTAGCAGAAAACATTGTTGAATTCCGCAAAGAAAATGGTGGATTTCATACGCGTGATGAGCTAAAAAAGGTGAAAAGATTGGGAGACAAAGCTTACGAGCAAGCTGCAGGATTTTTAAGGGTGAAAAATGGGAATAATCCACTGGATAACTCCGCCGTTCACCCAGAAAGTTACAAGCATATTCAAGCATTTGCTAAAAAGTTGAAAGTGGATGTAAAAGAATTGATCGGGAATGATATGTTAATCAAAACTCTAGGAAAATCTGATTTTCCTGCGATAGACAATTTTACTTTTGACGATTTGCTGAAGGAATTAAAGAAACCGGGTCTAGATCCGAGAAAGAAAGCTAAAGTGTTGGAATTTGATGCGTCAATCCGAACGATTGACGATTTGATAATTGGGATGGTTTTACCTGGAATCGTGACGAATGTGACAGCTTTTGGTGCTTTCGTGAATATTGGAATTAAAGAAAATGGATTAATTCATAAATCAAATCTGGCCGAAACCTATGTCGATGATCCTTCAAAATTTATTTCGCTACATGAACATGTTAAGGTACAAGTTATGGAAGTGGATATTTCTCGAAAAAGAGTGGGGTTGAAAAGGATAATTCCTTAAACTTACCCATGCAACCTACTACTCAATATTTGCGTCTTTTTAAAAAAAAACTATTATGAAAACCCCAATGTTAAAAATTGCGAGCCTCCTACTATTTTTATTAAGCTCTGCACTTGTTTTTGCTCAACCTGTAATTACCTCTAATACGTCTTCCCCTTCAAGTTGTGACGGATCAGTGCAATTTGTTGATAGTTCAAGTGTCGTTTCGACTTCCATTTTTTGGAGTGACTCATCAAACGTAATACAACAAGGTGGATACTATCTCTTTGGTTTGTGTCCGGGCGTTTATACTGTGACTTATTCAGATTCCTCTGCTTCAAATCAAACCTACACTTTCAACATAGGATCCGGGTCGTCAAATCCCTGTGCTGGTTTTTCTGCAAGTATGTCCACATGGTCGTCAACAGATTCTGTGAACTGCAATGGAAGTGTATCTGTTTCCATATTTGGGGGTACATCCCCATTCACATACTCTTGGAATTCTCCAGGAATTGTAGGTGGCTATGATTCAACGTTGTGCAGTGGGGTATACACATGTGTTGTGACAGATGCAAATGGTTGTGTTTACACTACACAAGGTAATGTCGCTGATTCGAGCGGAAACTCAGGGAATCCATGCAGTGGATTTTACACGATAATGAACGTTACAGCAGCATCAGATAGTCTGACTTGTAATGAGGCTGCGACTGTAAGTATATTTGGAGGAACTGCTCCCTATACATTTGATTGGAATAATCCTTCATATGCAGATTCAACTTACACACTGTCCTATGTTTGTGACGGGACGTATATGTGCACTGTTACAGATGCAAATGGATGCGTATATGCAGCGAGTGGTTCAGCGGATACGATCCAAGATCCTTGTGTGGGATTTTATGCTTACATAAGTACATATCCATCTTTTGACAGCCTCTCTTGTGATGGAAATGCTACGGTATATGTTACAGGAGGAACAGGACATAATTTTTCTTGGTCGACTGGAAATTCAGGTTATACAAATTATGCTTCGAATTTATGCCAGGGTTCATATTACTGTGTTGTAAGTGATACCATAAATGGGTGTGTTTATACGGCTTCAGGATACGTTTATATATCAAATTGGAACCCAAGTCCTTCCGATTCAGTAATTGTAATTGATAATGGAAGTTATGGAGACTCCTTGATTGTTGATACCTTGGGCACGCAGTGGGTTTCAGATTGTAACTTGGAGATGTCAATTATTGATTCGGCTTACATTTCAGGTTACACATATGGAAGCATTGACAGTGTTTACGTGACATGGGTTTTGCTTGACTCGACTGGGAATTCAATTGCAACCTATACTACTGGTTATTTTGCCGGTGGGACTTCATCAGGCGTTGTAACAACAAATCTTATTATCTATTGTATGATGAAGTCTCCAAATAGTCAATTTATTAGTATTTCGGATCAAATTTATTTGAATAGCGCTGAAATGGGAATTGTTGAGCAATTGGCAGATGATACAAAATTTATCAATCCTTTTGATAAGGAAATTAAGCTTGAGTTTAGTTCAGCAGAAAACAGAAAAATCCAAATTTTTGATCTACTTGGTTCACTCATTCTCGAGACAGAATGCAATTCTGATTCCTTTGTGCACAATACTTCTGAGTTTAAGAATGGAACTTATTTTATCCATGTAAATGAAGCGGGAAATGTTGAAATATTTAAACTTATAAAATTGTTGTATTTGAATAATTCTAAAGAAAGGCGAGCCATAAGCTCGCCTTTCTTTTTATCCTAAGCCTGCGTTGACAGTTTATCTTAGTGTGAAAATAACATCTACTCTTCGGTTGCGCTGTTGGTCTTCAGGCGTGACTTCTGGAATGACTAAGGGTTGACTATTACTAAATCCTTCAAATTTCAACCTAGCAGGATCGATCCCACGTTTGATGAGGTAATCGTTGACCGTTTTTGCTCTCAAAAAAGAAATGTTGTAGTCATCCATGCAGCAGACATGTCCACGTATGAAGATTTTAACTTGCTTATTTGAATTCAAAAAATCGTAAAGTTTCTCCATTTCGGGAATCGAATATTCTTTCGGTGTGCCAGAATTATTGTAAAATTCGATGTGCAGTGGGATTGGTTCCAATGTACCTTGGGTTGAGTTGTTGATTGCTATTCCATTGAACAGTATTTCTTCAGATTTAATGATGGCGTATTCAATATCAACCCTTCTCCAGTGTGCTAAATCTTTAGTCCTCTTTGCATTTTTTGGGTATGTTTCTCCTGGAAAATTCATCTCTGAAATAGGAAATCCACGCTCAATTAAGTAATCTGAAACAACTTCCATACGACTTTTGGCAAGCGCCTTGTTAATGGAGTCATTGCCTGTGCAATCAGTGTAGGCTGTAACAGACTGTATCTTAATTTTAGTGCCATTTTCGACAACCGATTCAAGTTTTTGAACTGATGAACTCGTTAATGTTGATACGTTTAAATCAAAAAAGATTTCGACTTTCTGATTTTGTCCAAATCCAATAAAAAATAAAATGAGGAAAGGGAGTAGAATTGATTTTTTCATAGTCGCTTTTTCTTTCAAGAACGTTGCTTTTCAGCGAAAGTAACATCTTCAGTCGATTCTTGGCAGTATTATCCGTACCTTTGTACCTCACAACAGAATCTCCTTTTGTCAATCAAAATAATTTTCTGACAATTATCAATACATGTATTTTAATGAATTAAACATTATTCAGCCCATTCTTCAGGCTATCGAAGAAGAGGGCTACAAAACACCTACGCCAATTCAGGAACAAGCCATACCTTTAGTTTTAAAGGGGCATGATCTTTTGGGTTGCGCACAAACAGGCACTGGTAAAACAGCAGCATTTTCAATTCCAATTCTTCAAAAACTGAATGATCATTCTTTCCAAGGAAAAAGAAAAATTCGAGCACTTATTTTAACGCCTACTAGAGAGTTGGCTATTCAAATTGGTGAAAGTTTAAATGCTTATGGACGCCATTTAAAATTAAAGAGTACAGTCATTTTTGGTGGCGTAAATCAAAATCCACAAGTGAACGTGCTGCAAAGCGGTGTAGATATTCTTGTAGCAACGCCGGGTCGTTTACTCGATTTAATGACACAAGGGTATATTTCCCTTCGCGATCTTGAAATATTTGTTTTAGATGAAGCAGACCGTATGCTCGATATGGGCTTTATTCACGATGTTCGAAAATTAATTCGATCTCTACCGGATGACCGTCAAAACTTGTTTTTCTCTGCAACAATGGCTCCTGAGATTCTTCAATTGGCTGGTACAATTTTACAGGATCCAGTTAGGGTTGAAGTAACACCTGTTTCTTCCACAGCAGAAATTATTGGTCAAACGCTCTACTTTTTGGATAAAAACAACAAGCCAAATTTATTGTTTGATGTATTGCAAGAGCAAACTGCACAATCAGTGCTCGTTTTTACACGAACAAAGCATGGAGCTGATAAAGTAGCGAAATATTTGGTAAAGAACGGTATCAAGTCGGACGCTATACATGGTAACAAGTCACAAAATCACCGTCAGCGTTCACTGAATAATTTCAAAGACAAAACCATTCGAGTACTTGTGGCTACGGACATTGCTGCCCGTGGAATTGATGTAGAAGAAATGGAATTGGTGATTAATTATGAATTACCAAATATTCCGGAAACCTATGTGCATCGAATTGGTCGTACAGGTCGCGCAGGAAATATTGGGAATGCCATTTCATTCTGTGATTTCGAAGAAAAAGCTTATTTGAAAGACATCGAAAAATTGACGAAGCAGTCTATTCCCGTTGTGGACAATCATCCTTATCCGATGGAGGTTTTTGAAATCATCAAAAAGGAGCGTCAGCAAAGACCACCAAAAAATGAACGACACGTTTCAAAACCAAAACCTTCAGTTGAACAAAAAGTGGGTGCAGCGAAAAAGAAAGGTAAGAAGACGTGGTTTGGGAAACGCGATCGTTATTGATTCCTTTTTCCATTTCTCCGCAGGATTTCAAATCCTGCGGAACTATAGATTTTGTCAATAGAAAGGAATTGATTTTTAACATTATTAATGCTCCGCAGGATTTGCAATTCTACGGAACAAGAGGCTATATAAACAGAAACAAATCGTATTTTAACATTAGAAGTGCTCCGCAGGATTTCAAATCCTGCGGAACTAATGTTGCCATTAAATCCCTTTGGAACTTAGCTTATTTGACAAGGGAAATAAACCCCTCATTTACCAACAATTTTGACGGAAAATTATTTTCATAAAGCGACCCTGTTCCCAAACCTTGTGGTAGTTCATTGTTATATTCTCCGGCAAGTTGACAAATCGCATTCAGTCCAATGTTTGATTCGAGTGCAGAGGTCATCCACCATGCAATTCCGCGCTCTTCTGCAAGTAAAATCCATTCTTGTGTTCCAGAAATACCACCGTGTAAACTAGGTTTTAAAATAATGAAAGGTGGTCTAATATATTCTAGCAGTCTGATTTTTTCTTCTTTTGTATGAATCCCAATCAACTCTTCATCCAAGGCAATTTGCAAGGTTGAGTTGAGACAAAGATCCCGCATTTTATCCCATTGACCAGGTTGAATGGGCTGTTCGATAGAGTGTAAATCTAAACTTTCAAGTTTTTCCAATATAGAATCAGCTTCATCTGCTGAATAGGCGCCATTTGCATCTACTCGCAAAGTAATTTGATCCTTGGAATATTTCTTTCGAATTGAAGTTAAAATTCTAAGTTCTGTAGAGAAGTCGATTGCCCCAACTTTCATCTTTATGGTAGTAAATCCTTGGTTGATTTTTTCTTCAATTTGCTCTTGCATGAACGTTTCGTCACCCATCCAAACTAAACCATTAATTGGTAGCGCTCTGATTCCTTGTGAAAATGAATTATCGAACAGCAAATTTTTGCCTTCATGAAATAGATCTAATAGTGCGCATTCAAATGCAAAAAGTAGAGAGGGGTAGTGGAGGTATCTCTCGCGAAATGCCACAGGTAAATTCTCTTTAGGATGCTCATCAGAAAAACAGGATTCAAAAAAATCACTTGCTTCATGAATAGTTTGTTCGAATTGGGAGAACGACACATATTCTGGTGAGAGTCCCTCGATGATACTGATTTCACCTTTACCACTACATTCAGCTTGTTGGAGCTCAATAATCCAGCTATTCTTCACGTTCATTAAGCCTCGGCTTGTGCCTGCTGGACGTTTGAAAACTAGTGGTAAATGTTGGACGTGAACCTGCATTTTTAAAAAACTAATAATCCAATTGAGGTCAAAACGGCTATTCCAAAGGTCGAAAGTGCAACCTTCTTTAATTCTGGATCATACTCCTTGGGATCTTTCGTTGCCATAACTTTTCGAACATGCAATAAAAGAATAATCCCCGGAATAATTCCAATCCAAGCTCCAACATGATCTGTGTTTAAAATAAAAATAATTTGACAGACCAATGCGCCAATTACGAGCAAGCTATGGTAGAGTTTAGCTAGATTAGACCCCATTAAAACGACAAGTGTTCGTTTGCCTGAATCTGCATCGTTTTTTATATCTCGCATATTATTCAAATTGAGAACAGCACTGCTTAATAAACCAATGCAAGAGGCTGGAAGTAGCAGTGTCCAATCGATTGTTTTTGCGTAAAGTGGATAAACTCCCATCACACTTACTATTCCGAAGAAAATGAACACCATAATATCACCGAGTCCATTATAGCCATAAGCTCGCTTTCCAATTGTATAGGTAATAGCAGCCAAAATACATGCAATAGCCAACGCTCCATAAAAATAAATGAGTTCTGAAGGAAGTTCTTTTGTGCCGAAATAAATGAGTGCTGCAGCTGAAGACATGCTTGAAATAACACAAGATATAACAGCTATTTTCATTTCTTTCACGGAAATTAATCCAGATTGTACCGAGCGCATTGGTCCAATTCTCTGCGCATTATCAGTTCCTTTTAAACTATCACCTAAGTCATTGGCAAGGTTAGAAAGAATTTGAAACAAAACAGTCGTCAACAATGAAAGAACGAATATTAAAATATCCCAGTGACCATTGTATTTCGCTATAAATGAACCAAGTATAATTCCTGATAAAGAAAGGGGTAGTGTTCGAAGACGCAAGGCGTGCACCCAAGCTTGTGATTTTGTCATAATACAAAAGTAACGCTTGAGCTCTTTATTCTGTTCAATGAAAAAAAAGAAAGATGCTATATTTATTGTGCATACATAGTAAAAAATACTATTTTTAGCCTATGGAAAATAAGGAACTAGTGCCAGGTTTATGCACAATGTTGGGAATTGAATTTCCAGTAATTATTGCTCCGATGTTTTTGGTTTCGAATGAAGAGATGATCATTGAAGCTGTTAAATCAGGAATAACGGGTGCTATTCCTGCATTAAATTACCGAGACACTGATGCATTAAGAAATGCAATTCGGAAAATTAAAAAAGAGATCAAAGGTCCATTTGGAATTAATCTAATTGTAAATAAATCTAATTTCTTGTACAAGGAACAATTGAAAATATGTTGTGAAGAGAGAGTGGATTTTATAATTACATCATTGGGATCTCCTGAAGAGACAATAATTGAAGCGCATAAAACGGGAGTAAAAGTTTTTTGTGATGTGACGGATGTGAAATATGCGAAAAAAGTTGAGGCACTTGGTGCCGATGCATTGATTGCTGTGAACAAAGAGGCCGGTGGACATGCAGGAAATATTTCATTCGAAAAATTGATTCCAGAACTTGTTAAAGCCTGCGGAATTCCGGTAATATCTGCAGGGGGAATCGGTACAGGAGATGGTATTCATAAAATGATTGAACTAGGCGCTGCGGGAGTTTCAATGGGAAGTATTTTTATTGCATCAGATGAAGCCGGCGTATCTAAGGAATACAAGCAAGCGTGTGTCGATTATGGTTCGAAAGATATTGTAATGACAACGAAACTGTCAGGCACTCCATGCACTGTCATTAATACACCTTACGTTCAAAAGATTGGCACATCGCAAAATTGGTTAGAACGACTTTTAAATAAAAACAAGCGATTGAAAAAGTGGGTGAAAGCATTGGTTTTCATGAGGGGAATGAAAAGCTTGCAAAAAGCAGCATTTAGTTCAACCTATAAAACAGTATGGTGCGCTGGTCCTTCCATAGAATATGTAAATTCGATTCGACCAATCAAGGAAATAGTTCAACAGCTACAAGAGGAATACAATGCCAAATAAAGAAATTTCGTTGAGAAAAATGCGTTGGATGCTGCTTCTTTTGGGTTTATTCAAAATCCCAATGGTTGGCTTCGTGCGACCAAAATTACTTTTAGTTGATGACACAACTGTGAAGGTTCGTATTAGATTGCGTCGAAAAACACGCAATCATTTGCAATCAATGTACTTTGGTGCACTTGCAGTTGGAGCTGATATTGCAGGAGGTATTCACGCATTTTATTTTGCTGAATTGTCCGGCTCAAAAGTATCCTTCGCATTTAAGGGCATGCATGCTGAATTTATTCAGAGAGCAGAATCAGATGTTATTTTTGTAAACAACGAAGGTGAATTGGTTAGAAATGCGATTTTAAAAAGTAAATCTACTGGTGAACGTGTGAATGAATCGATTAATGTTAGTGCCTACAATCTTAAAAATGAAGTTGTTGCCAAATTTCAAATGATCGTTTCAGTAAAAGTAAAATGATTGATTCTTTTGATATATACCAAATTAGCTAACTTTGGTCGTCCTTTTATAGATTAAACAACAATCAAAATGATCGAACTCTTTCAACACATTGTCAAGTTAGACTTTCCTTGGGTATTTGAAAACTATGGTACAGCAGTCTACGTAATTTTGTTTGCCGTAATTTTCATTGAAACAGGTTTAGTAGCAATGCCTTTCCTTCCTGGTGATTCACTTTTATTTACAGCAGGTTTATTTGCGGCTTCCGGCGACCTAAATCTAATGTATCTGCTAGTTTTATTATATATAGCGGCAGTTTTAGGGGATAATTGCAATTATTGGATTGGTAGAAAGCTTGGATTGGGGGTCTTTAATTGGAAGATTAAAGGCCGTCAGTTAGTGAAAAAGGAATACCTTGATCAAACTGAAGCTTTTTTCGAAAAAAATGGAGTCAAAGCAATCATTATGGCCCGATTTGTTCCTTTTGTTAGAACCTTTGCTCCCTTTGCTGCTGGTGTTGGTAAAATGAATTATAGAAAGTTTTTCACTTTTGATTTAATAGGAGGATTCTTGTGGATTTTTAGTCTAACACTCGCAGGGTATATGCTAGGTGGTATAGAATGGATTCGTAAACACATTGATCTTGTTTGTCTTGGAATTATTTTTATTTCCATTCTTCCAATGATTTTGAATTTTATTAAGTCCAAAAGATCATCTCGTAATGCATAATTATGGATTATTGGGAAAAACATTAGGGCACTCATTCTCTAAAGCTTTTTTCGAAAATTATTTCTCTGAGAACAATATTGCTGCGGTCTATTCCAATTTTGAAATATCAGATGTAAATGAAATTGAGTCAGTTTTTGAACAAAATATTTCAGGTTTGAATGTGACAATACCTTATAAGGAGCTTGCTATTCCATTTCTAGACGAATTATCTGAAGAGGCCAAACTAATAGGGGCCGTAAATGTGATTCAATTTAAAAATGGAAAGAGAATTGGCCACAATACCGATGCTTTTGGTTTTCATCAATCCATCAAGCCCTTTTTAACCAATATGCATGAGAGAGCTATTTTGCTAGGTACTGGTGGTGCGTCAAAAGCGGTTGAATTTGTTTTTAAATCAATTGGATTAGATGTTATTCATATTTCGAGAAATCCGTCTGGAAACAAGCAATTTTTATACAGTGAGGTCAATGAGCACATGGTAAAGGCTTGCAAAGTGATAGTTAATTGCACACCATTAGGAACATTTCCTAAAATCGACGAATGTGTTGACTTTCCATTTCAATTTTTAACCAAAGATCATTTGGTCGTTGACTTGATTTATAATCCAAAAAAAACAAAGTTTTTGGAGCAGGCACAACAATATGGTGCAACAATTTTGAATGGTGAATCAATGCTCAAGGAACAGGCTTTAAAGTCATGGGAAATCTGGAATAGCTAATTTTAGTATTGTTATATTAGATCGGTACTCTAAATTTTATTAATCTCCAACATAATCTACTTAAATGTCTACACTAGCTGATTTAATATCTGAAGGCGAACATGTTAATCAAGACTTTAAGTTCCGTATTGATGATCAAAAAAAAATAGCCAGAACATTGTGTGCTTTTGCAAATACATCTGGTGGTAGATTATTAATAGGCATCAAGGACAACAGGAAAATTGTTGGTTGTCATCCTGAAGAAGAATTTCACATGATTGAAGGGGCGTCAAAAATATTTTGTCAACCAGAAGTGCCTTTTAGATCAAAAATTTGGCAAGAAGATTTTCGTTTAATTCTGGAAATCCAAGTTCCTGTATCTAACAATACACCGCACAAGGCTAAAGATGATGAAGGTAGATGGAAACCTTATATAAGAGTTAAGGATCATACTGTTGCTGTAAATAAAATTCTGGAGCGGGTCTGGATTGAAAAGAAAAAAGCAACTTCGAAACCTGAAAAGTTTGATGAAGATGAATTATTGATTTTGAAATTAATTCATGAGCATGGAGAAGTAACATTGAGTAAGCTCTACAGGCTATCGAAATTACCCTTGAAAAAAGTCGACAAATTGCTTGTAATGTTTATTTGTTGGGATTTGGTTGAAATATGCTATGAAACAGATGGGGTGTATTATAAATCGAAAGATGACGTTTGAAACCTGTGTGTTTTAGATCACTTGGAATCTTAATTTTTCATAAAAAGCAACAAATCTCCATTTTTCGTGTTATATTTAGAAAGATTTTAAATAACCATACAGATGGGAAGACCACCAACAAGGCCGGCAAGATTGCGCGATGGATTCTATATAGAAGTGAAGACACAGGGAAGTAGTGCGATTTTAGTAAGACGCGACACTAAAGAACAAATGTTACTAGCAGCGGAGGATTATGCGCGAACGAAAAATGTAACTATTCGCGGAGAAATGCGAAATGATAAGTGGGTAGAAAGTTAATCTAACTATTTTAAAAGGTCCTTAATGGGACCTTTTTACTTTTCCATGGTTTATTTTAAGAAAAAATGAAGAAATTTTTTGTCTGGGTATTATTGTTTTTTGTTTTGCTGGTCAGTATACCATTATTAATGTTTAGTGCTTATTTCCTAATTGCTAAGTTAATTGGTGTACTGACTGTGGTTTTATTGTCTTTGGCTCTTCGTATATGGATGTATAAAACGAAAAAAGAATATAATCCTATTGAGAGAGTGAAAATTAATTTAAATGATCGATTTTGGCTCTCTAAGCATATTACATTCTATAACCAATTGTCAAGTACTGATAAAATCATATTTGAGGATCGAGTTGGTATTTTCTTATCTAGAGTACCAATAATATTTTCTTCAAATCAAAAAGTAACTCCAAAAGAAGATGCAATGCTTGTTGCGTCCTCTGCAATATGTGCATTTTGGAATTCATCTGAATCGAATATACCTTTTAAAGGATATATCTTAATTAATGATGTCGGAAGTTTAGTCGATTCGACACGTTTAAATGGTGATTTTATTGAAATACCATTGGAACATTTGTTAGACAGAACTGTATTAACAAGATTTTACTGGGCTTAATAATCTATTAATACATTCTTAATGTGCTCATTTTTAATGAGTAATATTTTCCTCCAAAAAAGATTGCAAAAAATCTTTGAAAGTAAGTAAAAGGATGTGTATCTTTGCACCCCGCTTTCGACGGAGAGGGGTTTTTGGTAAGGGTTTTTGCGGGTGTTTTTTGTTTGGTTTGGGGATATTTGAAAAAATATTTCAAAACTTTTTCAAAAAAGTCTTGTTAGTAACAAATAGTTAATTACCTTTGCCCTCCCAAAACGATTAAGAATTGGGTTTTAGAATAAGAAGATGAACAGCGGTTCATTTT
>JBIIQP010000181.1:0-4964 GCA_044341975.1 Crocinitomicaceae bacterium
CCAGTGGGTCCACAAGGCCCATCGGGTGCAGCTGGTATTGACGGAGCGACAGGTCCCCAAGGTCCGATAGGTTTAACAGGAGCTGCAGGAGCAACAGGTCCAGCGGGTCCATCGGGTGCAGCTGGTATTGACGGAGCGACAGGTCCCCAAGGTCCGATAGGTTTAACAGGAGCTGCAGGAGCAACAGGTCCAGCGGGTCCACAAGGTCCAGCGGGTTTAACAGGAGCTACAGGTCCAGCTGGTCCAACGGGAGCAACCGGTGCAACAGGTGCACAAGGTCCAATAGGATTAACAGGCCCAGCGGGTGCTGACGGCGCAACAGGTGCGCAAGGCCCAGCGGGTCCAACGGGAGCAACAGGATTAACAGGAGCAACCGGTCCAGCGGGACCAACGGGAGCAACCGGAGCTACTGGTCCAGCAGGCCCTGTGGGTTGTGCAACAGCAGATTATATAATTAAATCCAATGGAACAACAGCAACGTGCACAGTAACACCAATTTTTGAAGATGCAGTTAATGCCAGAATAGGAATTGCTACATTAACACCAACTTCAAAATTAGAGGTTTCTAGCGGGGCAACTGCGGATGCAGTCTATGGCCATTCTAATCAAGTCGGTGGTTATTTAGGGCGTGAAAGTAACATAACTTTTGGAACACCTTCTCAATCTCTTCTAGGAGCAGGTGTTTATGCCGCTAATCCAGCATCAGGATATACAAGTTCTTATGCTCAATCTTCAGGAGCAGCTGATGTTGCAGCCAATATTAATTTCTCAAGTGTATGGATGGCTTCTTATAATTACGTTGAAAACACCTCAAATTTATACAACCCCAACAGTATTTATGCCCAATTGAATAACAGTGGTGCCTCTCTCACGGGGGTACAAAGTGCGATTCAAGGTTATAGTAATCGTGGTACAACTGCTGGAAATATAGGTTATACAGTTGGTGGTCGTTTCATTGGGATTGCCAAAAATCAGGATGCAATAGGTGCTTGGGGATCTGCGTATTCCACTAGTGGGGTTATAAGTGCAGGAGGTTATTTTGAAGGACTCAACTATGCAGGAACAACTACATATGGTTACGCCTTTGTTGGGGGCACTACAAATGGCGGTACTAGTAGAAAAATAATAGGTACTGGTTCAGTAAGTGAAATCATACCCACTGCAGAACATGGTAGAATTACGCTAACCTGTCCTGAATCCCCAGAATATTGGTATATTGACTATGGAACAGTTAAGTTAATAAATGGAAAAGCACACGTGGATTTAGATCCAGTATTGAAGGATATAATAGTTGTCGATGACAGTAATCCTTTAAAAGTTTTTCCTCAAGCTAATATTTTAACCTGTAATGGTTTAGCTATTATTAACAAAAGCGTTAGTGGATTTGATATTGTTGAGGTAAATAATGGTACAAGTAGTGGGGAGGTTGATTATCAAATTATCGCAAAACCAAAAACGAATTATGGAGAGGGTAGATTCCCTCAAGCACCTGGTCCTGCTGGGTTAAAAGAGAATCCTCCTGCAGCAAAAGCAAAAAATCAGATAGATCCTTCGAAGATTTATCATTGGCCTTCTGATTCTGAAGTATATAATTACGTACTACCAAAAACCGAACCTGAAAATGCTAAAAAGAAAGATTGATAAATTTTAGAAGTATAATTGAAGAGAAATAAGAATGTATAAATTTTTAAAAAATAAGTTTTTAGGGTTAAATCAATTAGTTTTAATCATTCTACTTATTAGTTTATGCACTAATTCCAATTCCCAAGTCCTTCAAAATTACGGCTCGATTATTTCTGCTAAATCGGGTTGTGTAATTACTGTCAATGGAAGTGTTCTAAATCAAACAGGAACGATTGATGTCAATCAAAATGCGGGTGCTCCAGCCACAATGTATGTATCGCAGGATGTCACGAATAATTCAACGATTTTGGCGGATGGTCACATTCATCTCTCCGGAAACTGGTTTGACAATGGAAGTTTTTCATCAACACTTGGTACCGTATTTATGGATGGTGCAACCCAGTTTTTGGGAGGCACCTCAGCAACCATTTTTCACAATCTTACACTCAATGGTTCCGGTTTCAAAATTCAGCAAGTCAACAAGTTTGCAACTGGGGTTCTAAGTTTGAATCATCTTGAACTCAAAACTGAAACCTACATGTTTTATGTCGAAAATACAGCATTGGGTGCTATTACCAGAACCTCTGGTTTTGTATCAAGTTTAAATGGTGGTTTTCTCGCTCGTCGGACTAATTCAGCTGGATTGTATTTATACCCTGTTGGTTCGAGTCTCGGTACAACACGCTATCGACCTGTAGAATTAACACCAACTAATTCAATACCGAATCAATACACAGTGAGGTTTGCTAATTTAGATGCAACACAAGAAGGATATGATCGATCCATGCATGATGACAGTATTTGTCAAGCTAATCCATTGTTTTATCACCAAATTAATAGAACTGTTGGAGCAACAAATGCCGACCTAACAATAAATTACGACCCTTCTACTGACGGCTCTTGGTCAGCATTATCAAGATGGAACCTAAGCAGTCCTATATGGGAAAAAATCACTGGCAGTTTTACGGCCTCTGGCACCCCATTTTTTAAGGCGCAACAATTAAACTGGGGAACTTTTACAGACATTCCTTATATACTAAGTAATCCGGTGATTGAACCAATTTTTGATCCTATTTTACCTATTTGTTATGGTTCACAGTTAGCACCGCTTTCAACAATATCAAATAATGGTATTTCTGGAAGTTGGTTACCTGCCATTGACAATACTCAAACAACAACTTATACATTTACCCCGAATGCCGGTCAATGTGGAGGCACAGCAACATTAACGGTGACAGTTTTGCCACAATTAGCGCAGCCTCAGATTCAGTTGGTGCAGCCAACTTGTTCTATTGCAACGGGATCGGTTTCAGTTCAAAATGTGAATACAGCAGTAGGTGTTTTATATGAATTGCTTCCAGCAAATACTTTAATTTCTCCACAGTCGAATACCTCTGGAACGTTTAGTTCTTTACCACCCGGAGATTATGATTTGACATGCACGTTGAATGGATGTTTGTCAACTTCAAGTTTTACAGTTTCACCAGCCCCAATTGTTCCAACAGTGAATATTTCCCCTTCCGTTCCTGCCTTATTGACTTGCGCTAATACACAAACAAGTGTTTCAGCAACAGGAGGAGATATATATAGTTGGGATGGTGGATTGACACCAAATAATTCATTGAATAGTTTCACAAATCCAGGAGTTTATACAGTAACAATAACAGCAACAAATGGCTGTACTGCGACATCGAGTATTACAATTTCTCAAAACATCAGTCCACCTTCCGCTACAATTACGAATATTAGCGGTACGACGCTTTTAACGTGTAGCCAAACAGCAATAAGTTTATCTGCAACAAACGGGGTTTCTTACACATGGAATAATGGAATTTCAAATATTGGTGTTTCTTCCAATTTGACAGTTACTCAACCTGGAACATATACAGTAACGGTTAGGGGAAATAATGGCTGCACATCAACAGCAAGCATTGTTATCAATTCAAACACTACAGCCCCTTTAATAGAAAATGTTTCAATTATTCAGCCGCTCTGTAACCAAAATACAGGAATTGTTGAAGTGTTTACTAACTTATCTAGTGGTAGCGCAACCTACACAATTACCGGATTGAATCCAGTTGTGGCAGCACAATCGAATACAACGGGATCATTTGCTAATCTTTCTCCAGGAAATTATGAGATAACAGTTACGGAGAATGGATGTGTTTCCGCTCCTTCAATTGTCACAGTGAATACCCCACCAGCTGTACCAACTATTTCAGTTAATAATCCAACAATTTGTGCTGGTGAGCAAGTAAATCTTTCTGCAACGGCCAATCCGTCAGGTGGAACTTTTTCATGGTCTACTGGTCAAACTTCACAGTTAATATCAGTAAATCCTTTAACAACAACAACATATCAAGTAACATATGAACTGAATGGTTGTTCGGTTCAAACAAATTCCAATGTTACGGTGAATCCTAAGCCTATTGTAATGATGTTGGATCAAAATATTTGCTTGGGCGACACAGCGAATATTGTAGCGCTTCCTTCTGTTCCTGGTGGAACATTTGAATGGTTGCCGAATGGTGAAACTACTCAATCAATTAGTGTTGTTCCTGCAACAACAACAACATATACTGTCACTTATACTTTGAATCAATGTTCTGCTCTGCCTGTTAATGTTACGGTAAATGTTAGCCCAGTTCCTGTAGCAGGGTTTATTACAAATCCGCAGATTTTCGATGATTATGGTCAGTCAGTAGACTTCTTGAATACTTCACTTTATGCAGATTCATACGATTGGGATTTTGGCGATGGATTCACGTCTGACTTATTTCAACCAACACATTATTTTCAAAATATTACCGAAGACGGAATGCTTGTTACCTTGACTGCATATAATTCTGCGGGATGTCAAGACACATTTAGTTATGTTATTGAAAGAGCAGATGAATTAATTTATTATGTACCAAATTCATTTACGCCTGATGCAAATGGAAGAAATGATGTTTTTCAACCAGTCTTTACTGAAGGCTTTGACCCGTATAGTTTCCGCATGCTAATCTTTAACCGATGGGGCCAAATTGTATTTGAATCACAAGACGCAACAATTGGATGGGAAGGAACCTATGGAACAGGGACAGATATTTTTAAATGTCAAGATGGCGTGTACACATGGCAAATTGAATTTAGAAGACTTGAAAATGATGAAATCATCTATTTAGACGGACATGTAACCTTGATAAAATAGATTTAAAAAAGACAGCGAAGGGGCCATACGGTCCCTTTTTTTATTTTTATAAAATGGTCAAAGTTGCTTTTATTATTAATGGATTAAGAAAACTGAAGAAAGAAAATCAGGAGTTGATACACCATTGTGTCAATCACAACGCTTTGTT
>JBIIQP010000043.1:0-16974 GCA_044341975.1 Crocinitomicaceae bacterium
TAACGACCAAGAGATTTATAATTTACACGCTGGTGTGCTTCGCAAACGCATTGTTGATGTCTTGGGAAAAAGCTCAAATGACAAATTGGTTCCGCTTGATGAAACAACAGACATCGTCCAATTAACTGGATACATTGGTAAACCAGAATTCTCAAAAAAGACGCGTGGGGAACAGTTTTTCTTCGTAAATGATCGTTTTTTCAAAGACGCCTACTTTAACAATGCTGTAAACAAAGCTTTTGAAGGCATGATTCCTGCAAAGACTTTTCCATCCTATTTTATTTATTTAAAAGTTGATCCTTCCAAGATTGATGTGAACGTTCATCCGACGAAAACTGAGATAAAGTTTGAAGAAGACAGATTTATCTATTCGATTCTTCTAAGCAGTATACGTCAAGCACTCGGAAAATACAATATCTCTCCAACGTTGGATTTCGACAGAGAAACAAGTTTCGATCTCCCTGCATCTATGAAGAATCAACCTGCTGTTGAACCGGTTGTTGCTTTTAACCCAGAATACAACCCCTTTCAAACGACGAGCAGAACAACAAGCAATGCTGTTAATACATCTCAGACTTTCACAAAGGCAATCCGTGCAGAAGGATTTGGAAGCAATGAAGTTCAACCAGAAGATTGGCAACAATTTTACAAAATTGAAGAAGAAACGGTTGAGGAAATACAACAATTAGAACTTGACGATGAAAGTAGTTTCAAAGGCAACTTTTTGGTAAAAGGAAAATTGCTTTTAACAAATTGCAAGTCAGGCCTTTTAGTCATTCATTCTGAGCGAGCGCAAGAACGTATTATTTACGATGAAATGATGACACAGTTTATTTCAAAGCCGATTTCTGCCCAAAAACTACTATTCCCATTCACAAGAGATTGTTCTGCTTCAGAAATCAGAGAATGGAAAAGCAATGCTCAGCTTCTTGAACGATTAGGATTTGAAAGTACCATCAATGACAATCAACTTGAGATTCATTCTGTTCCGGGAATTGTTCAAGCAGACGCCATCCATGATTGTCTAAACATGCTCTTCGAAAACATTTCATTCAAGGAAATTGACAAAGGAGAGATCGCACATGAATTAATTCGATCAGTTGCAGTTGCAACATCAAGAAGTAAAAAGATAATGAACGACAAGCTGATAGTAGAAAACCTAATCGATCAGCTTTTTGGTTGCGTTGAGCACACCTACTCACCTTCAGGAAAACGAATTATCAACACCATTTCGATGGAAGAAATTGCATTAAAATTCTAATATGTTTTCATTTTTAAACAACTTACCACAGGTAACCAAAAACTTACTCATCCTAAATGTGCTATTTTTTGTAGGCGCACTCGTTTTTGCTGGAAAAGGGATTGATATTTTTTCATTGCTGGGAACACATTACCTTAACTCCCCTCTTTTCAAACCTTTTCAAATCATTACTTACATGTTCATGCACAGCTTGTCTGATTTTACGCACATTCTGTTCAACATGATTATCTTGGTAATGTTTGGCGCACATCTAGAAAGACTTTGGGGACCGAAACGGTTTTTCATTTTCTATTTTGCTTCCGGGTTAGGTGCATTTCTACTTTACAATTCTATTGGTATGTGGGAACTGATGGAACTTAAAAAAACAATTATGCAACTCGGTATTGACATTGATATTGTGAATCATAAAATTCGCGCTGGCTATGTTGAACAAATTGTGTATCAAACACCTGAACAAGGCGTTGCATTACAACGTTACTATGATCTTTCAACCAGCACAATGGCCGGAGCCTCCGGAGCTTTGTTTGGTGTAATGGCTGGTTTTGCAGTCTTGTTTCCTAACACTGAATTAATGTTACTTTTTCCTCCCATTCCGGTAAAAGCAAAATACCTCATTGGTGCTTACCTGATTTTTGAAATTTACAGCAGTTTATACGCTTCAAATGACCATGTCGCTCATTTAGCGCACGTTGGTGGGGCAATTGTTGGAATAATCCTAGTACTGATTTGGCGAAAAACCGATAGAAATAATTTCTGGTAACATGCAAGCAGAAAGAACTTTTATAGATGATTTAAAATACCAGCTAAAATATGGCGGGCCGACCGTTCAATTAATTTTCTTGAACGTCACCGTATTTTTAATGATCAGCATCCTAGAAGTATTTGGTAGACTTATGGGCTTAGAAGCTCAATCTGAAATGAATGAAATTCTGTCTGCAATTTTTTCACTTCAAACCGACGCGTCACAATTGATTACCCATCCTTGGGGCATATTCACAAGTATTTTCGCACATTTTTCATTTTGGCATTTGGCTATGAACATGCTATTTCTCTATTTCTCTGGGAAAATGTTTGAATCTATTTTTGATACACAACGCATATGGGGGACGTATATCCTAGGCGGATTAACAGGAAGTATATTTGAGGTGTTTGCCCATTATATTTTCCCAATTCTACAAGGTAAAAGCGTTGTAATTGTTGGCGCATCAGGTTCGATTATGGCTATTTTCGCAGCAATGGCTTTTCATCGTCCGCGACTTCAAGTAAAATTGTTTGGTATATTTCCTGTACCACTTATTGCACTAGCGGGCTTCTTTATTCTTACAGATATTCTATCTTTAGGACTGAATGACGGAACTGCTCACTTTGCTCATCTTGGTGGAGTAGTGATTGGCATGGTCTCCGTTCAAAATTTAAATGGTAAAAACAACGTTATTAGTCTTTTTTCATCCTTAATGAAGCGAATTACTGATTTCTTAAAGAGTCTCTTTTCTACCAACTCCAAAATGAAGGTTAAAAAAGGTGGTACAACAAGAGGTCCAGCATTTAAAACGGATGAAGAGTACAATAGTGATAAGAAAAAGAGACAAGAAAAAATTGACTTGATTCTGGACAAGATTTCCAAATCTGGCTACGATTCATTAACAAAAGCAGAAAAGGAATTCCTTTTTGATCAAAGTAAAAATGGGTAATCTTTTAAAGAAAATATTGCGTTTCTCAACCTTTCTAAAGATTGGCACAATCGTTTGTTTATCAGGATTATTAATTGCTTATCTTGCACCTTTTGTTCACCCAAATACCTTACGAGTCATCCCTTTTTTCGGATTGGCCTACCCTGTAATTTTATTGTTCACGCTTGTTCTACTTGTGATTTGGTCGCTGGCAAGATCAAAGTGGGCAATCTATACATTATTGGTTTTGCTAATCGGTGGTAAACTGCATTTTAGAATGATTTCACTAGGTTCAAATCCTGAATTTATTCCTGAAGCAGCTAAAAATTTGACGGTTTTAAGTTACAACGTGCGATTGTTTGGACTTTACACCTCTGATGAAAATGAGCGATTAACGAACAGGAATGCCATGTTTAATTATATTGAATCAATAAATCCAGATGTGGCTTGTTTTCAAGAATTTTATCATCAAGACCGCCCTACTGCATTTGCGACCCGTGATTCGCTTATTCAATCACTTGGCATTCGAGATTATCATGAACGGTATGCCCACAAATTAAGAGGTCGACAAAATTTTGGGGTTTGTATTCTTTCCAAATATCCAATAATTGCCAAAGGCGATATTATGTTCGACACACAAAGTGAAAATGATTTTAATTATTGCATTTACGTCGATGTGGTGAAAAACACGGATACTTTCCGCATTTACAACGTCCATTTACAATCAATTAAGTTGAAACAAGAGGAATACGCTGTTTTCACGAATGATGATGGGCGCACTGTGGAACCACCATCTACATTCCGTTTGTTGATTGATAAATTGCGCGTTGCCTATCCGAAACGTGCTGAGCAAGCCAGAAAAGTTGCTGAACATGTTCAAACTTCACCCTATCCTGTTATTGTATGTGGTGATTTTAACGACACACCTATGTCTTATTCCTACAATCAATTTGATAAGTTCCTCAAAGATAGCTATCGACAATGTGCTTTTGGTATTGGATCAACATACGTTGGAAAGGTTCCAGCTGGTAGAATCGACTATATTTTTCATTCAGAAGAGCTTCATTCAGCAGATTTTAAGATTCAAGAAAAATCTTTCAGCGACCACAGAGCTATCTCATGCAAAATCTTCAAGGATTCAATTCATTAAAGTATATTTAATTGAAAAAAATATAAATTATGCAAAAGTTCTATTTCATCCTCTTACTTATCAGTATCTATGGCTGCAAAGCAAATAAAAATGAATCCATTGGTGAGACAAGTATATCGGGCACGTGGACCCTTTTTAAAGAACAAAAAGGAACGAAGGAAATTAACCTTGAGGAAAAACCTACTGCCGTTAGTTTAAATCTAAAAGAAAATGGTTATTTCATTTATTTTGATAAAATCAACGATGAAGAAATGACGGAGTCTGGGGTTGGTGAAATACAAGAAAGGTACAAGGGTCAATACGCCATGGAAGATGGTCATTTAGAAATGAAACATTATGAAAATGATTCTTTAGTTGAGGAATCATTCGTAATAAAAGAATTGTCGGCTGAAAAATTAGTATTACAGGATGAAAATTCAGGGCTACTTCAATTTTGGAAACGTTAAATTTATTCTGAAAAAGAAAATATGCTCGTAGAGATCAACCCTAACAATATTGATTCAAGACTTATTCAACAAGCTGTAGAAAGTTTAAAAAAAGGAGGAATCATTATCTTTCCAACTGACACTGTTTATGCGATGGGTTGTGATCTTTACAATAAGAAAGGTCTAAATGAATTGGCGCGATTGAAAAATGTAAAATTAAACAAAGCCAATTTTTCCATCATTTGCTCTGATATTAGCAACCTTTCCGAGTATGTCAAACAAATAGATCGCCCGATATTTAAATTATTGAAACAACACTTACCTGGACCGTTTACGTTCATTCTGACTGCAGCGAACGAAATTCCGAAACTATTTGATTCAAGCAAAAAGGAAATTGGAATTCGCATTCCAGACAATGAAATTATTCTTGAAGTAGTTCGCCAATTGGGAAATCCGATTGCTACAACGTCTTTGCATAACGAAGACGACCAAATCATGGATTATTTTGCTGACCCTTACACCATTTATGAAAAATACGATGAAGAAGTTGATTTCATTATTGATGGTGGATATGGTCGACTCGAAGCTTCCACTGTCGTTGATTGCACAAGTGGCGCACCAGAAATCATTCGTGATGGAGCAGGCCAATTGATTGTCTGACTCCCTGCAATCATATTTGTAAACATCCAATTTTGTTATTTCCATTGTTAAAAGTGGATATGCAACATGAATTGTTGAAAGAAACTTCAATCTGTTCTTTTAATCTTCCCGATATTCCATGATATTCGTAGTATGGTATTAAGTAGATTTTGGCTGATTATTTTCATAAGCTCCCTGTTGTTTATAGTCGCGGGACTTTTTCTAAACGAGCATTACACAGTAGATTTTGTTTTAAATGGTAAAAAAGACGACCCCATCCTTATTGGTGAAAAATACCTTTATCAATTACCTAAAGCAACAAGGGATACTTTAAAAACAGCTCCTGAAGGTACGTTTACGGTGAATAAAAATGAGGCCGACCCAGACACAACCTACATTTTCAAAGCGAAAAGTGTTCAAGTCTTTAGTGGAATTCAAAAATCGGATGGGCTTTTACAAACATGCAAAAACAGTCTTTTCGATATAATCCTACCACTTCTTGCGTATCTCGCTTTTTTCTGCGGAATAATGCAGCTTTTGATTGATTCTGGGGCGACCGAGAAATTGGCCCGCAGACTGAGTCCTCTTTTCGTAAAAGTATTCCCAAGTGTACCAAAAGGACATGAATCCATTTCCTACATGACACTCAACTTTTCGGCAAATTTTCTAGGATTGGATTCTGCAGCGACACCTTTCGGCCTCAAGGCTATGCAAAGTTTACAGGAAATCAATCCAGATAAAGAAAAGGCCAGTGATGCGCAAATAATGTTCATGTGTCTGCATGCTGCTGGACTTACACTTATTCCAACATCTATCATTGGTTACAGGGCAGCTCAAGACGCGGCAAATCCAGCTGACGTGATGCTGCCATGCATAATCACTTCATTTATCGGAACAATTGCGGCATTTCTAATTGTAGGAATAAAGCAACGTATCAACTTTAAAAGCGCGACATTACTTTTAGCGATCACATCTGTTTTAGCAGCAATAATAGGACTATTGTTCTATATAAATTCGCTTGATTTGATTGGTAAAAATTATTTTACTGGGAATTTTTCAGGATTACTTCTGATCTCAATCATTGGATTTACATTGATCTTTTCCTTTCTCAATGAAAGAAAATTCAAAGACAAGGAAACAACCGTATTTGATTCTTTTGTTACCGGTGCTAAAAGCGGAATGAATACTGGTGTCACAATCTTTCCATACGTTTTAGGGATGTTGGTCGCGATTTCCGTCTTCCGAAACAGTGGCTTATTTGAAGTCATCAGTAATTGGATCTCTCAAGGATTCTTTTTTATGGGCGTTTCAAAAGATGTTACAGATTCACTTCCTGTCGCAATGCTACGTCCATTTAGTTCCGGCGGTTCTCGTGGATTCATGATTGATGCCATGCAAACATACGGTCCGGATTCGTTGACAGGTCGTTTGAGCTGCATTTTCCAATGCAGTGCGGAGACAACATTCTATGTAATTGCAGTTTATTTTGGCGCTATTAATGTCAGAAATACTCGTTATACGCTGGGCACAATGTTATTAGTTGATCTCATTTGCGTTATTTCAGCAATTGGTGTGGCGTTGTGGTTTTTTTAAACCGAAATTTATTGAAGAATGAAAAACTGGTTTAAAAAATCAAAAAAAGGTATTTTGCCCTACCTAGCGACTTCAGAGAACAAATTCAAGGCCATTCAAAGAGTTGAAATGAAGCCAATAGATTACCCTGCAAAGATAATTTTAGCCTGGGCAAAGGCCATTGAAGGAAATAATGATTTATTGCTTTGGTTAAAAGAAAATGGATATCCTGAGCTAACAATGGCAACTTATGCGATTTATCTAAAAGAAGAGGCTCGAAACTGGTTGCTAAACAATGGTTACCCTCAACTTATGGCGTTTATTAATGCTGCCGAAGGCAATGAGAAAGCACAAATATGGTTGCAAAATAATGATTTCGAAACATTGTACCACATGGCTTTGGCTATTGAAAACGAAGAAGATTCATGGAAATGGCTAGGTAAGAATGTTACGCCGGACATGTTTATACTTACTCAATCCATTAAAAAAATCAAAGATAAGATCGAAGAAAACCACAATGATGTGCACTCATTTGGAAAGAACATTTAAGTTACAGAATCTCCATTTGATGAACTATAAATTATAACGTATCTCGGCTGCTGTTGCTCCTTTTCCGTATTCTCTAAAATCAGCATCATAGAAGGTTACACCATCTTTTTTTGATAAAAACAATCTGACTTCCTCTTTCAGTATTCCTTCACCGACGCCATGAATTAAAATTATTTTCCGAATGTGCTTGCCGGTTGCTCGTTTGAAAAAACTTCGCAATTCTTTTAGTTGAACCGCAAGTATTTCCGAATTACTCATTCCTAAATGAGAATCCAAAAGTGATTCTATATGAAGATCTATTTCCCAAACATCGATTGGTTTTCTAACACCTGTTAAACTTTCCTTTCGGATAATATGTTGGGAACTTGATATCGTATCGTCTTCATTTATTTGTGCCACATTGTCATCAGGCAAATGGTATTCGGACCCATGAATTTTCACAAGTTCATTGGCTTTGAAAGGCCTTTCAAAACCTGATTCATCCTCTACGACATAATGTCCCTGACTGTTGATATCACGCACAATACCACCACCCTTCTCATAGAGAAAACTTACCTTCTCATTTATTTGAAAGGTAATCGACGTACCAGCCATAATGTTCTTTTATTGAATCGTTTAGAAAAATAAGTACGAAAAATGGAGCTAACACTGCTGTTATCCATACTATGATTAAACTTAATTTAAAAAGGATTCCTGCATCTTTTTCGACAGGACTAACCAACACATTGTTCACTTGAGAAGCGATGATTGGACCGGATTCATCAGAAGTTAATTCATCCATATAAACTTTCAATGTTGGCGTATGCGAAAGCAAAACATCTTTAATTTTCGAAAAGTCACGATTAGACAATTTTTTATAGGTAGTTGTGTATTGCACTTCCTCTTCTTTCAATTCTTTCCTTAAGTAATAATTTCGTTGGATTGAACGGACTCTTAATCCCATTAAAAAGCCAAATACAATCATTATCCAGCTGTCAATGTACCATCCAAAAGCAATTAACACAAGGGAAGAAATGAATGAAAAAACCAGCAAAAATAAATCATGGTCTTTTTTCATCAACAGACGAAATAATTGTCCACCATCCAATGGATCCAAAGGAACGAGGTTTAACAAATTCAAGAAAAGAAACAACAATCCGAGATTCACCATCCAAGCTTGATGTATTGTCCCTGCTAAAATCAACAGCAAGGCCCCAATAATAATTCCTGGCAGCGGTCCGGCAATGACTACCCATAAACTTTGCTTTTGTGAATATTCTTCTTTGTTGCCTTGAACAAAAGCCCCCATCAAAGGGACAAATAGCATGCGAACATTATCGTATTTAAACAATTTCATTAACAGAAAATGTCCCAATTCATGAATGAGTAGAACTATTATAAGGTGAAAAATGAAATCCACTTCTTCCGAAAAAAGAAATAGGAACGTCATAACAAATAATACAACAGACAATACCGTTGTAGAAAGCTTACCTTTCGTCTTTTGCTCAATCAATTCAGGTTTCTGTGGGTAAAAATCGAAGTCTTCCATGAGTTCTAAAGATATAACAAACTGATGAAAAAAGCCCTATTTCATGCGTGATTTCAAAACTAAAAGCACATCGTTCAATGAATAACCCTTTGCTTTCAACAAGAGTAAATAATGAAATAACAGATCCGCACTTTCTTCAAGAAACAAATGGTCATCTGAGCGCAATGCTTCGATTACGACCTCAACTGCCTCTTCCCCGACTTTTTGAGCAATTTTATGGGTTCCTTTCTTTTTCAACGAAGCGACATATGAATCTGCTGAATCACTTTCCCAACGATCCTTTATTGTTTTCTCAAGATGCGTTAATAAACCGTAATTCGTAGTTTCCTCTTCATTCCAACAAGTCTTTGTTCCTTTATGACAGGTTGGACCAATTGGCTCTACCATAATCAGCAAGGTATCTTCGTCGCAATCCAAGGCTATGGATTTTACCAACAAAAAATTACCGCTTTCCTCTCCCTTTGTCCACAATCTGTTCTTTGTTCGAGAAAAAAATGTCACCTTTTGTTCTGTTTCAGTTCTTTTAAAAGCCTCTTCATTCATGTAACCTAGCATGAGTACTTGGAGGGTTGTTATATCCTGAATTACAGCCGGAATCAGACCATTGCTCTTTTGAAAATCAATCTTTTCAATCATCTTACATCAATATTTTTTGTTTTTAAAAATGCTTTTAATTCTGGAATTTCAATTTCACCGAAGTGGAACACACTTGCCGCTAAAGCAGCGTCAGCTCCGGAATATTTAAATACTTCTTCAAAATGTTCGACTGCACCGCAACCACCTGATGCAATTATCGGAACGTTTACAATTTTTGACAATCTATCTAATGCCTCAACAGCGAAACCACTTTTAGTACCGTCGTGATCCATTGAAGTAAACAATATTTCGCCTGCACCAAGTTCAACTCCCTTTTTTGCCCATTCAAACAGCTCTAAATTTGCTGGAATCTTCCCTCCAGCTAAAAACACCATCCATTTGCCATCAATCAATTTCGCATCAACAGCCAAAACAACACATTGGTTTCCAAATCGCGCAGCGAGATCCTTTATCAATTGTGGATTTCGAACAGCAGATGAATTGACACTAATTTTATCTGCTCCATTGTTTAAAAGAAGATATGCATCTTCAACACTGGCAATTCCGCCACCAACAGTAAAAGGAATATTTACTTCCCTGGCAACTTTTCGCACCATTTCAACCATTGTTTTTCGGCCTTCTTGAGTTGCTGTTATATCTAAAAAAACCAATTCATCAGCCCCTTTTTCTGCGTAAATTCGAGCCAACTGAACCGCATCGCCAGCATCTCTTAAACCTTCAAAATTGACCCCTTTAACCGTCCTCCCATCTTTGATATCCAAACAAGGAATAATTCTCTTTTTTAGCATAATTCTGACAACTCTTTAAGTCCGATTCTTTCTTCATAAATCGCCTTTCCAATAACAACTGCAGGGATACCATTTTCCTTCAAACGAACAACATCTTTTAAATTTGAAACACCTCCGCTCGCAATCAACTGAAGATCCGGAAATGTTATCATCAGCTCATTATACAATTCAAATGAAGGGCCTTCAAGCATACCATCTTTTGAAATATCCGTGCACAAAACATGTCTAATTCCCAACAAATAATATTCATGTATAAATTTAATCAAATCAATACTACTTGTTTCTAACCAACCATTTACTGCAATTTTTTTATCTTTAACATCTGCTCCAAGAATGATCGTTTCAGCACCATATTCTATAATCCATTCTTTTATTTTATCGGGATCTTTTACCGCAAGTGAACCAATTGTTACTTGTTGCGCTCCCGCTGATAAAACAGCATGTAAATCTTTATCCGTTTTTATCCCCCCACCAAAATCAACCGTTAAAGAAGTGTTTGAACAGATTCTTTCTAGAACAGACAGATTGATAACTCTGCCTGCTTTAGCACCATCCAAGTCAACCAAATGAAGCCTTTTAAAACCTGCTGCTTCAAATTGTAAAGCCACCTCCAATGGATCAGAATGATAGACTTTTTTTGAATCATAATCTCCTTTTGTTAGACGCACACAATTGCCATCTATCAAATCTATTGCTGGAATAATTGTCATTTCAATGTTAAAAATCGTTCTAAAATTTGTTCTCCCGCCTTGCCACTTTTTTCAGGATGAAATTGACATCCAATAAAATTTTGCTTTTCCATTGCGGCAGCAAACTCGAATGGATAATTCGCCTCTGCAATTGTATAATCATTTTGGGGTGCGTAATAGCTATGCACAAAATAAACCGATTCTTTCATTCCGTTCAAAAACCCTTTTGAATTAACCAGTTCATTCCAACCCATATGAGGAACTTTTAATTTTTCATCAAATCTCGTAATACGCACACCTTCAAAAATACCAAGTCCTTTCGTTTCTCCCTCCTCGGTTGATTCGCACATCAATTGCATCCCGAGGCAAATTCCTAAAACAGGTTGATTTAACTCAGGCAATAACTTATCCAATCCTTTTTGTTTCAGCTGTTGCATTGCCGATTCCGCATGACCCACGCCGGGAAAAACAACCAAATCAGAGGACTTTATCATTTCCGAATCAGAAGATAAAATAGGCTCAATACCAAGTCGTTGAAATGCTGAACTAACGGAAAAAACATTTCCTGCACCATAATCTACAATTGTCAACTTCATCACAACATACCTTTCGTTGATGGCAATACAGCATTCACCCCGTCTCTTCTCTTTGCCATTTTAATTGCTTTCGCAAACGCCTTGAAAATCGCTTCAATTTTGTGATGCTCATTTGCTCCTTCTGCTTTAACATTTAGATTACACTTCGCACCATCTGTAAATGACTTAAAGAAATGAAAGAACATCTCTGTTGGCATCTGCCCAATCATTTCACGCTTAAATTCTGCTTGCCATTCTAACCAATTTCTACCCCCAAAATCAATTGCCACTTGCGCTAAACAATCATCCATTGGCAAACAAAAACCATAGCGCTCTATCCCCAATTTTGTGCCAAGTGCTTTAGAAAAACATTCACCAAGTGCAATGGCTGTATCTTCAATTGTATGATGCTCATCCACTTGTAAATCTCCTTTTACATTAATTTTCAAATCCAAAGAACCGTGACGAGCAATTTGATCCAGCATATGATCAAAAAAAGAAATTCCTGTTTCAATTACCGATTTACCTGTGCCATCTAAATCTAGCTCAATTTCTATTTCCGTCTCATTCGTCTTCCTGCTGTAACTAGCTTTTCGTTCTCCGAGTCTGAGAAAGGTATAAATCTCATTCCAATCCGTTGTTTGCAAGGCAACATGTTTCAATAATTCGATTTCATCTACTGACACCTCCCCTTTTCCAGGATCTTTTGGATTGACCATGTAAATCGCCTTTGAACCTAGATTCTTGGCCAATTCTACATCTGTCAAACGATCCCCAATTACAAAAGAATTTTCCAAATCAAATTCTCCGTTCATATAATGCGTTAAGAGACCTGTCCTTGGTTTTCTTGTCGGCGCATTTTCATCAGGAAAAGAGACGTCAATGCACTCTTCAATAAATTCTATCCCCTCAGTCTTCAAGGCATCTAACATTAATTTATGAGGACCAATAAATGATTCATGAGGATAGCTGGCCGTCCCCAATCCATCTTGATTGGTCACCATAACAAATTCAAAATCCAATTCACGAGCAATTCGCCCTAAACCAGAAAAAACATTAGGATAAAACTTCAGTTTCTCAAAACTATCAACTTGAAAATCAACTGGCGGCTCCAAGATCAAAGTTCCATCACGATCTATAAATAAAAGCTTTTTCATACACTAAATTCACTTATTTTTTCGATTAATTCCCTATTTTCTGACGACGTTCCAACTGTCAATCGTAGCGTATTTAAACAAAGTGGCTGATTCGATCTATTTCTAACAACTAACCCTTTATTAATTAGGTAATTATATAATTTGTTTGCATCCTCTACTTTAACTAAAATAAAGTTTGAATCACTTGGATAAACCTCATTAATCTGTTGCAAACCCAACAATTCTTTTCGAAGCCAATTCCGCTCTGATTTGATTGTTTCTATTTCAATTTTCACTCGTTCAATTTCCTGCAATTTTTGAAATGCAAAATCTTGGGTCAACTGGTTAATATTATACGGCGGTTTAATTTTATTGATCCAAGAAATTAGGTCTTCAGAACCAAAGAGTAATCCCAAGCGGATACCAGCCATGCCATATGCTTTAGAAAAAGTTTGCGAAATAGCTAAATTTTTAAATTTCATTAGCTCGAGAACCATTGATGATTCTTCAGCGAAATCTATATAAGCCTCATCCACAACAACAATACCCCGAAATTCTTCAACAATTCGAATTAGTTGACTCTTTGGAAATGTATGTCCCGTTGGATTATTTGGAGAACACAAAAACAACAATTTACAATCAGCAGATTCTCGCAGAATGCGCTCCACATCGATTGAAAAATCATCGTTCAGCAAAATCTCCGTAAGTTCAACCTGATTTATCCTTGAAGAGACGGCGTACATTCCGTAAGAAGGGACAATTGTGGCCGCTCGATCTATATTGGGCCTACAGAAAAGCCGGAACAATAAATCAATGCATTCATCTGAGCCATTTCCTAGAAAGATCTGGTCTACTCCAACACCTTTTAAACTAGCAATGCGTCCCTTTAATTTTTTCTGCATTGGATCAGGATAACGATTTACGCCATTATCAAAAGGGTTTTCATTCGCATCAAGGTAAATTGATGCATCACCTTCAAACTCATCTCTCGCAGAAGAATATGGTTTCATTCCTAATAAATCAGGACGAATGTATTTTTCTAAATCAAAGTTCATGCTTTAATATTTTTTAATCGCACAGTTACAGCATTTTTATGCGCATCCAACCCCTCCGCTGCAGCCATTTCTTCAATTGTCGAACCTATATGCTGAATTCCGTTTTTAGATATTTGTTGAAACGTTATTTTCTTCACAAACGAATCCAATGAAACTCCTGAATATTGCTTGGCAAATCCATTTGTAGGCAAGGTATGATTAGTTCCTGAGGCGTAGTCTCCAGCACTTTCAGGGGTGTATTCACCAATAAAAACTGAACCTGCATTTACAATTCCATTTAATAATTCCTCATTAAAACTCGTTTGCAAAATCAAATGTTCAGGCGCGTACTCATTGATAATTGACAGTATTTCAACTTTCTGAACAAGAATAGCGGATGAATTCACCAAGGCCATTTCTGCAGTTGCTTTTCTAGGTAAATCAGCCAATTGTGCTGTCAATTCAACTTCAACTTTTTCAATAATTGTATTGTCTGTTGCGACCAATACAACCTGAGAATCGCTGCCATGTTCGGCTTGTGAAAGTAAATCTGCAGCAATGAATGTCGCATTTGAATTCTCGTCTGCTACCACCATCAATTCACTAGGCCCTGCCGGCATATCTATAGCAACACCTAATTTTTGTGCGTATTGTTTTGCAGCTGTAACATATTGATTTCCTGGGCCAAAAAGCTTGTATACTTTTGGTATTGTTGATGTCCCTAATGACATTCCTGCGATAGCTTGAACCCCTCCAACTTTAAAGACTTCCTTTATTCCTATCAGATTTGCTGTATACAACACGGCTGGATGAACACTCCCATCCTTTCTGGTTGGTGTACACAATACAATTTGCTTACAGCCAGCAATTACGGCAGGAATTCCTAGCATCAGTACCGTGGAAAACAAAGGAGCTGTGCCGCCAGGAATATATAATCCTACCTTATCAATGCCCACTGATTTTCGCCAACAAACAACACCTGGCATCGTTTCAATTTCTACAACTTCTTCACGCTGTGATTCGTGAAACGTTTTGATGTTACTAGCCGCTAACTTAATTGCGGTTTTCAATTCAGTTGACAGTGCTTTTTCAGCTAAACTAATTTCCTCACTTGAAACAAGAAGCTCATTCAAGGTCACGCCATCAAATCGTTCCGTGTATTTTTGAATGGCTTGGTCTCCATTTATGGAAACATCGTCAAAAATGGATTTAACCAATTCTTCCATATCGCCGGCATCGATAGAAGGTCTCGTCAACGCCGTCTTCAAAGAAGTGCTATCGGGATAGATAAACTTTTTCATTTTCAACCAAAATTATCTTACCATCTTTTCTATGGGAACTACCAAAATACCCTCTGCACCAGCATCTTTCAATGCATCAATATTCTCCCAGAATTGATCTTCTGATATAACTGAATGTAAGGAGCTCCAACCTTCTTCTGCAAGCGGAAGTATTGTTGGACTTTTCATTCCAGGTAAGATGCGGATGATTTCCTCAATTTTTTCATTTGGAGCATTTAACAAAATATATTTTGAATTTTTTGATGCTAATACCGCCTTAATTCGAAAAATTAATTTTTCTAGAATTGCTTCCTTTTCCGGTGATAACGTTTCCGTTCTAACTAGAACAGCCTCAGATTTTAAAATGACTTCTAACTCACGAAGACCATTCATAAAAAGTGTATTGCCGGAGGAAACAATATCGCAAATTGCATCCGCTAAGCCAATTGCAGGAGCAACTTCAACAGAACCAGAAATCGTATGAATCTCAGCAGAAACGTTGTTTTTCTTTAAATAATCTTCAACCGTATTAGGATAAGAAGTCGCTATTTTCATTCCTGAAAAATCTTTGACTGACTGAACAGTCGAAGCCTTTGGGACCGCTAAAGAGACCCTGCATTTTGAAAAATTTAATTTCACCAAAGTCTCAAGATTGGATCTTTCTTCGATGAGCAAATTTTCACCAACAATCGCGATGTCTACAACCCCATCATTTACGTATTGCGGAATATCCGAATTCCTCAGAAACAATACTTCAAGCGGAAAATTTGATGCGACAGATTTTAATTTACCATTTGAGGCATCAACCTTTATTCCAGCCTCCTTTAAAATTTGCAGGGAATCATCCAATAAACGCCCTGACTTTTGAACAGCAATTCTTAACATATCATTTTATCTATTTTGTCCGTATCATCTTAGGGTAACAAAAAACCCGCCTGATGTCCAGACGGGTTAAAATTATTTAGAAAACACAAATAATCATTACGCCTGGCAGTTCCAAGAATGATGATGATGTATGTGTGTGTTATTCAATTTCATGCGACAAAAATAATTACTTTTTCAATAGTTGAGCAAAATCTTTTGCAAAATATGTCAATATCCCATCTGCTCCTGCTCTGCGCATACTTAGAAGCATTTCAGAAATCGCCAAATTGTAATTCAACCAGCCTTTTTCCGCTGCAGCATACACCATTGCACATTCACCACTCACATTATAGGCCGTTACCGGAATATTGAAATTCTCTTTTAGAACATGAATGATATCAAGGTAACAAAGAGCAGGTTTCACCATGATCATGTCCGCCCCTTCCATCACATCCAATTCAGCCTCAAGCAAGGCTTCGCGCTTGTTAGCGGGATTCATTTGATACGTTTTTTTGTCACCAGATTTTGGAGCTGAATTCAAAGCATCCCTGAAAGGACCATAAAATGCACTAGCGTATTTTGCTGTGTAGGACATTATTGAAACATCTGTATAGCCATTAATGTCCAACGTCTCTCTAATCGATTCTACCCGACCATCCATCATATCAGACGGACCTATGATATCAGCTCCCGCTTGGGCTTGAGCCAATGCCATTTTATTCAAAATTGGCAAAGTTTGGTCATTCAAAATGAGACCATTTTCAACCAATCCATCATGACCATCCGAAGAATATGGATCCATTGCTACATCGGTCATAATAACTATTTCAGGAAATGTTTCTTTCAATTTTCGAATAGCATTCAAGTAGAAGTTGTCACTTGCATAGCTGTAACTAGCAATTTTATCTTTCAGATGCTCATCTACTGCAGGAAAAATATCAAAGGTAGAAATCCCTAATTTTAAACATTCTTCAATTTCAGGAATTAATAAATCCAATGACCAACGAAAGTTTTTGGGCAAGGAACTAATTTCTTCCTTTATTTTTAATCCATCCTTCAAAAAGATGGGGTAAATTAAATGCTCAGCTCCGATTTTAGTTTCCTCCACCATTGAACGAATGGCAGCCGATTTACGGTTTCTTCTTGGACGAATATTCATAGGTAAAATTCTATCTTCAAAATTAAACATCATGATGGAATTAAACATTATACCACAC
>JBIIQP010000083.1:0-11406 GCA_044341975.1 Crocinitomicaceae bacterium
AATCATTAAAGCCTTTGTAGTCTGAAAATTCAAAGATTTCATCAAAACTTTTATAGATAAATTCATCGCCTAAAACCTTTTTCCAAAGACCTCCAGAATTCACAACAACACCTTCATTTGAAATTCCAATAAACAAACCACTTGCATGATCAAGTACCTTGTTTAATTTCTCGAGATGTTCTTCTAAAAGCGCATTTTTTTTATCAGCAAGAATTAGTTTAGCCGCTATTTTAGAAAGGGATTTTATCGATTCCTTTTGATGTTCAGATAACTCCCTCGGTTTATTGTCGATTGCACAAAGCGTCCCAAGAGCATTGCCATTTTCTGAAAGTATTGGAAACCCGCAATAAAAAATTACGTTGGGATCTCCAGTTACCAAAGGGTTGTCATGAAAACGTTCGTCTTTTGTGGCATCAGGAATCAAAAATAGTTGATCCGGTTCATTTATGGCATGTGCGCAAAATGCCAAATCTCTTGGTGTTTCAGAGGCATCAAGTCCTACTTTAGACTTAAACCATTGACGATCACTATCTACGATACTTATCAAAGAAATCGGTGTCTCACAAATATTTGACACCATCTCAGTAATAAGGTCCAAGTCAAGATTCGCGGGTGTATCTAAAAGATTCAATTCCAACAAATCACGCATCCGTGACGCTTCATTGTCAGGTATTTTAGGTGATTTCATGGATTCACATTACCATTTAATTACAAAAACATGGGAACCCTCTTCCTCGCTAAGGTGTTTACAATCTACCACAAGATCAAATCTTTTGCCAAGCCCTGAAACCAAGCCCATAAGCATTGGTATTAATCCTGTACGGTGGGAATTGTAGACAAGCTCTAAGTAATTTTCTTTTTCATTGCGCACAGTAAATGCTGGTGGTTTTAAATCCGGCATTACAGAATTTACTCGTTGGTGCAACATGTTTAGATTTTTCAAAAATTTGGGAAAACTATCCCCGGCCAATTCAAGCATATTGCCATATCCCTGATCTGCCGTATATAAAATCCAATATTCTCCAAAGGCAAAAAGAAGATCTTCGACGGGCACATTCAAAACCCCTGAAGCAGAGGCAACAAGATCAAATGTTAGTTTATCAGGGTAAGGTGACATTGAAAGAAAATCTCCATCATCGAAATTTGCTTTTGCACAAATAGTTTCCCAACTCTCTTCGCCAAATTTTTCAATGACTAGCTCTTTTACAGCTTTATTTACAAGTCCGTACATAGTTTCATTTATAATCCTATAAAATTAACCATTTTATACAAAATTACCATTACAAATACTTTATTGAAATACTTTCGCTTCAACGCTATTTTTTACCAATTTATTGACTCAAAAGCAGTCCTAATTTCGATCGCTTAATTCAAAATTTAACTTTTGACTAAATAATATCGTTTTGTGCTCCCGTCTTTGTGCTTTATTCAATAAATTTGTGCTTCCATAAATGAGCTCGAAAAAACATGGATAAAGTTTCTTATGTTGGTAATGCGGATGTAAACGCAATCGACCACCTTTACAAACAGTATATTCAGAATCCAGAAAGTGTCGATATTGGCTGGAAAAAATTCTTTGAAGGATTTGATTTTGCTAGAACGAACTACGAAGACGGAGGGGAAATACCTGAGAATTTTCAAAAAGAATTCAAAGTCATCAACCTAATCAATGGTTATCGTAACCGTGGACATTTATTCACCAAAACGAATCCTGTCCGCGATCGCAGAAAATATACGCCAACGCTCGATATCGAAAATTTCGGGTTGGATACCGCCGATCTTGATGTTGTGTTTCAAGCTGGAGAAGAAGTAGGACTTGGTGCTACAACACTTCGCCAAATAATTGAACATTTGCAGTTAACGTACTGTCAATCAATTGGTATCGAATACGTTTACATGCGTGATCCGCAGCGCATCGATTGGTTCAAGAACAAGATTGAAGTTAAAAACAGACCTGTTTTTGACAAAGACCGCAAAATAAACATCTACAAAAAGTTGAACCAAGCCTCAAGTTTTGAAGCATTCTTAGGAAAGAAATTTGTTGGTCAAAAACGATTTTCAATTGAAGGTGGTGAAGCTTTAATTCCTGCACTTGACACCTTGGTAAACAAAGGTTCAGATCTAGGAGTGGAATACTTCGTGATGGGAATGGCACACCGAGGTCGATTAAATACTTTGACCAATATTTTTGAAAAACGACCAAAAGATATATTTTCTGAATTTGAAGGAAAGGAATTTGACACAATCGATTATTTCGATGGCGATGTGAAATACCACCAGGGATTCACATCTCAAGTGACGCTTTCTACAGGTAAAAAGATAGGTGTGACGCTTGCGCCGAACCCTTCACACCTTGAAGCAGTAAACACTGTGGTAGAAGGTATTGCACGTGCCAAAGTTGACCATGTGCTGAAGGATGAAAACAAAATTTGTCCTGTTCTGATTCATGGTGATGCCGCAGTTGCTGGTCAAGGGATTGTCTATGAAACGATTCAAATGGCACAACTGGACGGTTACCGCGCTGGTGGAACGGTTCATATCGTAGTAAACAATCAAGTAGGATTTACTACAAACTACCTTGATGCTCGTTCCTCAACCTATTGCACTGATGTTGCAAAAACAACACTTTGTCCTGTTTTCCATGTAAATGGTGATGATGTTGAAGCTGTGGTTCAAGCCATTGAAATCGCAATGGAATACCGTCAAGAATTCAATCGTGATATTTTCATTGATTTGTTGTGTTACAGAAAATATGGGCACAACGAAGGTGACGAACCAAAATTCACGCAACCGAGCTTGTACAATCTTATTGCGAAACACCCAAATCCAAAAGATATTTATCTAGGACAATTGCAAGCCGAAGGGATCTTAAGCAAGGAAGAAGCTAAGAAATTTGAAGATAGCTACAACGAATACCTTGAAGCTGAATTTGAAATCTCTCGTCAAAGTGATAAAGCCTTGGTGTATGATTTTCTAAGTCAAACTTGGGAAGGTTACCGTCATGGAAAACTGGCAGATTTTGAAGCATCTCCAGAGACTGGTGTTGACAAGAAAAAACTTGTTGAACTAGGAACGAAACTTGCCACTTTGCCTGATGGAAAAAAATACTTTAGAAAAATTGCTAAAATTTTTGAAGATCGTTTAAATGCCATCAAAGACAATAGATTAGATTGGGGAACAGCTGAAATGTTGGCTTATGCTTCACTTTTGGAAGAAGGACATCCAGTGAGAATTTCTGGTCAAGATGTTGAGCGTGGAACATTCTCTCACCGTCATGCTGTGGTAAAAACAGAAGACACGGAAGAAGAAATTGAAACCTTGAATTTGCTTTCTGAAAAACAAGCACCTTTTACGGTATACAACTCCCTGCTTTCAGAATATGGGGTGTTAGGATTCGAATATGGTTATTCACTTGCAACACCCAATGCATTAACAATTTGGGAAGCCCAATTTGGTGACTTCTTCAATGGTGCACAAATTATGATTGACCAATTCATTTCTGCAGGTGAAGATAAATGGGCGACTCAATCTGGTTTGGTGATGCTCTTACCACACGGTTATGAAGGACAAGGAGCAGAGCATTCATCTGGACGAATGGAACGTTTCCTTCAGCAATGTGCTGACGCCAACATGCAAATTGTAAATACATCTACTCCTGCCAATCATTTCCATTTGTTGCGAAGACAATTGAAAAGAGAATTCAGAAAACCATTGGTAGTATTCTCTCCAAAAATGCTTCTTCGTTACCCTGCAGCTACTTCAACATTGGACGAAATGGCCAAAGGAAGTTTCCAGGAAGTAATTGATGACGTTACTGCGAATGTATCTTTGGTAGATACCGTTGTCTTTTGTTCTGGAAAGTTCTATTACGAAATGAAAGAGAAAGCTTCAGAATACGGGGTTGAAAACATGGCATTTGTAAGATTAGAGCAACTTTACCCCTTACCTAAAAAACAAATTGACGCCATTTTAGCAAAATACAAAGGCGTTAAAAACATACTTTGGGCACAAGAAGAACCTTCGAATATGGGTGCCTGGACGCATATTGCAATGTCAATGAGAGAGATTCCTTTTGTAGGAATTTGCCGCAATGGAACGGCTGCTTCGGCAGAAGGATCCAAAAAATTACACGAGAAAAGATTGAAGCAATTATTTGAAGATCTTTTTCATTTTGCCAAAATAAAAGTTAAATAAAACAAGACGTTTATGTCACTATTAGAAATGAAAGTACCAAGTCCGGGCGAATCTATCTCTGAGGTAGAAATTGCTCAATGGCTTGTTTCAGACGGAGATTACGTTACGAAGGATCAAACAATTGCTGAAGTTGATTCAGATAAAGCGACTTTGGAACTTCCAGCAGAACAAAGTGGAATAATTACACTGAAGGCTGCCGAAGGTGATGTTGTTAAAGTGGGACAAGTTGTTTGCTTAATTGACACTTCCGCTCCGGCTCCTGAAGGAAAAGCTGCTGCTCCAAAGACAGAAGAAAAGAAAGAAGAAGTAATTGCAGCACCTTCAGCAGAAAAAGTTGCGGCTCCAAATCCTGATCCGGTTAAGAAAGAAGCTTCTTATGCAGCTGGTACGCCCTCTGTTGCTGCAGCTAAGATCATGGCTGAGAATGGTGTAAGCGCAAACCAAGTAAATGGTTCTGGAAAAGATGGTCGCATCACGAAACAAGATGTTGTTGCCGCAATGTCAGCTGGCTTTTCATCCGCAGATGCAAAAGCATGGGGTGGCTCGCGCAACCAGAACAGAGAAAAAATGTCTATGCTTCGCCGCAAGATAGCAGAGCGATTGGTATCTGTAAAAAATGAGACGGCCATGTTGACAACCTTCAATGAGGTGGACATGAAGCCAATTATGGATTTGCGAGCGAAATACAAAGATGCATTTGCAAAACACCATGAAGTTAATCTAGGATTCATGTCTTTTTTCACAAAAGCTGTGACTGAAGCCTTGAATTTATTTCCTGCAGTGAATGCTCAAATTGATGGAAACGAAATGATATTTCACGATTATGCAGATGTGGGCATAGCGGTATCATCTCCAAAAGGATTGATGGTTCCGGTAGTACGCAATGCTGAACAAATGTCGTTGGCAGAAATTGAGAGAGAAATCAAACGTCTTGCGATTAAAGCACGAGATGGTAAAATCACTCCGGATGACATGTCTGGAGGAACTTTTACAATAACAAATGGAGGTGTTTTTGGCTCGATGTTATCTACCCCGATAATCAATCCTCCTCAATCAGCAATTCTTGGAATGCACAACATCGTTGAGCGTCCTGTTGCAATTAATGGAAAAGTTGAGGTTCGACCTATTATGTATGTTGCGCTTTCTTATGATCATCGAATCATCGACGGAAAAGAGTCAGTTGGTTTCCTTGTTAAAGTGAAAGAGATGCTAGAAAATCCAGAAAGAATGCTGTTCGGTTCAAAAGACCCACATGCAGTACTTTTAGGTCTGTAGTTATTTTTACATATTGATTTAAAGCCGGTTAGTGATTGACCGGCTTTTTTTTATGTTTTTTTTGAAAGTAAATTTTCTTTGCATACATTTGTACCTGAAACCAACGCTATGAAATTTTTATTTACTCTACTACTATCCGGCAGTATTGCCTTTGGTCAACAAAGTGACCCCAATTTCCTTAAAGGTTTTGAAGAATTAATGAATGGTAAGCCAGAAAAATCGCTTAAAACATTCAGTAAAGTTCTTAAAAAAGATCCAAAAAATGCAAAAGCACTCATGTTTACTGGTTCAATCAAATCTCTTCTAGGAAATGATTCAGAAGCCTTAATTGATCTAAACCGTTCAATTGCAATTGATCCTTCAATTGGTGAAACGTACCATTACAGGTCCTTGATTAAATATGGAGCAAATGATTTCAAAGGGGCAATTGAAGATGTATCAGAAGCCATCAATTTAGACCCTCATAATACCGGATATATTTATAATCGTGCAAAATTCAACTATGAATTAGGAAATTACACGAGTACAATTGAAGATGGCGAGGCTATTTTAAAATTAGATCAAGCCTCTTCAAACCCGTATATACTTTTTTACATGGCTCAAGCTTATGCTGAATTAAATGAATTTATGCCCGCTTTAAACTTAGCCAATGAATTTATTCTATTTGACAAAAGTGTAACTGGTTATATTTTACGAGGTGATATACACTACAAAATGGGTAACTACGCAACTGCAGCTAATGACTATGAAATTTATATCACAGATAATGACCCAAACTTAAACAGAGGTGAAGCATATATGAAAATAGGTACAACTTACCTAAAACTTCGTAAAACTGAAAAAGCGTGTGATTCTTTTAATTCCGCGAAGGAATTTGGAATTGACATAGATCAAAACCTAATGAAGGCTTGTAATTAAATTACTATGCTTACTAAACAACAAAGCCGATTCAAATGAATCGGCTTTTGCTTTATATTCTTTTCTGAATTAGAATTCAAATGTTTCCATGAATTTGGTTGTAAAGTTACCTTCACGAAAATCCTTGTTATCCATAAGTTTTTGATGGAACGGAATAGTTGTTTTTATTCCTTCAATAATGTACTCATCCAAAGCACGTTTCATTTTCAAAATGGCTTCTTCTCTCGTTTGAGCGACAACAATCAACTTTCCGATCATTGAATCATAATTAGGCGGAATGCTATAACCAGCGTATGCATGTGTGTCAATTCTTACGCCATGTCCACCTGGTGAATGATAAGATGTGATTTTTCCTGGTGAAGGACGGAAATCATTGTAAGGATCCTCAGCGTTTATACGACACTGGATTGCATGCAAGTGAGGATAATAATTCTTACCTGAAATCTTATGTCCTGCAGCAATTTTAATTTGCTCCTTGATCAAATCGAAATCAATAACCTCCTCTGTAATAGTATGCTCAACTTGAATACGCGTATTCATTTCCATGAAGTAGAAATCACGGTTTTTATCTACCAAGAATTCTACCGTTCCCACACCTTCGTATTTCACTGCTTTAGCAGCTTTAATAGCAGCTTCACCCATTCTTTCACGTAACTCTTCAGTCATAAATGGGGATGGTGTTTCCTCCACTAATTTCTGATGACGACGCTGTATAGAACAATCTCTTTCTGAAAGGTGACATGCATTTCCAAATTGATCTCCCGCTACTTGAATCTCTATATGACGAGGCTCTTGAATGAATTTCTCCATGTAGATCCCATCATTTCCAAAAGCGGCACCTGCTTCTTGACGTGCTGAATCCCATGCTGCCTCTAAGTCTTCTTCTTTCCAGACAATGCGCATTCCTTTTCCACCACCTCCGGCTGTTGCTTTCAAAATTATAGGATAAACAACAACTTTAGCTGTAGCGCGAGCATCGTCCAAATCTTTCAATAAACCTTTCGATCCAGGTATACATGGAACACCGGCTTTAATCATCGTCGCTTTTGCGGTTGCTTTGTCACCCATTCCTGCAATTTGCTCAGGTAAAGCACCAATAAATTTTATTCCGTGTTCCTGGCAAACCTTCGAGAATTTTTCATTTTCAGAAAGAAACCCATAACCTGGGTGAATTGCATCAGCATTAGTAATCTCTGCAGCAGCAATAATATTGGGAATAGATAAATAGGACTTAGAACTTACCGCTGGACCAATACATACCGCTTCATCTGCAAAACGCACTGGCAAACTGTCTTTGTCGGCAGTAGAATAAACTGCGACAGTCTTAATCCCCATCTCTTTACATGTTCTGATAACACGAAGAGCTATCTCGCCTCTGTTGGCAATTAATATTTTTTTAAACATACGCTTTAATTTGTTTTTACCTGCGGTTTGATGGCTGGTCAGAATTCGGAGTTAAAAACTCAGAATTTCAAATTATTATGCTGGGTCAACCAAAAACAACGGCTGATCGTATTCAACTGGCGATGCATCATCTACCAATACCTTAACAATTCTACCTGAGAATTCAGACTCAATTTCATTGAACAATTTCATTGCTTCAATGATACAAATTGTGCTTCCTTGTGAAATAGAATCTCCAACATTTACAAATGCATCTTTATCTGGACCAGATGAACGATAAAAAGTACCGATCATTGGTGATTTGATTGTAATGTATTTTGAATCATCATTTGCAGCAGCAACAGGTGCAGCAGGCGCTGCGGCAACTGGTGATGGAGCAGCAACAGGAGCAGCCACGGGCATTGCAGGCGCTGCAGCTTGTACGAAAATCGGTTGATCAGCACCTTTCGACTTTTGTTCTGATTTGATGATGATTTTAAAATCCTTTTGTTCAATTTCTACTTCGCTAACTCCAGATTTAGCAACAAATTTGATCAAATCTTGTATCTCGTTCAGATTCATATTTATGTATTTAATAGTATGTAAATTTAATAATTATTTTTTCGAGTCATATGCCCATTTCAAGTAGACAGCACCCCACGTAAAACCACCACCAAATGCTGAAAGAATCAATGTATCACCCTTCTTTAATTGGTCTTCATAATCCCACAAACAAAGTGGAAGTGTTCCTGCCGTAGTGTTTCCGTATTTCTGAATATTGATCATTACCTTTTCTTTGCTCAAACCCATTCTTTCAGCTGTAGCATCGATAATTCTCAAGTTAGCCTGGTGCGGCACTAACCAATCAACATCATCACTTGTCAAGTTGTTTTTTTCCATGATTTCAGCAGAAACTTCCGCCATATTAGTCACAGCAAATTTAAACACCTGTTTGCCTTCTTGTTTCACATAGTGCAAACGATCATCAACTGTTTGGTGACTTGGTGGGTTTGCTGAACCTCCACCTGGTTGAATAAGATACTGACGGCCTGAACCATCGCTTCTCAAAATAAAATCTTGAACCCCCAACCCTTCTTCATTTGGCTCAAGTAAAACAGCTCCAGCTCCATCACCAAAGATTACACACGTTGTGCGATCCTGGTAATCCAAGATAGATGTCATTTTATCCACACCAATCACCAAAACTTTCTTGTGGCGACCTGTTTCGATAAATTGAGCTCCCGTAGAAAGCGCATAAATAAAACCGGAACAAGCAGCAATAAGGTCATATCCCCATGCATTTTTCATTCCTACTTTATCGCATACAACATTCGCAGTTGAGGGAAAAGGATAATCTGGCGTAACTGTGGCAACTAGCACCAAATCAATATCAAGAGGATCAACTCCTGTTTTTTCTAATAGTTGTCTTGCAGCTTCTGCAGCCATATCAGATGAAGCCCCTTCTTTAAGGATTCTTCTTTCTTTGATACCCGTTCGTGAAGTGATCCACTCATCAGATGTATCAACGATCTTTGCCAGATCTTCATTGGAAAGGATTGTTTCAGGAACATATCCTTGAACACCAGTTATTGCAGCAGTTATCTTTTTCATATTAACTAAAAGCTTCATTCACACTTTTCGCAAGTCCAGATTTTGCTACTTCGTACGAATGTAAAATCATATTTTTAACGGCAATATCATTCGAAATTCCATGTCCAATAATGACATTTCCTTTCACACCCAGAATAGGAGTTCCACCGTAATTTTCATAGTTGAAGCGATCAAAGTATTCATCATTAATCCCTCTTTTCTTCATTAATGTGTAAATTCCCTCTGCTTCTTTCAATACGACATTTCCAGTAAAGCCATCGCACACAATTACATCTGCTTTGCCAAAGAAAAGATCTCTTCCCTCAATATTACCAATAAAATTGATATCATCTGACTCAGCCATTAATTTATGCGCTGCCAAAGTCAACAAATTCCCCTTTGATTCTTCTTCACCAATATTCAACAGAGCCACTTTAGGATTTTCTACTCCATATACTTTTTTCGCATACAAAGCGCCCAAAACGGCAAACTGATAAAGAACATCCGCTTTACAATCTGCATTCGACCCAACATCTAATAAAATAGATTTAGACCCATCTATAGCAGGCAATGTGGATGTAATACAAGGTCGTATTATACCTGGAATAGTATTGATCTTATAAATGGCGCCTACAAGCATGGCTCCAGTGTTGCCTGTGCTAGCAAATGCGTCAATTTCGTGTTTAGAAAGCAAGTCAAATCCGACAGCAATAGAACTGTTCGGTTTTTGAGGGATTGCACGTGTAGGATGATCGTGCATCGTAATCACATCGGGAGCGTGAACGATTTCATAATCACCTAGACTTGCATTGAACGACAAAAGGCCACTAGAGATTTGATCTCTGTCGCCTAATAAAACAAGTTTAACGTCGCCGGGAAGTTCTTTTTTAGCTAAGACAGCGCCTGAAATATTAGCATCAGGAGCAAAGTCGCCGCCAAGAATATCAATTCCGATCTTCATGCAGCAGAAGAATTTAGGTGTTCAGATTAAACTGCTACCTCTTTCTCCGCAACTACTCTCCCCTTGTAATATAGTTTCCCTTCATGCCAGTGAGCATGGTGGAACAAATGCGGTTGTCCGGTAGTAGGACAAGTTGCAATATTCTTTGCAACTGCATTTTTATGCGTCCTTCTCTTGTCACGGCGTGTCTTCGAAATTTTTCGTTTAGGATGTGCCATTTTATTTTATTTATGTTGTATTAATTCAAATTTTTAAGTGCCGACCATCGAGGATCCACTGGATCATCATCACCGTCGTCATCATCTTCTTCTTCCCAATCTTCGTCATCCCAGTCATCGTCATCGTCAAAATCATCTTCGACGCTTTCAGGTTGACCAGAATATTTTTTAAGCAGTTCTATCATCTCCTCATTGCATTCACCCATTGGATGGGTCAATCGGGCAGGAAGAGAGACAGTTATTAATTCATAGATGTTATCTCGAACATCTAACTCATATGCATCAGGATGCAATACAATTAGAGATTCATCATCGCTTGTCTCGTTGTCAAACTTATAAACCAACCTGAAAGTTCCTTTAACAGGAACATCAAGTGGATAATTACAACGATCACAGGATGCCGACACAGTTCCACCTATTTGAAACTCACCTATCAACATTGTCTCTTTCTTCTCCAAGGTTAGTGAAACTGTTACATTTCCCTTGTGAATGATAGAGTATTCTACTTCTTCAAAGAACGCATCATGAATCTCAAAATTGAAATCATGAAAGCCCACTTTCAAGCCAATAAAAGGGATAATAAATTCTTTATTTGACTTCACGATGAGCGAAAATTGGAGGGCAAAGTTAATATTTTTAACGATACCGTGTTAATATCCTTTAAATTTTATTCGAAGAGATTGCTATTCCACATCATCTCCTGATCGTTTTTTATCCTTTGGGCTGCTTTGGAGTGGATTGACATTGATCTCACGAACAAATTGTCGACTCCTGTAAATATCCAAAGCAACATAAATAGCATGACGCATTGATTGTTCCGATGCCTTATTTTGACCAACGATATCATATGCGGTACCATGGTCGGGA
>JBIIQP010000170.1:0-5558 GCA_044341975.1 Crocinitomicaceae bacterium
CACCCCGTCATCAAATGCTAACGCCTTGAATGCAGTCAACCCTTGATCATGATACATCGCTAAAATGCCATCAAATTGCGTCCTGCTGTTTGAACCAAAAAAACCGTCGGCTGGATATGGTCCAAAAGCCAAAATTTCTTCTCCTCGTGCTGCATTAATTGCCGGAGTAATAAATTCTTGTTCTTCACTGCCCATTTTTCCATTTTCTCCAGCATGTGGGTTCAATCCAAAAACGGCAATTTTTGGTCGAATAATACCAAAATCTTTTCTAAGTGAGCTTTCAAACGCTTTAATTTTACTTAGAATTTTGTCCTTCGAAAGGGTTGAACTTACCTCCTTTAAAGCAATATGAGTCGTAACGAGTGCAACGCGCAAATTTTCAGCAACCATTACCATTAACGCATCGTCAGTACCCGAAAGATCCGCAAGGTATTCTGTGTGACCTGGAAACTTGAATCCAGTTTTACCCATTGCTTCTTTTGAAATAGGGGCTGTCACTAAAACATCGATTTTACCTGAAGCCAAATCCTGTGTTGCTTTTTCCAAAGACTGGAAGGCGCAATTTCCGCTTTGCTCAGTTGGTTTGCCCTCAGATATTTCAACATCATCTTGCCAAACATTGACAATATTTATTTTTTTGTTTTGTGCTTCTTCAGCTGTTTTGCAGGATTGATAGTTAAACTCCTGATCATCCAACACTTTTTTGTAATGTGCAAAAACTTTTGTTGAACCGTAAATAATAGGTGTACAATCCATTAATAACCGCGCATCACGCAACGCTTTCATAATCACTTCAGGACCAATTCCATTGATATCACCCAACGAAATCCCTACACGAATGAGATTGTTGTGCTGAACTTCCTTTTCTTTCTCCATTTATTTCAGCTTTTTCAAAAAGTTATAGAGTAAACGCACTCCAGCTCCAGTGCCTCCCTGACCCTTGTAGTCCTCGCGACCATCCAGCCATGAAGGTCCAGCAATATCCATGTGTATGTAGGGTGATTTCACAAAATGTTCAAGAAACTTACCTGCAGTAATCATCCCGGCATTTGGACCACCGATGTTTTTTAAATCAGCAATGCTCGACTTCATTTCCTCCAGGTAATCATCCCAAAAAGGAAAACGAACAACTCTTTCATGTGTTTCATTTCCCGCTTTCTCCAATTGATTGAAATACTTATCATCTGCATTTCCCATAATAATTGAAGCCTTTGTTCCAATTGCACGAACTGCAGCGCCAGTTAAAGTAGCGGCATCCAACACTAATTCAGGCTTGTATTTTTCAGCATAAGCCAAGGCGTCTGCAAGTATCATTCTTCCTTCTGCATCCGTATTCAAGACCTCTACAGTTGTACCATCGAACATTGTAATCACGTCTCCAGGTGTGTAAGCGTTCATTCCCGGGCGATTATCAGTTGATGGCACGAGAGCGATGACATGCACTTTTAATTTTTGAAGTGCCGCCAAGTACAATGCCCCAATAACTGTAGCAGCACCTGCCATGTCACTTTTCATGACATCCATAGAACCCGGAGTAGGCTTTAAACTGAGTCCACCTGTGTCGTAAACAACTCCTTTACCGACTAAAACAATCGGTTTTTTATTGATGGGTTTTTCAGGTTTGTACTCGGCTATTGTAAAGGTTGGGGGATCAATAGAGCCTTTGTTGACAGCAAGTAATCCACCCATTTTCAACGTTTCAATCTGCGTTTTTTCAAGCACCTGTACTGAAAATCCTGCCTCTTCTCCGAGTTCTTTGATTTTCTCGCTCAGTTGCACAGCATTCAAATGTGAGACTGGTTCATTCACCCTATCTCTCACCCAAAAAACTGCCTTGGCAGACATCTCAAGCTCCTTGATTTTTTTATCAGAAATTTCATTTGGCAGCAATACTTCTACTAAACCATTTTTTCTTTTTTCCGCATCCTTAAAATAGGGTAAAAACTGATAAGAAGAGAGTAACAACCCTTCTGTAAAATGCACTACCTCGTCCTCCTCTCCCCAAATGGTCAATGCAGAGATTTCCTTTTTTAATTGAGACACAACCTTGTAGCCTGCAACTCTAATTTGCTCAGCAGATTGTTCCTTTTTAACAAAAAAGACGAGACCATTGATTGTTTTAAGAAAATCAAATTTGTCATCACTTTTCAAAAAGCCTTTTAAAAAATTCTTAACATCCTGCTCTATTGAAACAGGCAATTTAGATTTTTTATCACAAAGAATTACCAAGGCTTTTGCCTCGGCAGGAGACGTATATTTTTTTAGTTGAATCATAATTTTTTTAATCTATGAACAAATGTAATCAACTATTTCAACTATTCTTCAGACTCAAGCGATTCTCCTTCCTCTCCTTCGTAATCATTCAAATTTACGTCGTAAAACTCCTTGTTCAATGCCTTGCCCAATTGGTAGTTAGTGATAACAATATCCAATTGTTTTTCACGGTACTTCAATTCTTCTTCGAGGTCAGGTAAATTTGGATTCAAGCAAATGTCACCCAAATATTTGGTTTTAGAGAGATCTCCTCCTAACCAACGCCCATCTCTTTTACCCAAGGTGTAACTTCCTACTTGATTGAGTTTTCCAAATGGATCATAGAATTTCCAAACACCCGTTGGAATACCGTTTTTCATCAACCCTTCGTTTTGAAGTACACCATTGTCATAATAGTTTTTGACATAACCATTAATTCTGTCTACAGAGTCTTTGCCTTGCCAGATAGTCATCAACTGACGAATCTCATAGTGGTCTGTATGCGAACAATCATATTTTTCAAACTTCTCAATGATGTAACTTTCACTCAATTTATTTCCCTTTCTATCGTAATCAGTTAAAATCCCTTTTGATTTAAATTGAATTGAGTCGTTGATTGAGATGATTGTGTCAAAATAATTTGCTTCATATAAAAATTCTCCGTCGTAACTATAATACTTCCAGCATCCTACTTTTTTACCCGCCGTAATATCACCATCGCGGGCAATGGTATCGTTCGGATAATACTTCGTGATATGGTAATCAATCCCTTCTTTGTTAACGATGCTTGGTCTGCCGTAATAAGGTCTCTCATAATAATCCCCAGCCAATCCTAAATTTGCCAAAACCCGATCTAAACTTTGGGTTGAAGTAATATCAGTCGGTTGAAAATAAATGGAATCCCTCCAATCAAAAAGATATCGAACACTTAATTCATTTTCCTCCCAAATTTTCTCTTCGATAGGAAAAGAATATTGGAATTTCACATAATGGTATTTGAAACCGAGGGTATCATAGGCCTCATAATCTTCGATTGGTTCACCGTTGAGGAAGAATCCTTTTTTAGCTAAACGACCGCTCATATGATAGGCTTTGGATTCCCCTTGAAGCAGTCCGTTTTGAAAATTGAGGTCGTACAATAAAACAGAATCTTGACCTTTAAGCGTGAGGTAAGTCCTTACGTATCCATCCAACTCGCCATCTAAATAATTTAAATTCGTATGAGCCAAGCTATTTCTCTCGAACGCGGGGCCATTCTCATAACCATCCTTGAAAGGAATTCGTTCATTGAGTTCGCCATACCAATTATAGCGCAAATAATCGCCATTTGCCATGCCATTTTTATATTCAGCTTCGCTGTAGAGGTAATGTGTTTCCTTTCTCGGTAATGAATCCAGAAGTGATTCATCTTCATAGTAATCACTTACTTCCCTTGGATACGCAATGTCATATTCTTTTAATTTCCCATTTAATTCTCCTTTATCAAAGGTAATTTCATATAACAAATCACCAAACTGATCGATTATTTGCCATTCGCCTTGTGGCTTACCGTCACGAAAAGATCCCTTTGCGATTTTCATAAATGGTGCTACCTTTTTTTCCTTATAACGTTCTTCGTTATCATATTCCTCCCATTCGTAGCTAGAAGGATATTCGATAAAACTTAAGAAGCCTCCAAGCAAGTTCACAAAAATAGTTGAGGCAAAATCCTCATCGAATTCAGATGCATCAATGGATCCAAATAGGGTTTCAAGTTTCGTCGTTCCATTTTTCTTGAATTTAGCTAATTGCTTGTATAATTTTTCGGTCATGGTAGCTGCACGCGGCAAGACCAAGCTTATTTTTTTGCTGGAGACAAGCTCGAAGTCGTTTTCATTTGTTACTAGCTTAAACTCTCCCGTGAAAGGTTTACCATTTTGCTTCAAGACATAATCCTCAGTTAATTCAAAGCCATCCTCATATTGGTTCATTAACAATTGGGGAATCGAATCTTTTTCACTGTATGGCAATAACGAAGCAGAGGTTGTTGTATGCAAATCAAGATTACCCAATTGATATTCTTTTATGCCGTTCCAACTTTCATAATTTTCAGCAAAGAGCATTTCGCCTTTAAGCGATGAGTCACCCGTTACACCGAATGAAGAATAAGTAATCTTTCTTTCATCTGGATAACAATTTCGCATATACAGCTTGCTTGTATCTTCCTTGAACCAAGATTGGAAAATAATCAACGAGTCGTTTAACTGATGCTGCAGTGTATCCATGTGGTCATAGAAGAAATATCTGCTATCAGGTTCATCTGATGCTATTAGTCCATTGATGTTAAGGTATTTTATAAGTTCAGGTTGAAACACAACACGTTTAAATTCACCTTTTTGGTCGTACGCAATTTCATTGTAGAGTTTTCCATTGTAATCATAAATAGACTGCACATAATGATTGGAATCTCTGTCAAAACGGATGACATCCAACGGTGTGCCATTGTCCCAAAAAATGGTATCTTCCGCTAACAACATCCCGTCCTTAAACTCATATCTGAGAATTAATTGCCCATTTGGGTAGCGCCTTTCATAAACGCCGTCATAATTAAATTTAATTCCTAAACTGTCAATTAAATGCGCAGCAGTGAAATTTTTACTTGAAGTCGGATCATAGACATAATTTTTAAAATCGTAATAAATGTCCTCCTCTTCTTCCTCGTAGAAATCTTCTTCTAGGTAATCGCCGTAGCCTTCATCATAATATTCCTCATCCTCGTACTCTTCACCTTCGTATGAATTTAATTTCTCTTCCTCTAGTTCCAAATCCAACTCTTTAGGGAAATTAAATGAATAAAATTTGGAAAGTGATACGTTTGGGGAATACTTTGGGTTAAAGTCATATTCATCGGTTGAATACTCGTCCCCAGTAATCAAATTACGACGAATTACAGCCTGCTTAACCACTGTGTCTTTATTCGTTAAGGTATACTGCAGGGTTATTATGTCATTGTTTCTGTTTCGCTTTTTGCTCTTACCAATCCCTGTGTAAGATATATCACGATATATCCATTTCTTAGACATTTCATTATTCTCGTAATACCCTTCAATTATTGGGTTCTTAGAATTATTGAAATACTTATAAACTCCATCCTTGAAGCCACTTTTGAAGTGCACATATTCCCGAGTTGTATCTTGATCGGGATAGCCTCTGTTTATGAAATCTTTTGCGTCCTTATTGGTTAATGTGTAAGAAGCTTTGCGCGTTTCGATGTACCAATCGCCCACTTTTAGGCCTTTCTCAAAACGTCCGTATTTTAATGTGTC
>JBIIQP010000031.1:0-21177 GCA_044341975.1 Crocinitomicaceae bacterium
ATTAGGTTGTGGAATGGTTGATCCGAATGTTCTTGAAGCTTGTGGCATTGACTCAAAAATATACAGTGGTTTTGCTTTTGGAATGGGCATTGAACGCATCACACAGTTGAAGTACCGTGTAAATGACTTGCGCTTATATTCTGAAAACGATATCCGTTTTCTAAAACAATTTACCAGCGGTATCTAATATGGGACTATTTTCAACAGCTCAACCTGATTTAAAAAGATGGCGACTTATTGAAAACATGAGCGACCTTGCCAATGCAATGGATTTATCAGAAGAAGTACCAGTGCTTTTGTTTAAACACAGCACAAGGTGTTCAATATCTTCCATGGCTCTTTCCACATTTAATCGTGAGTGGCAGCTTTCCGAAGAACAATGCCCAATTTATTTTATAGACCTTTTGAAATACCGCGAGTTATCAAATGAAGTTGCCCGCTTGACAGGAGTTGCTCATCAATCACCACAGGCTATTTTGTTGAAGGGAAAGACTGTAGTTTATTCCGCTTCACACGATGCTATTGATGCTGAAAGTGTTGAGAATTTAGTTGTATGAAGAATATGAAAAAATATGTGATTATTGGTTCTGTTGTTGCGCTTATTCTTGCAATGGTGCTATCACCATTTTTGCAAGGTAATCAAAACACGAGTGCGGAAGACGCTCCAATGCCAGCTACTTTTTCCTTCAAAGAGAACCTTGCCACCAAATGGGATGAAACGATCGAACTGGAAATTTTAATAAATCAAGACGACATTGAGAAACTAGAATTGATTTATAATGATAGCACCTTTCAATCTTGGACCAATCCGAGTAAAAGCATTAAATATAAGTTCAACGCTGGGTTTTATGGTTTGGGTACGCGCAGCGTTCGACTTCTTTCAACGCTGAAGGACGGAAGCACCTATCTTGATGAACGAATGGTACGGGTCTTATCGGATGTGGTTCCAGAAATTTGGATAGTGGAATCATTGAAAGCTTACCCGCATAGTCCAACGAGTTTTACGCAGGGGTTAGAGTTTGATGAAAATCAACTGTATGAAGGAACAGGCCAAAGAGGGGCAAGCATGGTTGCACAGGTGGACTTGACTAGCGGACAAGTGATTAAAAAAATTGGTCTTGACGGAACTTATTTTGGTGAAGGAATTACCATTTTTGGTGATGAAGTTTTCCAGTTAACGTGGCAGGAACAAAAGTGTTTTGTGTATAATAAAAAGACACTTGAATTGAAAAAAGATCTCCCTTATATTGGTGAGGGCTGGGGTTTGTGTAATGACGGCACTTCATTGATTATGTCTGATGGTTCCGAAAGAATCACGTTCAGGGATCCAAAAACATTCCAGATTCAGCGAACAATTGAAGTATACTCTCACCAAGGACCAGTCACGTACCTAAATGAATTAGAATACATCGACGATCTGATTTACGCCAATGTTTGGATGACGAATAAAATAGCGGTGATTGATCCACGCAATGGAAAAGTGTTGGCTGAAATTGACGCTACCGCACTGGTAAAAGAAGGCAAAGGCAAAGGGGATGTATTGAATGGCATTGCCGCCAATGATGGAAAAATATACCTGACCGGTAAGAACTGGATTAAATTGTTTGAAGTGAAATTCAGAAAACCGGCGGATGTTTAAAATCTAAAATTAAACGGAGTCAATAAGTCTTCCTGCCTCTACCTTTACAACTTTACCCGGGAATTTTTCGACCATGCGCATGTCATGTGTTGCCATGAGTACAGCTGTTTTTTCTTCTTTGGTAACGGCAATGAACAGGCGCATTATTTCTTCTGATGTTTCGGGATCTAGATTACCTGTCGGTTCATCTGCAAGGATTAATTCTGGCTTATTTAAAAGCGCTCTTGCTATGGAAACGCGCTGTTGTTCTCCACCAGAAAGTGTATGCGGCATTGATTTTGATTTTGATTCAACCCCCACCAATTGCAAAACATCAGTTGCTCGTTTTTCCATGAGAGAGCGATCTTTCCATCCCGTCGCACCTAGCACAAACAAAAGGTTTTCTAGAACTGTGCGGTCCATCAAAAGTTGAAAATCCTGAAAAACAATTCCGATTTTACGTCGCAACATCGGAACGTCTTTTTTCCTTAGTTTTTTTAAATCAAACCCAGCAATCGTTCCCTCTCCTTCTACCAATGGAATTTCGCCATAAATAGTTTTTAAAAGACTTGACTTCCCGCTGCCTGTTCGTCCGATGAGGTAGACAAAATCTGTTGCATTAAGTTCAAAATGAACATCTTCGAGTACTAATGCCTTTTGTTGGAATACTTTTCCGTTTTTGATGTCAATGACTTTGCTCACAAGTAATTTTTTACATTGTAAAGGTCTTAAAATCCTGAGGAGATGAGCGGTTTGCACAAGAAATAATCTTAACAGATTCTCGTTTAAAACTTTTAAACGCCTTCTCATATAAGGTTGTCTACAACCCTAATTTTACTTGTTTAAAAAGAAGTGTACTATGAAGAGATGGTTGGTCGTCCTCATGATCTTTAGTGTTTACCAGGCTGTTGCTCAGGTTTCTGAAAAATACAGCAGTGAATACGCAAATTTCTACCGAGCAGAGGAGTTGTTTCAAAAACAGCAATTTGCTGCCGCTAGGATTGAGTTTAGGAATTTCCTTAACGAATGGCAGAAGCCAAATGACCCACTTTACGTTAAAGCACGTTACTACGAAGGAATCTCGGCGCTTGAGTTATTCAATAACGACGCCGTTCAACTTTTGATGGATTTTAACAAGAATTATCCTGAGAGTATTTATAAGCATGAAATTTCTTTCCGTCTTGGAAAATATTTTTACCAAAAGAAAGACTATAAGGAAGCCCTTGTTTGGTTCAATTTGTTGCGCGTACAAGATGTTGAATCAGAAAACAAGGAAGAATATTTATTCAAATTAGGATATGCCAATTTTCAAGAGCAACATTTTGTGGAGGCCAGAAGTGCTTTTCATGATGTAAAGGACGGCGTTTCTCAATATGCAACACCAGGGCTCTACTATTTTAGTCACATTAATTACATGGACAAGTCCTACCAAATTGCTTTGGATGGATTTTTGAAACTTCAGTCAACGGAGAGCTTTGCTAAAGTGGCACCATACTACATTGCTCAAATCTATTATTTGCAGGGGAAATACAAAGAGGTAACAGAATATGCCCCAACCATCTTGGATACAACGAATATTTTTAATAAAAACGACATGAATCACCTTATTGGTGATGCGTTTTACCGTGTTGGAAAATTCGACGAGGCAGTGCCGTATTTGCAGGAATATTATGAAAAATCAAACACTACTAGAAATGATGACTATGCTTTAGGGTATTCATATTACAAAAGTGGTCAGTATGAGAAGGCAGTCAAATTGTTTGACAAAGTAACGAGGGAAAAAGACAGCCTTGCCCAAGCGTCGTATTACCACATAGGTGAATGTTATTTAAAGCTGAACAAACTTGTGTATGCGCGTTCTGCATTTGAAGCTGCTGCCAAAACAGAGGGTGATCCCATGTTGCAGGAGGATGCTTTGTATAATTACGCTGTACTTTCCTATAAATTGGACATTAACCCCTATGATGAGGCTGTTCTCGCATTGGAGGAGTACTTAAAGAAATATCCTTCTTCTTCACGAAAAAGCGATGTCAACCAATATTTAGTGAACGTATACACGTCGACTAATAATTATGACAAAGCTTTAGCTTCGTTGGATAAAATAAATAATAAGGACACAAAACTGAAAACAGCATATCAATTAGTTGCGTTTAACCAAGGGGTCCAATATTTTCAACGAGCGTATTTCCAAAAATCAATCACATCATTTGAACTTTCGGAAAAATACCCGGTTGAACCAGCCATTACAGTAAAAAGTAAATTTTGGATTGCTGATGCGAATTTCAGGTTGAACAATACGGATCAAGCGATTAAATTATTTCGTGAAGTCGTTGCGTTGCCTTCTGCTGGAGAATTAAAGTCTGATGCCTATTACAATTTAGGCTATGCCTATTTGAAAAAGCAGGATGTTGAATTATCAATCGAAGCATTTCGTATGTATTGTCAGTCATCTGTTTCAAATAAAAACAAATTAGCTGACGGTTTCATGCGCGCGGCCGATGGGTATTACATGACCAAACAAAATGAAAATGCAATCCGCTATTATCAATCAGCTCTGGACCTGCATGCTGGATTTGAAGACCAAGCGCTTTACTACATGGCAAAAACGTATGGTTTTTCAGATAATATCGGAGAGAAAATAAAACACCTGCTTGATATCATTAATAACTATAAAAACTCGAAATATATTCTACAGTCTGTCTATGAGGTGGCGCTAAGCTATAAGGCAATTGCAGATCTTGACAAAGCAAAGCGTTACTTCGAACAAGTTATTTCTGATTATCCCAATTCCGATTTAGTAGTTAATTCCAAAATTGAAATAGCGGACATTTATTATAAAAAATGGGAATATGCAAAAGCAGAAGCAGACTACAAGCAGATACTTGAAGCAAATGGAGAAGATAGAGGTGTTTGTGAGAAAGCAGTTAGAGGTTTAGTTGATGTTTACGCGGCTTTAAAACAACCCGAAAAAGCAACTGATCTTGCAGGACAATATGCGTGTGCAAACATTAGCACAGAAGAACAAGAAGGATTGTTTTATTCACCGGCAATTGAGGCGTACAGAGACAGTTCGTATGCTACAGCAATTCCTCTACTCGAGAAATACCTTGAAAAGTTCCCGTCTGGAAAATACAATGTTGATGCGCACTATTATTTAGCATTCTCATACGAGTCAACGGGCAACAAAGAGAAATCCATTGAGATGTATAAAAAATTGCTTGAACTGCCGAACAATTCATACACCGAAATAGCGTCTTCGAAAGTTTCACAGCATTACTACAACAATGGTGATTTTGAAGCTGCAATCCCTTATTATGAGCGTTTGGAAAAGACAAGTTCAAAGCCAGCCGTGCTGTTCAATGCTAAATTAGGGTTGATGCGTTGCAATTATCAAATTGAAAATTGGACGAATGCAGCAGTGTATGCGAAGGCGGTGCTCCAGAGCAGTCAAGTAACCAACTCTATAAAGTTAGAAGCAGAGTACGCAAATGGAATGTCCAACTACTACCTCAATAATTTTGATTTAGCCTTAACGTCTTTGGAATGGATAACAAAAAACACAACAACTGTGTGGGCAGCAGAAGCAAAATTCTCTTTGGCAGAAATGGCTTTCAAACAGCAAAATTATACGAAGTCAGATGCTGAAATACGCGCTCTTTTAAAGATGAAGCCAACGTATAATTATTGGGTGGCAAAAGGGCTGGTACTGCAAACAAGAGTGCTTATGGCGCAAGACGATCTTTTCCAGGCAGAACAGACATTGAAATCCGTTATTGACCATTATCCTGATCAAGAAGATGGTGTGTTAGCCGAGGCGAATGAATTATGGGATGAGCTCATGCAGCTAAAAAACCCACCGAAAGCAGTTGAGAAGGAACAAGAAACAGTCATTGAAGTTAAAGAAGGAGAAAATTGATCATGAAAAGTTATATTTCAATTCTCGCGTGTTTCATCGTTGGTGTAACAATGGCACAAAATGGTCAGGATGTTATCCAGCTGCCTGGTATTGGGAACAGAACAATTGAACCTGCATACAGGATGATTGAAAGCCCGAAAATTATCGATACAACGATAACCACGAATGTTGTTGAATATCCATTGTTGGTGGTGCAGCGCGAAACAAAAATTGTGGTGGAAAACATCCCGCCTGCAACCATCAAGACAGATGCGTTACTGGATCAATTCTACAATACGTATGTGAAATTAGGTATCGGTTCAGAGCTCATGCCCTTGGGCGAAATTTATTTCGATTCTAAGCGTTCAAGAAAGTTTGTTTATGGTGCACATGTCAAGCATTTGAGTTCATTTGGAAACTTTGAAAATTATGCACCTTCAACATTTGATAGAACAAAGTTTGGACTATATGGAAGTTTAAACGAAACGAAATACACCTTAAGCAGCCAACTTCATTATAACAATCAAGGTTTGCATTATTACGGATTGCAGGTTCCAACAGAAACAGTTAGTCGTGATTCGATTGCACAGCGTTATCAAGATGTGGGCGGGACATTTAATTTCATTTATCACAAAAAAGACAGCGCAACGTTTAACTATAGAGTAGGAATTGATTACAATAATTTTTCATCCAAAAAGCCATCTATTGATTCATTAGCTGATTGGCGAGCAATGGAAAATTATTTTGCTTTTAGATCAGGATTAACCTATAAAGGAGGTAAGGAGATCTATGATGTGGATCTTAATGTGCGATACAACGGCTATAAATATGGTGTTTTAGGCGACAGTAGCCTTTCGGCAATAGACACTGGAATTGTTCGAAACAACACAGTAATTAACTTAAAACCTACAATTTCAACCTTTTCAAAAGACAATCGTTTTCGTGCCCGTATAGGAGTTGATCTTGCTGTAGACGCAGTAGACAGCGCAAGGGTATACATTTATCCTGTTGCAGAGTTGAAATATTCGTTATTCAATGATATTTTCATTCCATACTTGGGTGTCAAGGGAGGATTGAAACAACAGTCAATTAAAAGCCTTACATCCGAGAATGAATTCATGTTGCCCAACGTTATAATGCGGAATGAAAATACTGTCATAGATCTTTATGGTGGAATAAAAGGAACTTTGAGCAAACGCATAAGTTTTAACGTAGGCGCGAGCTTTGCAAAAATGAATGATAAAGCATTTTTTATGTCCGATACGCTTTATGCTGCTGGCAATAAATTCAATTTGATTTATGATTCATTGAATTTGGCAACAATCGAAGGATCTTTGTCCTATCAGTTGATGGAAAAATTAAAAATAGATGCTATTGGTAAATTTTTCTCGTATGATTTGAACAATATACCATATGCCTGGAATTTACCGCAATGGCAAGCTAATGTGCGCGGTAGTTACAATCTGTTTGACAAATTTCTTGTAAATCTTGATGCGAATATTGAAGGCGGCAGAAATGCGTTGGTTTATAAAATGGAAGATGGAGTCAAAGAAGAAGATCAGCTTTACATAAAACCATTGGGAACAATTATCGATCTAAATCTTGGATTGGAGTACCGCTACAATAAAAGAATATCAGCTTTTGTACAAGTGAACAATTTGGCTTCACAACGTTACATGCGCTGGTATAATTATCCGGTACAAATTTTCCAAGTAATGGGGGGTGTAACGGCGAGATTTTAATAACCGGAGTTCAATTATAGTATCGAACTAAGATTAAGCTAAATTTAATCTTCTTCCTCTGCGTCTCCTTTTTCTTTTGGGAAATAGCTGCGCTGACGAATAAAAACCATAATTACACCGACAGAGATCGAGGCATCGGCCAAGTTCCAAATAGCAGGAAAAACTTCTTTTCCGCCCAACCATGGCAACCATTCTGGCCAAAAGGCTTGAAATTTGAACATGTCAACCACATTTCCAAGAAGAAAACCCGTATGACGTGTTTCAATCTCACCAAAGATCCCACAATTTGTTACAACACCCGACCCTTCAAGATGATTAAATCCCATGCACGGGTCATATGGAAAAACAAAATCATAAAACATGGAATCAATAAGATTTCCTGTTGCGCCAGCTACGATAAGACCAATTACAATCAACAGCTCTCTTTTGGCACCTTGTTTTGCTTGTTTGATGAGGTAAAAGGTCATCCCGGTGATCGCTACAATTCTAAAGATGCTCAAGGCTAATTTGTGCCAAATTTTATTTCCGAAGGTGGTACCGAAAGCCATGCCTTGGTTTTCGAGATACTCTAAAATGAACCAATCTCCAAAAATAGAAACGCTTTCGCCAGGTGCGAAATGAGATTTGATATAAACCTTTATAAATTGGTCCAAAAATAAAATGAGGGCCACAACGGCCCCCACTATTACTAAATTTTTCTTCACAGAATTACTTGTTTTGTGCATTCTTTGCATCAATGCTCATGGTAGCGTGCGGAACAAGCTTCAAACGTTCTTTTGGTATAAGTTTTCCCGTTACGCGGCAAATACCGTATGTTTTATTTTCGATACGGATCAATGCAGCTTGCAAACTTTGAATAAATTTCTCTTGACGAGCAGCGAGTTGAGCAACTTCTTCGCGAGATAAAGTTTCACTCCCATCTTCCATCATATTGAAGGTGCGACCTGTATCATCTGTTCCATGATCGTCGTTGTGTGACAACGAACCTACAAGCAAGGTATAATCTTCTTGAGCCTCCTTTAATTTTAATTGGATTAGATCTTTGAAATCAGCTAATTCTGGATCAGAATATCTTGTTTTCTCTTGTGACATAGCGATTTGGTGTTGTTGTTGTTTTAACTTTTAATTCGCGCAAATATAATTGAAAATAGATAAGATGATGTTAAATTTTCAAGGGGTGTTCATGAATTTTCAAGCAGAATTTATGAACAACTGCAATTGCACCACTTTTACTTATCTTCGCAGTATGGTAAAGTTGTTTTCAGGGAATAGAGCAGGCGTACTTTTGCTGTTACCACTGTTTATAGTGCTCTACTATTTTCTAAATAACTTTTCAGGGAACCACTATGATCCGGGAGTTGTAAACTTGGGCTTTTGGGGAGATAGTTCTTCGCTTTTTTCAAATGCGACTCAACTTTTAGCTGGTACCATTATTTGTTTTAATGCAATCGGTATAAACTTGATTTATAACGCTAACGAATTCTTGGAAAGGAACAACTACATGTCGTCGCTATTGTATGTTGTGCTCATGAGTTTTTATCATTCCTTTTATAGTTTAGATGGCTTATTATTGTCTCACAGCGCAATCATTTTAATGATTCACCAGTTCTTTCAGTTAAGACAAAATGCTGATGGTCGAGCAAATGTCTTTAACGGAGCTTTATTTGCCGGTTTAGCCGCTAGTTTTCATCCACCAATGGTCGGAATGATACCATTTGTTTTAATCATGGTTTGGAACATTCGCCCATTCAACTTCAGGGAAACGCTGCTTACACTGGTTGGCTTTTCAATACCATTGCTTTATGCTGGAACGTATTACTGGTATTCTGGTCATAAAATAGAGTTGAATTTTTTACAACAGGCTAGTGATTATTACAAAGAACAAACAGACTTTTTTGTCACAGCAACATTGTTTACGCTACTTCTTTTATTGAGCTTAGTGAGTATTCGGGCCCGCATGTTAAAATCTTCTATCCGTTTAAAGAAAATGGTCAACATGCTTTGGTGGTTATTGGGCGCAGGGTTGATTTATGGTTTGATTGATTTTATCTTTTTTGATCAGATCGAGCGGTTTAGCTTTTTAATGGTACCGCTTTCCTTCTTTCTTACATTTTCATTTTCGCACAAAACCTTTGGAGGAGTAGCATCCGTACTTTTCTATCTCACATTCCTTTATTCGTTGATTAATTTTTTCCTTTGATCAAGTCTATTAGCGGTTTATTGTCTAATTTTGAGCCGTATTTTTAAGCGCCCATGGGCGATCAAATAAGAAGTAAATGAAATTTGGAGTTGTAACGTTTCCCGGTTCAAATTGTGATGAGGACATGGTGTATGTTCTACAAGACATTCTTGGACAAAAAGTAGAACGCCTTTGGCACAAAGACACTGACCTTAAAGGGGTTGATTTTGTTGTTCTCCCAGGAGGTTTTTCTTATGGGGATTACTTGCGCTCAGGTGCGATTGCAAAATTGTCACCAATCATGGGAGAAGTGATAAACCACGCTACAAAGGGCGGTTATGTTCTGGGTGTATGCAATGGTTTTCAAATTTTGACAGAATCAGGCCTACTGGAAGGAGCACTTTTGCACAACAATCAACAAAAATTCATTTGTAAAAATGTGTTTTTAAAGCCGGTTTCACAATCTGCTGCCATTACAAAAGGACTTTCAGAAGATCGAACATACAAAATTCCAATTGCTCATGGTGAAGGAAGATTTTTCGCATCGGATGACACCATGAAAAGCATTCAGGACAACGATCAGATTATTTTCCAATACTGCTCTGAAAATGGATTAGTTGGTGATGCAGACAATCCAAACGGAGCCTTGTTAAGCATTGCAGGAATAACAAACCGTTCTAAAAATGTTTTCGGTATGATGCCTCACCCAGAGCGTGCTGCTGATCGCAATTTGGCCAATGAAGACGGAAGATTGATTTTTGAATCACTTTTAAAATATTGTTAATCCTTCAACATGAGAGTATTACTTTTAGGATCGGGCGGTAGAGAGCATGCATTTGCTTGGAAAATGGCCCAAAGCTCAATGTTAGAGGAATTGTTTATTGCACCCGGAAATGCCGGAACAAAAAATCATGGAAAAAACGTAAATATTAATCCAACGGATTTCAAAGCAGTAAAAGAGTTTGTGTTAAACAACGACATCAATATGGTTGTTGTTGGACCAGAAGAACCCTTGGTAAATGGAATCCACGATTTTTTCCTTGCAGATAAAGACTTAAAGAACGTTCCTGTAATTGGTCCTCAAAAGGAAGCCGCACAATTAGAAGGAAGTAAAGATTTTGCAAAGCAATTCATGTTTCGACATGCAATTCCTACTGCTAAATATGCCACTTTTACGAAGGACACACTTGAGCAAGGTTATACGTTTCTTGAAAACATGAAGCCACCATATGTGCTGAAAGCTGATGGATTGGCTGCAGGCAAAGGCGTGTTGATTCTGGAAGACCTGGTTGAAGCGAAAAAAGAACTGAAAAGCATGCTTGCAGATGCAAAATTTGGAGATGCAAGTTCAAGGGTTGTTATCGAGCAATTTTTAAAGGGAATAGAACTTTCTGTTTTTGTCATAACGGATGGCGAGTCATACAAACGATTGCCAGAAGCGAAAGATTACAAACGAATTGGTGAAGGAGATACAGGGTTGAACACAGGGGGAATGGGTGCGATCTCTCCAGTACCTTTTGCGGACGCAACCTTCATGGATAAAATAGAAAATCAAATCATTATCCCAACTGTTAAGGGTTTGAGAAACGATAAAATCCCATACAAAGGGTTTATCTTCTTTGGATTAATCAATGTGAAAGGTGAACCATATGTAATTGAATACAATTGTCGCATGGGTGATCCTGAAACAGAAGTTGTGATTCCACGCTTGAAATCTGATTTATTGGATTTATTCGAAGGTGTTGCGAGCAATACCTTGTCCGAACGTGATGTTCAATTCGTTGAAAAATGTGCCTCTACGGTAATGATGGTTTCAGGAGGTTATCCAGAAGATTATCAGAAAGGAAAGCAAATATATGGGTTGAACAGTGTAACAGAAAGCATCGTGTTCCACGCGGGTACGACTTCTGATGGACCGGCGGTCTTATCTGCAGGAGGCAGGGTGTTGGCCCTAACTTCATATGGTAAAAACCTTGAAGCAGCATTGAATCGATCATATGATTCGGCTGAAAAAATAGAATTTGAAGGGGCATATTACAGAAGAGACATTGGTTTTGATGTTGTATAATATTGAAAATTAGTATCTTGTTGCCATAATTCTATAGATGGACCCATCCGCTTCATTCATTGTCATTTTTGTTTCCCTGATTTTCTGTGCATTTTTTTCAGGCATGGAAATCGCCTATTTATCTTCCAACCGACTTCGCGTTGAATTAGAACGAAATAAAGGAACATGGAAAGGCAAAGTAGTCGATGTATTTTATCGGAACGATGCATTTTTCATTGCTCTTTTGTTGCTTGGAAACAATGTGGCGCTTGTTCTTTTTGGAATTTGTTCCGCCGAACTTTTATCGCCCGTAATTCATGGGTGGGGCATCAATAGTGAGTTTTTAATTCTATTGTTACAAACAGTTTTGTCGACGTTGTTGGTCCTTTCGATAGCCGAATTTCTTCCGAAGGCCTTGGTGCAAATTAATCCAAATGGATTTTTAAAGCTTGCAACTGTTCCAATGCTTATTATCTATGCGATATTGTATATTCCGACTCAGATTATCATGCTCTTTAGTAGTTTGTTTTTAAAACTGTTAAAGTCAACGGGAGACAAGTCTGCAAAGGTCTTTACTAAGGTCGATCTTGAACATTTTGTGCATGACCTTTCGAACCGACTCAACGAAGAAGAAGACTTCGGTAATGAAATGCAAATTCTCCGAAATGCGTTGGATTTTTCCAACATCAAAGCGCGTGACTGCATGGTGCCGCGTCCAGAACTAATCGCTTTAGATGTTGAAGAGAACATCGAGGAATTAAATAAACTATTCATTGAGACAGGTTTGTCGAAAATTCTTGTTTACAGAGAAAGCATTGATAACATCATCGGGTATGTACATTCTTTTGAAATGTTTAAAAATCCGAACTCCATTAAACAAATTTTACTACCAATTGCCTTTGTTCCTTCTGCGATTGCCGGCAAGGAATTGTTGGAACTCTTTAACAAACAGTCAGGAAATATTGCGGTTGTGGTTGATGAATACGGTGGCACAGCCGGCGTTGTTACCATTGAGGATGTGATAGAAGAAATTTTCGGTGAGATTGAAGACGAACACGATGTGGAAGACCTCATGGAAGAGCAATTGAGTGAGAATGAATACCGCTTCTCTGCTCGAATGGACATCGATTACCTCAATGAGAAATACCATCTTAAACTTCCTGAATCGGATGATTATGACACGCTTGGAGGCTTGATTATTCATGAATTGGAAACCATACCTGAATCAGGTGAATCCTTGGATATTGGCGAACAAATACTGGTCATTGAGGAGGTGACAGATCGTCGCATAGAAACAGTACGTATCATAATACATTGATACAGAATGCTTTTTCGAACACTTTGCTTTCTGCTTCTTGTTACTTCTTTCTCCTGTTTTTCTCAGCGAATAGTTCGGCGTGTAAAGTTAGATAAAGCATTAAACGAAATCAGCGGCTTAGAAAGGTTAAATGATTCTGTTTTGATAGCCATTAATGACGGGGGTAATACGCCCCACATTTTTTTTCTAACTACCAGCGGTCAAATTTTTAAAAAAACCTTCATCACTAATGCGAAAAACAATGATTGGGAGGACCTTGCGTCAGATGATGCAGGAAATATTTACATTGCAGATACGGGAAACAACTCCAACGACAGAAAAGACCTTTGCGTTTTAAAAGTCAATGCACAAGCGGCATTTCTTTCCGATTCGATTGCTGTTGAAAAAATTGACTTTGCCTATGGTCAACAAAAATCATTTCCTCCAGCACCGAAAGAGCAGCGTTATGACTGTGAGGCGGTTTATTGGAGAGATGATTCGCTTCATCTCATAACAAAGATCAAGGCGAAGATGGTTGGTAGGGAAAACAGATTGCCAGAGGATTATGTTATACCTGATTTTTCTGGTAATTTCATTGCCCAAAAGAGCCATGATTCATTGAATTACCTTGTTCACGTTGGTAATAAAGGCCTTCAAGATTTGGTGACAGCTGTTGATTGCAAGAAGGGGAAAATAGCTGTTTTAACCTATGCATCACTCATGATTTATTCACTTGAAACAAAGAACAATAAATTAACTTTTTCGGAGAACTACAAAAAATTAAGATTTAAGTGGTTGTCACAGAAAGAGGCGGTATTGTTGTTTTCCGATACTATAAGTTTTGTTGCTGCAGAAAAACACAACTATTTAGGCGGGCCATACTTGTATACAATTGAACTACCATGAAATTTGATTTAAACCATTTTGATGCTGTTATTTTTGACATGGATGGCGTTTTGATTGACTCAGAACCGCTTTGGAAAATAGCGATGGAAGAAGTTTTTCATTCCGTTGGATCTTTTTTGACGAAAGAGGATTTTCAAAAAACAGTTGGATTGCGCATTGATGAGGTGGTTCGTTTTTGGCACCAACATGAAGGCTGGGAAAATGTGTCTCCAGAAGAAGTGGAACAAAAAATAGTGTTGAAAATGAAAACGCTAATTACTGAGCACGGCGAGCCGCTCGAGGGTGTTAAGGAAATGCTTTTGTTTTTGAAACAACAAAATAAAAAGGTTGGATTGGCAACATCTTCATACGAGATGTTGATCGAAACTGTTCTACGTGTTTTAGACATAGAGGAGTATTTTCATCACACCCATTCAGCAGAACACGAGGACTTTGGAAAACCGCATCCTGCAGTCTATCTGTCAGTTGCGGAGACATTGAATGTTCATGCATCTCGTTGTTTGGTAATCGAAGATTCATTGAACGGAATCATATCTGCCAAAGCTGCACGTATGAAAGTTGTTTGTATTCCAGAAAAAACACATCACCCAGAACCTAAACTAATAATTGCAGATCATCACTACGACTCAATGAGCCAATTGTTAGATGCTTTTAAATTGGCGAATTAAGACAATGCACCTTCAACCCAAGCGCGGCCCCATTCGTCCTTTTCTTGATCCGACCAAAGCTCAGGATAGAAAATGCGTTTCTGGAATCTCGGAGGAAGGTATTTTTGCCAGTTTGTTCCACCAGTAGCAGCAACATCTTCGCTGCCCTTGTTTAAGTAACGAACAGCTGATTTATAATGCATCAAAGGCCAATTGACATTCACATTGGTGTCATTCAATTTCAAAGCATTGATCACTGCTTCTGATTTTTGAGCTTCAGGAGAGAGTCGTTTGTATACTTGCCACAAATTGGTTGTCACACAACTTTCACCCAGGCGAATAAAATCTTCTTGGTATTTTTCTTCAAACTCAATAAGTGTAAGCGTTTTCTTACCAGAACCAATTTCAGTCGCCCCTGTTTTCCAGTAAATGTGTTCGTACATTTCACGGATGTCTGAGTTCACAGAGAAGGATTGACGAATGTCTTTGTTAACGAGATTGATAAAATCGGTAGAGTGAATTTCTATAAATCGGTATTGCGCTGACTGAAAACCACTCGCAGGAAGAAGTGACATTCTGAATTTCATAAATTCGGCCTGATCCATTCCTTTCACCATGATATCAAAACTCAATATCAAGGCATCGAAATAGCGATTGATTCGCCCTATACGATCAATAAAAAATTGTTCGTCAATATCTTCTTTGTTTGCCAATTGACCGAACTCACGCAATGCTAATTTGAAATAGAGCTCTGTGATTTGATGATAAATTATGAAAATCTGCTCATCTGGAAATTTCGTACGCGGTTTCTGTAAGCTTAAAAGTGTATCTAGCTCGATGTAGTCCCAATATTTGACTGTGTCATTATAAAGCAATCCATCCAGGTAAGCTACTAGGTCCTGACCGAGCGCCGCGTACTTCTCATTGAGCAGTTCAAGGCGTTGTTTTATTTCTGGCGTAATTTCCATGTTCAGTATTTAACACCACAAAGGTATGAATTGCGCAACACCGCGCAAATCCTTGTTAAAATATTAACAGCTTAACTTTGAATCAGCTTTAAAATAGGTTTGTAATTTTACAACATGATAGACTATAATCCAAAGAGCTGGTTGCATTTAATATTTGCCTTCCATAAAAGTGATACATTCCGTATGTTGTGGAAAGAAATTCTTTATATTGGATTGTTTACCTCGGCGATTGCGTTTTTTGAAATAACATTTTTCCCTAATTCTCAAGTACTAGAAAAGTTAATTTCAGTTTATTCGCTCATCGGATTTGTAATTTCTTTGTTGTTGGTTTTTCGAACCAATACAGCCTATGATCGTTGGTGGGAGGGACGTAAAAAATGGGGTGAATTAGTCAACGATTCTAGAAACATTGCGATTAAACTTGCAACACTTTTGAACCATCAGGAAGACAAAGACTTTTTCAGGAGGATGCTTCCAAATTTTGTTTTTGCCGCTAAAGAACACTTGAGATCGGGTGTGAACTTTGATGAATTGGAGCTTCTGCCAACCGAACTGGAGTTATTAAGGAACAAAGGGCATGTTCCCGCCGCAATATGTCAGCTATTATATGGGAAGATCAAAGCGTTGAAAGTAGCGAATACCATAAGCGAAGAGGAGTATATGGTTTTGGACAGAAATCTCAACTCTTTAATGGAAAGTGTTGGTGCTTGTGAAAGAATAAAAAATACACCGATTCCTTTTTCATATAGCCTTTTCATTAAAAAGTTCGTTTTCATCTATGTAACCACTCTGCCACTGGCTTTTGTCGTTCAGTTTGGATATTACTCTTCACTCATTGCCACATTTGTATTTTATGTACTAGTGAGTATGGAGGTGTTGGCTGAAGAAATTGAAGATCCCTTCGGTAGAGATGACAATGACCTTCCAACTGACCAGCTTTGTGAAAGGATTAAAGCAAACGTTCTTGAAATTTTAGCATAAAAAAAGGGAGCAATTTGCTCCCTTCGTTCTTCCTTGAAACAAGGATTATTCTTTTACAAACTTGATTGTTTCTTTTCCAAGGTCGTGAGTAATATTTACAAAGTAAATACCATTACCGAAAGCAGAAACATCGATGTCCATGCTTTTAGCTGCTCCTGGTTGAACAGTACGAATCACTTTTCCTTCCATGTTTGTTAGAACAATTGAAGTAATATTCAAGTTCTCACTCAAACCATTTAAGGTGATTTTAGTGCTTGCAGGATTAGGGTGTACACTGAAAGGCTGAATCAATTCTTCAACTACACCGGCCGTTCCCAACACCAATTTGTAACCAGTGAAAGAGGTTGGATATACAATAGACTGCTGACCAATACCAGTTATAACAATCAAAATGGTTGCTTCAATGTTGATTACCAATGGATACGTTCCTGTAGTTGTGCCAGTTCCGTATAGGTTAGCACATCCATTTGATCCTCCAGCATAGATGCAATAAGGAACGTTGCAACCATAATCAAATCCTGAAGGCAAACCAGTAACCCCTGTCACCGTAAAGTCTTGAATGGGGCTTCCAATAAAGGGTATTGCCGTTGGATCAGTGCCCGCTACTTCTGGAGTAACTTCAGTAGGCACTTTGAAGTTTAAATCAGTACTATAAGCCACTCCTATTTCACCCGGAGGAAAGTTAGTGGTGGTATCCGGCCATACTCCATATACTGAGTCTGCAAAATCTGCTCCTGGGGTACAAGTTTGAGCATTTACAGAAGCTGCCGCAAAGAATGTAATGGCAACAAGTAGAATTCTTTTCATAGAAATGTGTTTTATAGTTTATAAGTTAATTCAAATGTATGAAAAAAATTGTTGAAGTATTCTGCTAATTGAATTTGTAATTAGAATAAGAAGCTATTTTTAGCGCATGTTATAAACAAGGTAAATATGCTTTCCGACGCTCTTTTCAAAAAAATGCTTGTATTAATTGGTTTAAGCTTTCTTTTCGTTGCTTGTAGCTTGTACAAACCTTCCACTGGTCGATTGCAGTTCGTCACGAAAGCAAAGTGTCTATCTCAGAGAGCTGTAACAGCACATGACAATATAGATAATGCTGCAGCGGTGGCCACAATTGTTACAAAAAAACAGGAGCTTATTGTTCCATTTGATGACTCAGTAGTTTTATCGCAGAGCTCAATAAATAAGGTGCCAATTCAAGTAAGTACAATCAGTTCATTAAAAAATGCAATTGAATTAAAAAATAATCAGGACACAAAAGTTGCAAAACATAAACTGCAGTCAACAGCTGTTGAGCCATCAAATTCAGAAAAACTCAAGGCCGCCAAAAACGCCTTTCTAGCTGAATCATTCATTTATGCTGTTTTGAGTATTTTGTCGCTTCCGTTTTCTCTGCTAATTCTAACTTGGGGAGGATCTATCTTTGGATTTGTGATTACGGCTCTTGGCGTTGCTGCTACAATTTTGTCCATCGCACTTTTTATTAGAGCTAAAAAACTTCTAACGGCTTATAAGGAATACGAGGCTCATCAGCAGGATTATGATGGAGTTGACGCTGCAGCTAAACCTAAAATGAAGGGCGATCCAACAGTGCTTTACGTTTTGAGTAGAGTGGGCTTGGTGCCAATCGTCTTAGTGTTTACTTTAATTGTTTTTACTCTCTTGATTTTATAACGCGTCGTTACAATGCGGCTTCAAAAAGATTACTTTTATGAATCATTCATTCGTTTTTATGGAAAAGACAATTCAACTCTTCTGCTTATTATTTTTTCTTGCTTCATGTGGCGCAATTAAGCAATCATCTTGGAGACTTGAAAAAGCCGGTGACTATGATGTAGGGCATCAACCGGCAAAAACAAAGAATCTCGATTCTACCGCATGGATTGGTCCAAATGAGCAGGAATTTGACAGAACGCTCTCGCTAGCTTCTTCTGAATCTGTGGGTTTCGACAATATCTTGCAAGAAGTGAAAACACACCAGAAAATAGCTTCTCGCCAAACAAGTGTAATGCTTAATCAACCGGTTTTAGATATTCAAACAAAGGAGCCGCTTACACCCGCTCAACAACTAAGGAAATACGAAAAAGCATTTAAAAGACAGGTGGTATGGTATAGTATTTTTACAGCGATTTCGGTTTTGCTGACGATCGGTGCTTTTGATCAATTTGCCATGCTTTATGCGGCACTACTTTTTGCGCTCATTCCGGTTGCTGGAATTGTTGCCATTGTGTTAGCAGCTATTATGAAAAAAAGAAGTAGAATTCTTAAAGAGCAATACCAGTCAGGTTTGCCTGATACTATTCCATCCGATGCCGATCAACAAATGAAACGTTTAAAATTATGGAGATGGATAGGGTTGAGCGGACTTAGCCTCGTTGTTATTATTGGTGTGGGTCTAATTCTTTCTTTTTAAGAATTGCAATCACCTTAGTAGTTTTTCCCCTTTGTTTCAAGCAATGAAAAAGCTTCATTCCAATCTGGAATTGCCTCCGCTTCGTAACCGTAGGTTTTTCCCGTCGCTATTTTGTGAAAGGCTTGCATGGCTTTTAAGTGAGCGCCATTTCTCATGAATTCCAGCATCATTTCACGATTTTCCCAAGCTGTTACAGTGCATTGATACCCCTTGATTCGCTTAACAGAACTATGCAAATTTCCCTTTGCCGTTTGAGCTTGACGATACGAAGGAATTGCGAGCGTCCAGAACCGCAGAAATCCTAAAAAACTTTTTGGTTTTAAACCTGTGATGGAGATGCACATGAATCAAAGTTACAGATTAATCTGCGCTTGCGATAGTGAGGAAAATAAAAAAGGTCACCTTTCGAAGACCTTTCTGCTCCTCCTCTTGGGTTTCCTTCGACTCCACGTTGTTTCACTCAGGATAAACTTCTCGCCCAAACTACGTTAAATGAAAAAAGCCAACCTAATGGCTGGCTTCCTTTTCTGCTCCTCCTCTTGGGCTCGAACCAAGGACCCTTTGATTAACAGTCAAATGCTCTAACCGACTGAGCTAAGGAGGAATTTATTTTCGGTTTGCCGTTGGATTTCTTTGTGGGCCTCCAAAAGCGAATGCAAATATAAAGAAAGAATTTATTTTACAAACGAATGAACTAAAAAAATTGATGTCATCCCACTAAGGACTTAAAAATCATCCTCATCCAATGTGAACTCGTCAATTGAGCTGTCGTATGCCTCATCATTTTCTTCTCTGTCAATGACATCTATAAATCCATCGTCTTCACATTTGGCCGGGCGCAAGATATTTGTCTTGGAAATATTCAAACGAATCTCTGTGCGAATGGAGCCATCTTCTTGAGCATAAGCTTTTGCAAAAGGAGTTCCTTCCAATTCAACCAATGCCCCTTTTTTAAGAAAATCCAAAATTCGAAGATTTGACCCGTCCTTTTTCCAGATGGTGCAATTCACCCACGTGGTTTTCGTTTTTGTTTCGCCGGAACGTTTGTCTTTCCAATTTTTATTGTGTGCAACAGGAAAATTAATCGCCACTACCCCGCGCTCCATGTTTCTTACAACGGCATCCTTTCCAATATTTCCTATGAGTCGTGTTTCAAATACAGTAGCCATGTTCAATGATTATATTCGTGAAAATAATATTATTGAGCCACAAAACCAAGACCCTAATTCAGCTTTACGATATAGGCGTCTTTAAACCCTTTCTGCTGCACTTTTTCTAAATCACGTCGCGCCTCGTCTTGCGACGGATAACTTCCAACTGTATATCGGTATTTGTAGGGACTATTTGTTTGAATTTCATTGCGAGCAACAGGCAATTCAACTTTTTTGAAGTCTGGAATTGTGGTGTCAATAGGTTGCTTTGAAGACATAATCTGAATGGAGTAACCCGCGCCTTTGTTCTCGTTGTTATTACTAGCAACTACTTCTTCCTTTTTTGGTTCTTCCTTGACGAATGCGATCGCTGGGTGTTGTTTGACGATGTAATTTTTGAAAGCCCTGAAAATGGATGTTGTGATTTTCTCTTGACCGCTAGCAGTATTCAGAAACGCCGCTTCATCATTATTGGTCATAAACCCACACTCGATCAGTACACCCGTCATGGTGGTATATTTTAATACTTGCAACGAATGTTCGCGGTCTTCAGAGTCTTTCACGCCGCGTGAATATCTCCCTGCAAATGAAGTAAACTCCTTTTCCATCGCCTGAGCCAGCCCAACGGATTTCTTCGCATCCATAGAATGCACGTGGGATTCTGTCCCATGAACGGATTTCTTATCGTTGGCATTGCAATGAATTGAAATGAAATAGTCTGCCTTGGAACCATTCGCCAGTTTTACGCGATCGTTTAAACTGGGGTAGGTATCATCCGTTCGGGAGTAAATGATCGTTACGTTTTGCAACTGTTTTTCAATCATGTCTCCAAATTTCTTTGCGATGATAAGGTTCAGCTCCTTTTCCGGAAGGTGATCCTTGTTCTCTGAAATATGCCCGTGGTCTTTGCCACCATGCCCAGGATCGATGACAACTATGATTTTATCTTTCGCCCCAAAACCAACAGCGGCAAAAAGGAATAATGAACAAAAAAGCAATACGGACTTCATTTTAAGCTGTTTTTAGCGGCAATCCGAAGTTTGCCACAAGTTAAAAGATAGTTTTGTTACGGACTTCAAATGAAAAGGTTACACGGGTTGAGTTGTAGGATAAAATGAAAGAAGGAGTTGTAAAAGAAAGTTCAATACGTTCAAAAGAAGTTCAAAAGTTCAAGCAGCTGCAATCTACCACAAAGGCACAAGGACAATTTTATCCTCCGTAATTATTAAGGCATAAATTGAGAAAAAGCCGGGGGCTTTTAAGGCAGGCGAAGAAGAAATGTTGACAATCAAAAGATCTCTTTGTGTCTTAATTAAGCGTTAGTATTTTC
>JBIIQP010000014.1:0-32163 GCA_044341975.1 Crocinitomicaceae bacterium
GTTTTATTCTAGCACTTGCAATCTACCACAAAGGCGCAAGGACAAGTTTTATTCACTTGGTGTATTAAGGCACAAATTGAGAAAAAGCCGTTGGCTTTAAAGGCAAGCAAAGAAGAAATATTGACAATAAAAAGATCACTTTGTGTCTAAATTAAGCGTTAGCATTTTCATTCAATTCGTGTCTTTGTGTTTAATTGTTCAGTTAAACGTTTTATTCTAGCACTTGCAATCTACCACAAAGGCGCAAGGACAAGTTTTATTCACTTGGTGTATTAAGGCACAAATTGAGAAAAAGCCTTTGTCTTTTTATGCAAGCGAAGAAGAAATGTTGACAATCAAAAGATCTCTTTGAGTCTAAATTAAGCGTTAGCATTTTCATTCAATTCGTGTCTTTGTGTTTAATTGTTCAGTTAAACGTTTTATTCTAGCACTTGCAATCTACCACAAAGGCGCAAGGACAAGTTTTATTCACTTGGTGTATTAAGGCACAAATTGAGAAAAAGCCTTTGTCTTTTTATGCAAGCGAAGAAGAAATGTTGACAATCAAAAGATCTCTTTGAGTCTAGTCAATAATAAGGAAAAAGGTTCAATACCGTCAACCAGAAACCGGCATTCATTTGCAACATTATTCTATTTTCTGCACCTTTGCTGCATGTCAGTTTCATTGGTTATTTCTGTTTACAATGATGTGCGTTCCTTGGCTGCGGTTTTGCGATCGGTTAAAGCACAGTCGTTTCAGAAATTTGAAGTAATTGTTGCGCAGGATGGAGACGATTCTTGTTTCGATGAATTTATCACTGAATACCAATCTTTTTTCCCCATTCAGTATTTGCAACAAGCGGACGAAGGGTTTTTGAAAAACCGCATTTTGAACGAAGCCATTCGAAGGGCCAATTATGATAAACTTGTTTTTATTGATGGAGACTGTTTTTTGCATCCTCACTTTTTAAAAGCGTACAATCAATCCATCCAAAAAGGCAAAATCTGCATGGGCCGCCGCATAGATTTGGATCCCAAAACGACCGCACTGGTGAAAGACGCAACACTGATCCGCCCAACGTTTATTACCATGATAAAAAACGGTACAACGCGGGTGGAAGAGGTTTTTTACCTTCCGTGGTTGTCACAACGATTTCATTCTAGACCGAAATTAATTGGCTGTAATATGGGTTGGCACAAAGAGGACCTCCTTGCTCTGAATGGCTTTGACGAAGACTATACAAATCCTGGTTATGGTGAGGATAGCGACATTGAATGGAGGGCAAAAAAAGCAGGTATTGAGGCGCATTCTGTTCGCTACAATGCCATCCAATTCCACTTGGACCATACACGGCCAAATAGGGAGGAAAAGGTTTCCAATAGCCGAGAATTATTTGAGAAGAAAAAAGCAGCTGGATTGTCTTTTTGTGAAAGGGGGGTGGTTAGATAGGATAATGTTTCGTTCCTTTTGTGTCAACGATCATTCATCGTCAATTGGAGTAAATAGCCATTTTTTAGTTGTGTATACCTAAAAGTCACGCGAAAAAGTGGGCGCTATTACAAAAAGTCATGCGAAAAAGTGTGTTGAAGCACAAAAAGTCGTGTGAAAAAATGTAAATTTGTTCTGCTATTGTATCAACAACGTACATTATTATGGAAAGAAAGGCAGAACACCAATTGTTGCAATGGAAAGATTCAAGAAATCGAAAACCTCTTTTAATCTATGGGGCGAGGCAAGTTGGCAAGACATGGCTCATGAAAAAACTGGGTGAAAAAGTCTTTGAAAACACCCTTTATGTCAATTTTGAAAAAGAAATTTTATTGCGAGGCATCTTTGAACAGGATTATGAGCCTAAACGAATTATAAAGTTGCTCGAAACCTATTTTAACCAATCGGTTACACCAGGGAAAACCTTGGTGATTTTGGATGAAATTCAAGAGGCAAAAGGCGGGTTGACATCTCTGAAATACTTTAAGGAAGAAATGCAAGAGCTTCATCTCATTGGTGCAGGGTCATTACTCGGAATTGCGTTAGAAAAAGAAACGTCTTTTCCTGTTGGTCAGGTTTCCTTTTTGAATTTGTATCCAATGGATTTTTCGGAGTTTCTGATAGCTTTGGGACATAAAAATATAGTTCGAGCAATTGAGGAACAAGACTGGTTGCTTTTAAAACCCCTTCGTAACACGTTAATGACATTACTAAAACAGTATTTCTTTGTTGGAGGTATGCCAGAAGCTGTATTAGCATTTTCAGAAACTGAAAACTACCAGGAGGTGAAGGAAATACAACTAGCAATTTTACAAGCGTATGAGCAAGATTTTTCGAAACATGCACCGACGGAGATCATCCCTCGCATTCGAATGGTTTGGAATTCTGTCGTAAGCCAATTGGCAAAAGAAAATAAGAAATTCATTTATGGTATTTTGAAAGAGGGTGCGCGAGCAAAAGAATTTGAGCAAGCCATACACTGGTTGGAGAATTATGGATTAATCTACCGTGTATACCGTACTAAAAAAGCCCATTTTCCATTAGCGGCGTATGCTGATCTTCAAGCGTTCAAAGTGTATACCTTAGATGTTGGCTTGTTGAGCGCCTTGGGTAACCTTAGTTCTCAAACGTTGATTGAAAATGAACGAATGTTTACAGAATTTAAAGGAGCATTGACGGAACAATTTGTTTTACAAGAATTTAAATCCATGGGATTCCGACAACTTTTTTATTGGGCGAATGATTCCGGTTCCGCTGAAGTTGATTTTATGCTCGAAAAAGAGAATAAACTATTCCCAATTGAGGTGAAATCGGGTGAAAATCTGCAATCCAAATCACTCAAAACATTTGCACAGAAATATCCGGAAACACATTGTTTTCGCACATCATTATCCGATTACCGCAAAGAAACCTGGATGACTAATATCCCCATTTATGGGGTAACACAGATTTTGTTTGATGCGAATCCTTCTTAAAACTGACCTGTTTCGGAAAAACCCCATCATTTTTTAGGTGAAAGAGGAGTGGTTAGATAGGATAATTTTTCGTTCCTTTTTGTGACTTAAAACATTCTGGCTATCCCCTTTCTTTCGTGCCCTTGTGGTAAAAACCGTTGTACAGGATTTAGAATAAACTCCAAAGTCACAATGACATTATAAAGGCGGGTAAAAAAAGTAAAAAATGATAAATTGAAGTTAGTTCAGTTGAGATTATTGGAATAACACTACTTCTTCAACACATCTTCCAGCAAGCGCTTGACATAACTTAATTCTTCTTTTAACAGAGCAATTTGTTCTTCGTAAAGTAGTTTTTCGGAGTCATTCAGTTGTCCGTTATTCACAACAAAACCATTTCCAGTTTGATTGTGCATCACATTGAACACCATGGATTCGTTGAAAGCAATCACCTCTTCAGGGCGCATTCCCAAAACTTCTGATACACGTTCTAATTTATTGTAAGTAATTTCTGACTCACCTAGTTCCAATTTGGAATATGCACTTTGAGACAAGCCCAATTCTTCTGCCATATGACTCTGAGTAAAGTTCCGCAATTCGCGCAACTTTTTTATTTTCTGTCCAATTTTTAGCCCTGTGGTATTTTGTTCCATGTGATATCTTGAATAGTTAAAAGTACAAAAAAGAGAATAAATTTTAAACACATGTCATTTAACACCAAATATGCTTTATTCTTTTATCGATTTTATTATTCGTTTTCAGACTATTCAATTCGTTAGCAGCACCAATAAACAGCCCTAATTAAGGCAAGTTTGTATATAAAATATATACTATGAAAAAATAAAAACTTAGTGCCACGGATTTCAGTTTCAACAATCGGCGTTGTAGTTTCATGGTGTTTTTCAGGTATTAATAAAACAACATTTGCCGACATGGTTAAATCTTTTTTCTTATTTACTAGCCATGTAGATGCTAATGTTCTCACCAATGTTAAATGAGTAAAAAATGAAATTGCAGTAATACTCAAAAATCTTAAGTTATGTTCAAAAATCCATTTTCATTTGAAGGCCGCATCAGAAGAACTGAGTATGGCATAAGCTTTATTATTTTTGGAGTTGCAAGAGTAACAATAACCATTATCGCTGCTGCATTAATGTCCAATAATAACGATAGTGGCGGTACAGTATCTTTGTCTCTATTGCTCTCCATACCATTAGTTTGGTTTCTATGGGCACAAGGATCTAAAAGATGTCACGACATTGGTTGGAGTGGTTGGATGCAACTCATACCTTTTATTCCCCTGTACTTAATTTTTGCCTCAGGTCAAAACGGACTAAATAAATTTGGGGCTGACCCTAAAGAGAAAGTACAAAATTTTTAAGTATGTGGGGTATGTTTTCAGCCATACAATATTGGTTTAATGACTTTTCTGAACGCAGAAAGTTAGTGCGGAATTTTAATTTAGCGGCACGTGAGGCATTTATCAGTAATATGGCCCCAACACTATTAGAATCGAGCATTTCGACAGGGGAATCGTCGTATAGGCATGCGTTTTCAAAATTTATGGCCGGAGGCTTCAGGATTAAAGCATTATCAGGTCGGCCGTTGAACAGAAATGAAATGATTTCAATTAGTGAAGTGGTGCTGAGTAATCAAGAACTGGTAAGAAAATTAATCTCCTTAGGATGGGATACTTTAGAAGTTCATGATAATGCTGGCCACAATGGTATCAAATATAAATTGTATGATTTCTCAGGAATAGGAGGAATGATTGGAAATACACAATTTTAAAAATATGGACTTTGTCATTCAACATAAATGGGCAATCTTAGCGCTTGTAGAATTGATTGTGATTATTTCTTTATTGTGGTTTGTTCGAAAGAAAAGAAAAACGAATCCAGAACAGATTGAAATCAGAAAATCAAAAAATGCGTCTATTGATATGAATGAAATGATGAAGAATATTCATCTTTCAGCTGAATTGCATAAAAAGCTGTCTCGTATTTGTCATCCAGATCGTTTTGTAGGCACGCAGCATACTGATTTGGCTAATGAACTATTTCAGGAAATTCAACAGTATAGTACTAATCATGCTCAGTTGCTTGTTCTTCAGGAGCGTATTGAAAAAGAATTGAAAGTTTCCATTTAAGAAATTTAAGATATGGGTATACTAATGTTTTTTCTTTTGGCGCTTCGAGTTGTTGGTCCGATTTATTGCGGCATGAGAGCAGAAATTCTAAATCGTAAACCAGGTATTTGGGCAATTGTGGGATTCTTGTTTCCAATCATTGGTATGATAATCGTTTCGCTCTTGAAACCTACAACTCTATGGAATGAAGAAAATTGATACTATAGAACGGATTAAAAAAATTATCCAATGGCTAATTCCCGTAGCATTTCTTGCCTGCTTTACAGGTTGTATATTGGCACTACCAACTACTCTTGAAGAGTTCTTGTGGGCTTTTTGCTTCAGCTTCCTTTTTTGGGGTAGTATGTTTTTTGGGGCCTTGATAGAAGCATTTGAAGATTAAATCTACTCTATGATATGCAGGCACTCATCTTCTTTTTTCACTATTTACCAAAACGTTAATGATGTAAAAAATGAATCTTGATAACATTAAAAAAATCTTTGGCGCTGGATTGCTTATTTTACTTGCTTCCTTAGGCAAGTTCTGAAAAATTGCCTACATAGTATGGTGAATCCCGGGATTCAATTGGCATTAACAGAAAAAACAATTTAAATCTAAAAACAAAAAACAAATGAAAACAAAACAGATAATAATGCCATTTCTCAGTGGAATCATACTTTTAACTGGTTGTGGAAGCTCCGATTACGAAGACAAGATTGTAGGAAAGTACTATTCCATTGATTATACTGCGGATATTGATTGGGACGAAGAATATCCAATCTCCATGACGCTTGAAACTTATGAAGAATTTTTTCCGGATAATACTTCTATTGAATCAGGGATGCTAAAGTTTTCTTTTAGTAAAGACGTGGGTAAAAGTTTAATTCTAAAATACGAATGTGTTCCTGATACACTTGAATGGAAAATTAAGGATAGAAAGATTCATTATGTAGATCAGGGTATTCCAGATTTTAAGATAAAATTCAAAGGATCTAATGCGACTCGCGATTCCGACAGATTGCTAGTTAGCCAATATAGGAGTTTCATTGAAAATGATGTAGTCGATATAATGAAACAAGAACTACTTGAACATGGAATTTCCTCAGACTCGATTATTCAATTGAATGACAAGTATCTTGTGACTGAAGACAAAGATGGAGAAAGAACGATAAGTAAGAGAATTATTGACAAAAAATAGTATTGAATATTGACTAGCTAAAACAATTCGATTAATTCAAACAACAATTTACAGGGGGCAACCCGGAATTCTGAATCTCAAATTTTGAATTGCTTGCCCTGCTCGTCCTGAGCATAGACGAAGGAAGCAACGACGAAGGGTCAATTCTTTAATAGCTTCGCTAACGCCTGGGTCAACTTTTAGTTTGATTGCAAAATTCTGAGCAAGTCGTTATTTATGTAAAACACCTCTCTTCCATCTTTCTGTTGCGATACAACGCCAAGTTGTATGAGTTTTTTCATGTATGAGTTCAGCGTTGTTCTACTTTTTACTCCGGTAATTCTTCCAATTGTTTCTTGCCTTATGTAGGGCTGTGCAAAAACGGCTTGGTTCAATTCGAGTGAATACCAACTAAGTTTAGGCTGAACAAATTGATACGTTGCATTCATTTGCGCCATTATTTCATCGATCATTTGATTGGTTTGCCGCGCCGTTTGCTCCACAGCATTCAGCATATATAATATCCAGGGTTTCCATGACTGTCTCTGCGTAACCCCGGAAAGTAAATGATAGTAGTCTTCCTTGTGTTCAATGATGTATTTACTTAAATAAAGCACTGGATGCGAAAGTAGGCCCTGTTCTACCAAATAGAGCAAATTTATGATCCTTCCTGTTCTCCCATTTCCGTCTGTAAATGGGTGAATTGCTTCGAACTGATAATGCGCAATTGCCATCTTTAATAAAGGATCTAAACTATCGCTACTTAAAAAATGGAATAGGTTCTCTAATTTTTGCTCCACAATTCCCTCTCCACGGGGTGGAGTATAAATAATTTCACCAGCTCGAAGTTCACTTTGTCCCCTTTTTATAACCACCAAAGATTGTGGTGATCGTATTCCTTGAGTGGTATTTTTAACTGCTTGAAATACCTTAATAATCGTGTCAAAAGTTAATTCGCCATCCTTTTTCAAATTTGCGTAGCCACTCCATAATGCTTCACGATAACGCAAAACCTCTTTTGTGGCAGGATTAGCCTGTTCTTCTTTTATAGAATCTGAAACAGCTTTAAACAATTCATCCTCCGTTGTAAATATATTTTCAATGGCTGTTGAACTTTGTGCCTCTTGCAAGGAAATGGTATTTATCAGCATTGTTGGATTAGGAATCCGAAAGATATTCTTATTTAATTCTGCAAGTGCCCGAGATGCCGTTCCCCATTTGAACAACACCTCATTATCGAGAATAGTTTCGGATGCGGGAAGATCCGGCAAATCATTGTACGGAAGTGTTCGATCGAAGGGATGCCTCATAATATGTTCATTTTTTATTGCTTTTTTGGACATGTTGCGAATATATGTCCATTTTTTGACATTTAAATCATTTCATGTCCATTTTTTATTGATTTTCTGGACATATACTGGAAACGTGTTCATTTCGCAGTTTAAAGAGTCTTTTCTAACTTGGTCGGAATCCTAATTACACATTGAAAAGCAGTAGCGGCTCATTGTAAATTGCCTCATTGTGAATTGCTTGCCCTCCTAGTCCTGAGCATCGACGGAGGAGGCAAAGACGAATGGTCAATTGCTCATTCCCTTCACCAACTTCGCTTTCGCCAGTCCAATTATAGCGGTCAACTCCTCCAATGTTGCATTTTGTATAGCCGATACCGTCTTAAATGCCTTCATGAGATCCTGCTGTGTCTTCGGTCCAATTCCCGGAATATCCAACAATGCAGAAGTAAGACTCGCTTTGCTGCGTTTGTTGCGGTGATGTGTGATTCCAAAGCGGTGCGCTTCGTTGCGCATAAACTGGATTACTTTCAAACTTTCAGATCGCTTGTCTATGTAAATCGGCAAGTTGTCGCCCGGAAAGAAAATCTCTTCCAGTCGTTTGGCGATACCACAAATGGCTACTTTTCCGCGCAAGTCTAATTTTTCGAGGGCTTTCAATGCGGCGCTCAATTGGCCTTTTCCACCATCAATCACAATGAGTTGTGGCAGACCTTGTTGTTCATCAAGTAGTAGTTTGTATCGGCGATATACAACTTCTTCCATGGTGGCAAAATCATCGGGTCCTTCAACGGTTTTCACATTGAAATGCCTGTAATCCTTTTTGCTTGGCTTCCCATTTCTAAATACAACACAAGCTGAAACAGCATTGGTTCCCTGTATATTGGAGTTATCAAAACACTCAATGTGCAGCGGGATTTCTTTTAGTCGGAAATCTGTTTTAATTTGCCCTAGAATGCGGTTTGTGTGTTTTTCGGGGTCAATTATTTTTTCTTGCTTTTGTTTTTCAAGCTTGTAAAACTTGGCATTTCTTAATGATAAATCTATTAATTCCTTTTTGTCACCGCGCTGCGGAACCGAAAACTTGATGCCTTCTAAATCAAACCCAACAGGTTCGCTTAGTATTATTTCTTTTGACTGACTTTCAAAGCGCTCGCGCAATTCAGGAATGACATAGCTAAGTACTTCATCACTTGTTTCATTGAGCTTCTTTTTAACTTCAGCAGTATAGGCATGAATAATAGCACCATTGTGTATGCTGAGATAATTTACAAAAGCACTTTCGGGCTCATTGATTAACGTGCAAACATCGACCTCATGAATTGACGGCGAGACAATTGTCGACTTCGCGCGATAGCTTTCCAGCGTGTCTATTTTTTCTTTTAATTGCTGTGCTTGCTCGTACTCCAACTTTTCGGCGTGCTGCTGCATGCGTTGCTTTAGAAAACCAATCACCGAACCAATATTTCCTTTTAACAGTTGTTCTATTTGGACAATCTGCTCTTCATAGTCTTCTTGTTTTTCATGTCCAACGCAGCCACCTCTGCAGTTTCCAATGTGGTATTCAAGGCAAACTTTGTATTTCTTTTCCTCTATTTTTTGCTTCGAAAGATCGAGGTGACATGTTCGTAAAAGGTAAAGTTCTTTGATGAGCACCAGCAATGTTTGCATGACTTTACCGCTGGGGTAAGGACCAAAATACTTTGAACCGTCTTTGATCAGTTGTCGCGTCGAAAACACTCTTGGAAAAGCTTCGTTTTTAACGCAAATCCAAGGATATGTTTTATCGTCTTTGAGTTGAATATTGTAACGGGGCTGATACGATTTGATGAGGTTGTTTTCAAGGAGCAGCGCATCCAGTTCGGTATTGACAACGATGTATTCAATATTGACAATTTTTCGAACAAGAACGGATGTTTTATAATTGTCTTGTGTTTTATTGAAATAGGAGGATACACGCTTCTTTAAATTCTTTGCTTTTCCAACATAAATAATGGTGCCTCGGGCGTCAAAATATTGATAAACACCAGGCTTTTCGGGTAATGTTTTGATTTTTAATTGCAATGCAGCCGAAACGTGACTCATGCCTTAAAGGTAGGGATTTCTTGCTATTTGCTTGAACTAACTTTAATTCCAAAGCACTTCCATTTAAATAAAAGCTTACAAATTCATGGATAAACTTGATTTTGTAGAGGGGACTTTTGGTGTGCTGTTAGATTATTCCAATTGATGAAGAAGGATTATTTTGATGAAGATCAACAATCCTATTGATGCACATTAATGGAGCCCGGGATATCCGCACCTATCTTTGTAATGTCTTAATTGATGAAGTCGTTCTTTCGGTATTGGTTAGGTCAGAGATAAAGGATTGTAATAGGTCTTTGAAACTGATAGACACAAAGGAAGTGAGAGCTTATATTTTTTCGGGTGAAATTCCTTAAAGAATCAGACAAGGTTATGTTTACATAATTTTGTTCGAAGTACGGTGAATAGCCGTGGACAAAAGAAAGATTGAAATAGAGTATAAGTACAGAAACAGTTGTTTTTGTGCTCAAAGACAGGGCAACCTGAATCATGCAAGGGCAACCGGCATGACTGATTGAAACAGAAATAGTCACTTTAAAAGGTGTTCATAAACTGTCAAATCCGAGGCTGGCTGTAAAAAGCAGTTACTTATATTTCGATATCGATTAAGAAAGATGAAGTTTCAAGAATCAATACTGAAAGGTATCAAATCTTGAAACAGAAACGGAAAGCAGGTACCTTATGTGCCTGCTTTTTTTTGATTAAGGGCATTCCTTTTACGTCACGCCCGTCCAACAGGCATTTTAGTTCCTTCTGAAAGCTTAATTTGAAATAATCTCAAACAATTCATTTAGATCTGGCGAAATAATAATTTCGATCCGACGATTTTTGGATTTGTCTTTAGGGTCAACCGGATGAAATTCAGAACGGCCCCCCGCCATTAATTGTGCAGGATTCATTTTAGAATTGGTCAAGAAAATATCAACGACAGAAGTCGCTCTCAAAACAGATAACTCCCAGTTTGAAGTTGGATGTGTGGGGCTTACTAGTTTATCAGTATCGGTGTGACCTTCTACAATAATTTCCAATTCTTTTTCATTTTCAAGCACTTTGGCCAATTCGATCAATGCCTTTTTTCCATTGGGTTCAACAGCAGTGCTTCCTGAAGCAAACAATAACTTTGCCTCCATGCTCACATAGATTTTACCATTCTTTTGAACCACCGATAATCCTTGATTTTCAAATCCGCGCAAGGCAGCAGCCACTTTCGCCTTAAGTTGCTGTGTCGCTTCATCTTTCCGTTGAATGGCTTCTTCAAGTTCATTCACACGTTGTTCGCGTTCAGAAAGTAATTGTTGTTTGGTTTTTAATTCTGCTTCAAGTGTAATCAATGCATCTTCTTTACGCTGAAGCTCAATATTTTTGGCTTCTAACTCAGACTGTAAAGTGGCGGTTTCTTTTGCTCCAGAGGCCTTCAAGCGATCAAATGCTTGTTCCAACGATTCATTTTGCTGAGCCATTTTGTCGTATTGAATTTGAAGAATACGGAATTGTGTCCCCAACTTGCTTGTATCACTTTTCAAGCCACTGACTTCTTTGGTCAACACGTTGTAGCGTGCTTCAAAATCTTTTGCCTTTCCCTCGAAATCCAAAGAACTTCTTTTAAATGCTTCAAGTTCTTCACTGCATTTTTTCTCTCTTTCTAAAAGGTCATTGTATTTCTTTGCTGGTACACAAGCACCAAGGACAAGAAGTGTGGTAAATAGAAGGGTCTTACGCATAACATTCGCTTTTAACAAATATCCTGAAGATAAGAACGCACAATGAAGCCCGTTCAATGATTTATAAACAAGGGTTTTTGAATAACGAAGGCTATTCGAAAAGTGGGCAGCTCACAGATGCTGTTTTTTCTGCTCGACAAGCATTGAAACTGATCGAGATTTCATGGGTGTTGCTGCTGTAATTTTTGAGCGGTGATGTTGTGAGATCAAATGAATACATGATCGAAAACTTGTGGTTTAATTTATAACCTGCAAAAAAGATGATGGCATCTGAATTACGATAGCCAAGGCCAAAATCAAACATATTACGAATATCAACAGAAGTTTGTAAATCAATTGCCAAAGGTCCTCTGGAAGGAATTTTTACAAGTGCTGAGGGAAAAAAAGTAATTTGGTCATTGATGCGCATGCGATAGCTAGCATTCAAAAGAGCATGCCTTCTGTAATAGGAATCATAACCAAGCTGGGCCCATTTATAATTCAAAAGGTTTTGCAATACAAATCCGAAATAATAATTCTTCCCATTCCACCAGGAGCCAAAAGACGCATCTGGCGATACAAAGTTGGCTTCTTTGGTAATTTGAGGATCCGGTTTAAGCGTAACACTCCCGCTTGGGTCATATCCGGTTTGAATAATTCCTCCATATAATCCCAATGAAAGACGATTGTCGGGAGAGAAATTGAAGTGTCCGGCATATGCGACATTAAAACGATTGGTTTTAAATTGTCCAATTTGATCATTTTCCACACGCATACCAATACCATGTCGGGCACTTAAAAACTCCTTTCTTTTCGACCTGAGCGGAGCACTCAGCGATAGGAATCCACTTTTGGGAGCACCCTCGAAACCAACCCATTGAGACCGAAAAAGAGTATGAATATCTATACACGACTTGATGCCGGCATGTGCTGGATTCATGGCAAACTGATGGAAGGCCCACTGCGAATATTGCGGCAATTGTTGTGACCACAATTTTCCCGTCAAAAACATGATCAACGTTATGTAGGCAAGGGTTTTCATCGGATCAGCGTAATACTTCCTTTAAACTCCTTTTTTTCATCGTCACGCAACTTAACAATGTAGAAATATACACCCTCAGCGGCTGCCTTTTCATTTATTGTTCCGTCCCAGGCTTTTTTATCCGTGTAACCTATAGATTGAAAAATTTCTTGTCCCCAACGGTTAAAAATTTGTACAAAACAATTCGGATATTTCTCGACTCCACCGATTTCCCAGGTATCATTAATGCCATCTTCGTTTGGAGAAAAAGTGGTGGGAATAATGAGAGGGTCATCAATTGAAATGGTTACATAATCATATTGAGTACAGCCATTTTGCGTTGCTGTTAGTGTATAAATCGTTGTCTCCTCCGGATGAACAAATGGTGTTAAGCTCAAGGTGTCACTGATGTTGTAGCTTGGTGTCCACTCATAGGTTGTGGCGGTTGTACTTCCAAGTAATTGCGTCGTGGCTCCTCGTTCAATCACTTGATCAACACCGGCATTCAGCGGAAATGAAAAGACCGAAATAGGATTAGATGCAGCAGTAACAAATTGTGAGCATTGAGCATAACAGTTGGTTTCAACGGAAATAATGTCCCCATCTTGAATATCGCTTGATGAATAAAAATGATCTGACGTTACCGCAACTAAAACACCATTCACATACCAAGTGAAAGGACTATTGTCTGGACAATCAAAAATAATCGCATTCGCAGTAAATGCTTGATTGATGCAGACACTGGTAACGGATCCATCAATAACAACTCCAGCTGACGAACGATCTACCGCCGGTCCAGTAGCAGAAATATCGAACGTGCATTCAGCAGCAACACTGCCCCCATTGCCACTCAAATCACCCGACACAACAATGTAATAAGTGGTGTTTGCTAGTAAACCAGTAGCGTTTAAGGTGAAATTTGCTAGCCCGTTTGACTCGCAATTTCCTATTGCTGTATAGGTGTCGGATTGACATGGAACGGTTGCCTCCAGAAGCGTTGCCTGCAATGCTATTCCTTGTCCGGGAGCGTTTTGAAAAATAAGATTATTGAATGCTACAGAGACGTTTCCGCCAACAGTGTTCGTTGTAAACTTGAACCAAATCGTATTATTTGCTGTGAAACAGAAATTAAAATCATCCTCGCAATTCGCACACAACGTTTTATTTGCACCAAGGTTGTTAACGGTATAAACCTGTAAAGGACATAATTCTAAGGCGTTATTGCAGGTGTTGTAGGCCTCTTGCCCGAATGAAAAAGAGGCAAAAAATGGCATTAACAAATAAATAACAACCCTCAATTTCATGTATAAAAAGCCTGTATTTCCGATAAAATTAATTCAATATACACAACTTGAAGCATAAAATGCATAGCTTTATTTTGCTTTTTAACAATGTTCTCAAACAGTTTGGCACAGAATTCGTTTGGGGCGGCTCAAATATGTGATCATGAAACGAATAATTACGCTATCCTTTTTCTTTCTTTCAATTTCAGGCCTGTTGAGGGCTCAATATGTCAGTTATGAAACACAATCGAAGTGGCAACTTGGCTTTAATGTGGGTGGAACTTGGAGCACAACAGATGTAAAGTACAAAACTTCTGCCGGCTGGGGCTTGACCCTTGGGCGTTCATTTAACTACGATTATGGCAGAAGGCTATCCTTTGATTTAAGAGGGCGTTACCTGCAAGGATATTGGTACGGACAAGATTACTCTACAACTGATTCAACAGGCTTTACAGGCATTGCAGCAAAACCCTACATGGATTCCTTGGGGTTTTCTGTAAACAATTTCCAAGCTCAAGTACACCGCCTTTCACTGGAGTTGGTTTTACACGCAAATGGTCTAAGAGAGCGCACACGCTGGGATCCTTATGTTTTTGGAGGAATAGGTTTGACGTGGCACCAGACTTTTGGAGATTTATATGCAAATGATACACTCGGGGGCATTTATAATTATGACGCAAACGATGTTAGCAAACCTGCTCTTAGTGCGCTAATGGACCAAGTCTATGAAACCGCTTTGGATGGCAGTAATAAAAACACATTTCGTGTAAACGTAATGCCAAGTTTAGGGTTTGGAATAGGGTATCAAGTCGCGCCGAATGTAACGATTGGACTTGAGCATAAAAGCACGTTTACTGGCTTGGATGATTTTGATGGAGTTGTGAAAGCAAGCAAATACAGGCAAGATATTTATCACTACACCTCTGGTTTTATCAATTTTAGATTTAAGGCCCATCATCGAGAAGACAGCCCAACTTCCACCACGTCTTCGAGTGAAGTAACACCAACCCCACCGTGTATTCCACCATCAATTAATTTTATACAGCCAAGCGGAGCGGGCCAAACCGTGAACGCAATCAATTACACTGTAATTGCCTCAATTCCTAATGCGGGTGGCAGACAGAATATTGTTTACAAGGTAAATGGTGTCAACAACCTGAATTACACCTATAATCCTCAAAATAATCGATTTGAAAGTAATGTAATTCTTAATGAAGGCTTAAATACTTTTGAGATTACGGTTTCAAATGCATGTGGAACGGAAGCAAAGACAATCGATGTAAGCTATCAAAAATGCACACTTCCAGTTATTCAGACAATTGTTCCTTCCTCTGAATCAATGACGGTTAGCAACGCTAATTTTACTTTCAGCGCAAATGTGCAGCAAGTAGCCAACCAACAAGGTGTTGCGGTCACAATGAACAGCAGGAGTTTTACAACCTTTGGGTTCAATTCAACAAATGGTAATTTGAGTGGAACAGTTGTTTTGACTCCAGGCATCAACACTTTTGTAATAACGGCAACTAATAGTTGTGGCTCTGTTACCAAAAAATTTGAAGTTAATTATCAGCAATGCAAAGCGCCATCTATTAGCATGATCGTTCCGAGTGGTACACAGCCAACGGTTAGTCAAGCTCAGTATTCAGTCTCCGCGAAACTTGAAAATGTAACATCAGCGCAAGAAATAAAATTCACACAAAACAATCAAGTTGTACCTGGATTTACATTCAATGCTGCAACAAGCGTTTTAAGTGCAAATGTAACATTGAATCCAGGGAGCAATGCATTTGTTATTACCGTCACAAACGACTGTGGAACGGATGTAGAATCGTTTAATGTGATTTACCAAAATTGCATTCCTCCGGTTATCTCTATGTTGAACCCTACAACTTCTGGAACAACTGTCGCGAGCCCCGCATTTACACTTTCTGCGACAATTTCCAACACAACAAATCAGGGAATCAGCATCACGCAAAACAATCGAAGCATTACAAATTTTGGATATAACGCTGCAAACGGAACACTTCAAAGCTCCTTAACGCTTCTGCCTGGGTTAAACACATTTGTTATAACCGCAACAAACAATTGTGGCAATGATTCGGAAACAATTACAGTTAATTATCAAAACTGTGTTGCGCCGGTAATTGCATTGATTTCACCAGCCTCTTCAGGACTTTCTGTAACTTCTGCGGCATATACTTTTAAGGCCACAGCAACAAATATTACGTCAGCGCAAGAAGTCTCTTTAAAATTAAACGGAACAACAGTATCCAATGTAAGTTTCAATGCGTCAAATGGTATGGTTTCCGCCAATGTTAATTTAGCTGCAGGCGCGAATACATTTGTAATTGCCGGAACAAACAGTTGTGGCACGGATGCGGAGACTGTACTTATAAATTACACTAGTTGCATTCCTCCTGTAATTACCGTGAGCGCGCCAACGAATGGTTCAACCGTTTCAAGTGGCAGTATTGATTTGACTGCGACCATTCAAAATGCTGCTGGACAATCGCCAACAATTACAATAAACACGAGAAGTTACAACATCAGCGGTTATAATCCATCAACTGGGAGCCTTCAAATGAATGTTCCACTAGTTCCTGGACAAAACACAATTGTAATTTCTGTAACAAATGCATGTGGTTCAGATACAGAAACGATAACAGTGAATTACGACAATTGTAAACCTCCAGTTTTGTCAATTTCAAGTCCGGCAAATAGTGGTTTAACAGTTACCCAAGCTGCTTACACACTTTCTGGAAACGCTTCGAATATTTCAAACGGACAGCAATTGCAAATTACCCAGAATGGTGCTGCCTTGTCAAATGTGGTTGTTAATAATGGTGCGTTTTCTACCAATGTTAATTTGACGCCAGGCTTAAACACGTTTGTTTTGAAAGCGAACAATTCCTGCGGTACGGATTCAAAAACAGTTTTAGTGACGTATGATAATTGTGTTCCTCCCGTCATTAATGTTGTTAGTCCGATAAACGGTGCGACTGTTTCAAAAAGCACCGTTGAATTGAATTTACAGATTCAAAATGCCGCAGGTCAGCAACCAACAGTCACAATAAATAACAGAAGCTATAATGTAACAGGATATAATCCCACAACAGGATTATTGGTGATGAACCTTCCTCTTTCACAGGGAGCGAACACCATTGTCATTTCAGTGAGCAATGCATGCGGAACCGACACGGAGACGATCATTGTGAATTATCAGCTAGACGATCAAAAAATAAAAATTTGCTACAAAGAGCAAGGGGCAACATCTGCGAAAACTATTGAGATACCTGCATCTGCTTGGCCGTCTTATCAAGCTCTTGGTGCGGTCCTTGGCGAGTGCACTCAAATTAACAATACGGGAGGCGGAAGTACAGGCACTGGCACTTTGAACTCTGGGGGCGGAATAGGCAGGCCCTCAGGTACCGGAACGACAAATACAGAAGGCACTTCTAATGGCAGCTCTGTTGGCACGGGCGCAGGCCGACCGGGAACTGGATCAACTTCTACAGGGACAAATGGAAACGGTACAAACACCAATTCAGGAACAGGCGGTACAAAGAGTCCGGGGAAATCAGGTGCAGGAAAAACAGCTGAACCAACCCCAGAAAATGTGGAGCCAAAAAACCCATCTATTGAGGAGAATAAAAAAGAAGAAGAAAAGCAAGAAGACCCGCCTAAAAAAGAGGGTGAGGGCGGAAAATAGTCGCCAATTTTAATTTTTTTAAGAAAGACTGCGTTAGTAACGTGGTCTTTTTTGTTGAAAAACAGACACCTTAATCATTTGATAATTTTCAAAAATCAAATCAACTCGTTATATTCGCACCCTTAAAGAAAATTAAATGGCTTTAATAGGAAAAATTCGTGAAAAATCAGGGCTTTTAGTAGTTCTAATCGGTATCGCATTATTTGCCTTCATTCTTGGTGATTGGAGAAAGATGACCCAAGGATCAGAGGACCAATATGGTTATGGTACTGTTTATGGTGAAAAAGTAGAATACGCAAAATTCGAAGAAGCAATTGGAAAATTCCAGGAGCAGGATAGAATGCAGTTTCAACAGCAGCAGCGCGAATACACGCAGAAAGACCAAGACGCGTCAGCAGACAAAGCTTGGAATTATGTTGTAGAAACAACCATTTTTGACAAGGAATTTGCTGAATTGGGAATTGATGTGAGCGAGTCTGAATTTGACGCTTACCTGTATGGAACAGATGGTTTTGCAGTCTTACCAGAGTTGGCCCAAGGATTTACTGATTCATTAACAGGTCAGTTCAACGCAAAAATGCTTGAAAAGAGAATTGATGAAATGGAAACATCAAGTGATTCAAAAGTTCAGAAGCAATGGGAAGACAATAAAAAATATTACATCGATCGCAGAAAGCAAGAGAAGTATTTTGAACTGGTTGGACAAGGATTGTATGTAACAAAATTGGAGGCTGAAGAAGAGTACTTCGCTCAAAAAGAAGTGAAGAGCGCATCGTTTGTTGTTCGCCGTTATTCTGAAATTTTGGATGATGACATTAAGGTTTCAGATTCAGAATTAAAATCGTATTACGAGGAGCACAAAAAAGATAAAAAATACGAAAACAGATCTGCTAGCCGTGAAGTGAAGTATTTTGACGTAGTAATCAATCCTTCAAAAACGGATTCAGCTAAGTTCAATCGCACAATGACTGAGTTAAAGGCAGGATTTGCTGCAACAACTGAAGATTCTTTGTACGTGCTTAAAAACAGCGACATTAAATTCTATTCGTCCTTGAAGTTTGCTACAGCAGTGCCTGAAGGAAATGAAAAAGCACAAAAACTGCAGTCTTATCCGAAGTATTTGGATACTGTTTTCAATACAGCAAACGTTGGACAGATTGTTGGCCCATATGACAATCAAGGAAATGTGGTTATATCCAAAGTTCTTGGTTTCACACCTTCAAGATTGAAAGCAAGACATATTTTGTTGTCAACAAATCAGTCAAAAGACAAGAAAATTATCGATCAAAAACAAAAGACTGCTGACAGTTTGATGAAATTGATAAACAAAGACAATTTTGCTGAGTTTGTAACCAAGTTTAGTGATGATAAAGGTTCAGTCCCTCAGGGTGGATTAATTGACAACTTCATCGAGGTTGATATGGTACCTGAATTTGCTTCATTCTGCGCCACAAAACCAGTTGGTTCTATTGGTACGGTGAAAACAATGTATGGTATTCACATTATTGAAGTGTTGGAGCGTGACGCTACAAATTTCCCATTACTAGCCTCTGTTGCCAAAACGTTTAAAGCGAGTCAAGAAACGATAGATCGCAAAGAAAGCGAAGTATATAATCTTCTTTATAAACTGGAAGCGAAGATTTCTAAGAAGTCAGATATCAAAGCTAAGTTGGAGCTTTTTGACACGATTGCACAACAAGCTGGGTACTTCGTTCGTCCAGTTAGCATTCAGGATGAAGCACCGAAATTATATGGCTTCAACACAACGTTTGCAGAGGATAAAATTCTTAAGTTGGCGTTCTCAGAAGAGTCAATGGTTGGAGATTTAACAACTGCTCCGATCAAAGACAAGGACCGTTATATCATTGCAATCGTTTCGTCTATCAAAGCGAAAGGAGTCCCAACTTTTGAAGATGCTGAAATGACAATGAAAAAAGATTTAATTGAAGAGAAAAAAGCGAAGCGATTTACAAACCAGTTGTTGAAAGACAAAAACCTGAATGCAATGGCTAAGCGCGCAAACTCTGAGGTGATGAAAGCGGAAGTTACTTTCGGAAACCCGCAAATTACAGGTGCAGGTTTTGAACCGGAAGTTGTGGGAGCTTTATTCTCAGGCCTGAAGGATGGTCAAAGAACATTGCCTCTGAAAGGTAAAATGGGGGTTTATGTTATTCGTATTGACAAAACAACGAAAGCCCCAACGGCAGCAAATTACAATGTTGAAAAAGACCAGTTGTTTGCTTCAGTGAAAGGCAGCCTGCAAGGACAGGTTATCAGTGCCTTGAAGAAAAAGGCTGATGTCATCGATAATAGAAGATTACTCAAGGCTGGAATCAGACGTTAAGAGTAGTTTTACTGCATAGAAATTTGGGGAGGCATATGTCTCCCCTTTTTATTTTCTTATACGGTAGAGTTTACCGGGCAGCGAATCAATGGCGTTTTTCATTTCAAGTTGAAATAACAATACATTGATTTGTGAGGATGGTTTTCCACTTTTGATAGAAAGGACATCAATGTGTTCTTTTTCCGTTTCAGCCAATAAATCATAAATGACTTTTTCATCCTGTGTTAGTTCGAGGCAAATCTTTTGTTGCTTGTTTGAATTGCTATCATTGGTCCAATTCATTTGAGTTAAAAAATCTTGGCCATTCATTACTAAATGCGCTTTATTCGTTTTAATTAACGAGTTGCAACCTGCAGATTGTTCTTGCCCAATATTACCGGGAAAAGCAAAGACATCCCGATTATAATCGTTGGCTAAGTCTGCAGTAATAAGGGACCCGCCAGAAAGTTTGCTTTCAACAACAATGGTGGCATCTGTCATTCCAGCAACAATTCTGTTTCTCATTGGAAAATTTTCTCGATCAGGCTTGGTTCCGGGAAGAAATTCAGTTAATAATCCACCATTTTCTATCATTTGTTCTGCAATTTTCCGATGAACGTATGGGTATATCCGATCAAGGCCATGTCCCAAAACACCAATTGTACTGATATTCTTTTTAACACACAGTTGATGTGCGCAGATATCTATTCCATAAGCCATTCCACTGATTACTTGAATTTCCTGGTCTTCAAAACGCTCAATCAATTCTTCACAAATGCGTTTTCCGTATCCAGTTGCCGCCCTTGTTCCTACGATTGCGACGGTTTTCGTTCCATTGATTTCATAATTTCCCTTCCCAAATAAAACAATTGGTGCGTCAACACATTGTCGGAGCCTTCTGGGATAATCTTTGTCAAGGTAGAAGTGCATTCTAATTTGATTTCGTGAGATGAATTCAAGTTCCTTATCTGCTTTTTCAAGTGCCGCAGTTCTGTTCATTTGTTTTAAAACGCTTTTACTGATAGTGGTTTGTTGGTGCAGGTACATAATTGACTCCTGGAAAACCGCTTCGGGACTTCCAGTTTTGGAAACTAGTTGTGCGGCCTTTTTAGGGCCTATTCCTTGTAAAAAAGAAAGCCCTAACTGAAAATGTTGTTCAGTGTAATTCAAGTTGATGGAGGTTAAAGGTTTATACTGAAGATACGAAAAAATGACATTTCATCAACCGATTTGACACAAAAAGGGCTTAATTCAACTAAAATTCTATTTTTGTGTAACTACTTACGAACCCAATGAAATACTTACTGTTTTTTTTTATTAATGTGTTGCTTTGTACTCAGCTACTTAGCCAAATTAGTGGAAGAGTTGTCAATAGAGAATCAGGCCTTCCCATTGAAAATGCAATCATTTCAACCAACGACGAAAAACAGGCAATCACAGATGTCGAAGGCAAATTTTCACTTTTTGTTGACCGTTTCCCTGCAACATTGATTACACGATTCAATGGACTACCTAACGACACAACCATCGTTTCCTCTTCAATAGCAGAAATAATTATATACCTAGGTGGTGAATTGAAAACAATTGAAGCTGTCGTGGTTACAGCAGGTAGAAGAAGGCAAAAAGTGGAAGATGTTGCTATTTCCATGGAAATATTAAAGCCAGCACTGATCAACAATAAAGCGCTTACAAGTTTGGATCAAGCGGTGAATCAAAGTCCAGGTGTCTTTGCAATGGATGGTCAGGTAAGTATTCGTGGTGGTGGAGGATACGCTTATGGCGCCGGAAGCCGTGTTTTACTAATTTGGAATGGAATACCAATGTTGTCGCCAGATGTTGGGGATGTGAAATGGAATAGTGTTCCAATGGAAAATGCTTCTCAAATTGAAATTATTAAAGGAGCTTCCTCAGTACTATATGGCAGTGGTGCGCTTAACGGGATTATTTCAATGGTTGAAAAAGAACCTTCAACCAAGGGAGAATTAAAGGTGCGCGCAATGACAGGAGTTTATGGTGACCCAAAGAGGACATCCTTAAAGTGGTGGACACGCAACCCAATGTACCATTCTGTAGATGTATTCAATGGAAAGTCTTTTGATCGTTTTGGATACACGATTGGTGTGAATGGATTTAAAAATGAAGGATATAAAAAGGGCGCTCTAGAAGACAGGGCAAGATTAAGTGGCTCCCTTTATTTTAAGCCTTCGCGCAATTTAAAGTTAGGGATGTTTTATAGTGGACAATACCAATATACAGGTAACTTTATTCTATGGGAAAATGATTCTTTGGGCTACATAGCTCAGGGTATGGGAAGTACATTGAGCTATCAAAAATCAATTCGAGTAAACGTCGATCCCTATTTAAAATTTACCGATCGATTTAACAACAAACACGAATTAAAAACGAGATATTATCTCGTAACGACAGGAGACTTAACCAATATTTTTGCGTCTTCCAAAGCAGCAATGTACTATTCAAATTATCAATTTCAAAAACAATTTGCCGGGAAATCAACGCTTACCGCAGGAACAACTGTTTCTGCAAATCAAATCATTAGTCCGGTCTTTGGCGATCACACTTCTAAAAATGCAGCTGCTTATATCCAATATGAAAAAAAGTGGAATGACATTGACATTACAGTTGGTTCGAGAGCTGAATATTTTGAGATGGATGGAAAACGAGGAGACTCCGACTTCTATTTTGGTAATGATACAGCCGCCATGTCAAAACTGCCAGTTTATCCAATTCTTAGAGCAGGCGTGCACTACGCTGTAAATAAACTGACACATTTAAGAGCATCCTTTGGTCAAGGAATAAGATTTCCTTCAGTTGCTGAGCGATTTGCTGCGACGTCCAATGGGGGAGTTGTAATTTTTCCAAATCCAAGCTTGAGACCAGAAGTGGGTTGGGCATCTGAATTAGGGATTAAGCAAATTGTTCCTCTTGGAGACTGGAAGGGCATGATAGATATTGCTGGGTTCATCAACAAGTACAACAACATGATTGAATACACCTATGGCTTATATAACCCGGACACGGTGGTCATTACAGCTGCAAACCTTTCTAGTTGGATTGGATTTCAGGCACAAAATGCAGAAAAAGCCAAAATTACAGGGATTGAGTTTTCTTTCAACAGCTCTGGAAAGATTAAGAATGTAGAAATTATTTCGTTAATTGGTTATACGTACATGTCTCCCGTAAGCCTCAACAACAATCCAAAATACACCAATCAATTTTCTGATTCCGGCTCAAACATGTTGAAATACAGATTCAAGCACCTCGCCAAGGGGGATATCGAAATCAACTATAAAAAATACAGTTTTGGTGTTTCTTGCAGGTACAATAGTTTTATGACGAATATCGATAATGTTTTTCTTTCAGACTTAGACCCAACAAACAATGAACTTTATGTTTTACCGGGATTGTCTGAATACCGCCAAAAGTTCAATCAGGGCTCTTTGGTTGTTGATCTGCGAGCCGCTTTCAAATTAAAAGATAAATTGCGTTTGGCTTTTTTAGTCAATAATGTATTGAATCAAGAATACACATCGCGACCAGCAGATATTCAGCCGCCACGAACATTTTTAATTCAACTTCAGGCCGAAATATAGTCGATCCTTTATTTTTTCATTGATTATTCGGCAAAATTGGTATTTTAGCAACTAAGCCAATACTACTTAAAACTATACTGTTTATGAAAATAACTGTACTTCTATTATTTTTCCTTCCGTTTATTGCAACAAGCCAAATCGTTGGAAAGGTTATTCAAAGTGATGATAAAGAGCCTGTTGTGGGGGCTAAAATAATAGCTTCAAATGGCGAAAAAGCAATCACAGATGTTGATGGGGTATTCAATATAAATGCCACAAGTTACCCCGTCACACTGATTACTTCGATGGCGTCTTTTTTAAATGATACCACGGTTGTAAATGCCGCAGGAGAAATAAGTATAACGTTGGACGTACCTGTTAAAACGATTTCTGCTGTTGTGGTATCAGCTGGCCGGAGACAGCAGCGTGTTGAGGATGTAGCTGTATCAATGGAAATTATAAAGCCAACATTAATTGATAACAAGGGAATTACAGATCTTGAACAAGCAGTAGATCAGAGCCCCGGTGTTTACACCATGGATGGTCAAGTGAGTATCCGCGGTGGTTCAGGCTTTGCTTATGGAACAGGGAGCCGTGTGTTATTGCTATGGAACGGCATGCCTTTATTGTCAGGATACGCTGGCGATACGCAGTGGAATGCAATACCGATGGAACAAGCAGCTCAAATTGAAATTATGAAGGGTGCATCTTCTGTTTTGTATGGAAGTGGCGCCTTAAACGGAGTGATTGCATTAACAGAGAAAGAACCAGGGCTTAAGGCTGAAACAAAAGTAAAGATTCAGACGGGTGTATATGGTGATCCAAAAAGGGCATCTTTACGTTGGTGGAATACCAACCCGATGAATCAACAAGTCGAGATTTATCGTGGCCAAATGTTCAAACAAACAGGTTACACGTTCTCCACAACTTTTTTCAGAAACGATGGATACCGTCAAGGAGAAACAGAAGCAAGAGGACGTGTTAGCGGAACTGTTTATTTCCGTTTTAACAATTTATCTCGACTAAAAGCGGGTATTGGGTACAATTATCAAATGCAAAAAACAGGAAACTTTCTTATCTGGCAAAGTGATACCCTTGGGTACACTCCAAGTGGGGGCGCTGACACAAGCAATGCAGCTTCAACGTTAACCTATAATTTTGGTCAACGATTATTCATTGACCCTTACTTGAAATTTACGGATAAAAAGAACAACAAACATTCACTAAAAACGCGTATCTATTTTGCGAACAACGAAAACCTTACGAATACTAGCCAAAGTAATGGTGCTACGATTTATTTTACGGATTACCAGTTCCAACGAAAATTTTCAGGTGGAACAACCGTGACAGCAGGGACCTCCAACATTTACAATTCGGTTAGTTCTAGTCTTTTCGGCAACCACAATTCAAACAATTTATCAATGTATAGCCAGTTCGAACGAAAGATCAACAAACTTGATGTGACAGGTGGCTTGCGCTTGGAACACTTTATCATGGATGGCCGAACTGGAGATTCGGATTTTTCTTACGGCAATGATACAAATAGCTTGGCAAAAATTCCGGTTTATCCGATATTGCGATTAGGACTGCATTATGAGCTGATGAAATACACGCATTTGAGAGCATCATTTGGCCAAGGAATTAGATACCCCTCTGTAGCTGAACGCTATACTCAAACAAGTGTTGGTTCTCTCAACATTTTTCCGAATGCGAACCTTCGCCCAGAAGTTGGTTGGGCAGCTGAAATTGGCATAAAGCAGGGCGTGAAAATTGGTGAGTGGAAAGGAATGTTAGACGTTGCTGGATTCATCAACGAATACAGCAATATGATGGAATTTACATTTGGATTGTATAAACCTGATTCCGTCATGCTAACTTCTCAAAACTTTCAAAATTACATTGGCTTCCAAGCGCAAAATGCAGAAAGAGCAAGAATCTCTGGTATTGAATTCTCCTTCAATAGTTCAGGAAGTATTGGCAATGTGCAAATAGTTTCATTATTGGGCTACACTTATATGAATCCAGTTACATTGAATAACAGTCCATCTTATTTAGCAAACATGTCTGATTCAACAAGTAACATGTTAAAATACCGATTCAACCATTTGGCAAAAGCCGATGTGGAGGTCACGTATAAAAAGTTTAGCGCAGGTTTCTCGATGCGTTATAATAGCAACATGACTAATATTGATAAAGTGTTCCAGGAAGATTTGGATCCCGGTATAACCGAAATTTATATTCTTCCGGGATTGAAAGCATACCGTGAGAAATACAACAAGGGCGCACTTGTGTTTGATGCAAGGATTGCACTACCTTCGTCGGATAATTACCGAGTAAGTTTGATTGTAAATAATATTTTGAATGCCGAATACACCTCGAGACCAGGCGATATTCAACCTCCACGATCTTTCTTGATGCAGGTGCAAATGAAATTTTAATGAAAGTTCTCGGAGTAATACCTGCTCGATACGGTTCTTCAAGGTTTCCTGGAAAACCTTTAATTGACCTCAAAGGAAAATCCATGATTCAAAGGGTTTATGAGGGGGCAAAAAAATGCACTCTCTTTGAAGAAGTGGTAGTTGCAACAGACGATCAACGGATATTAGATGCGGTTCATATGTTCGGTGGAAAAGTTATGATGACGAGCCAATCACATCCAAGTGGAACGGACCGTTGTGCTGAAGTCGCAAAAACGTATCCGCAAATGGATGTTGTTGTAAACATTCAGGGAGATGAACCATTGGTTGATTTTCGTCAATTGGAGCAATTAATAAAGGCTTTTGATGACAGGGAAACACAAATTGCAACTTTGGGAAATAAATCGGTTTCCATGGATGACCTTTTGAACCCAAATCGCATTAAAATAGTTGTCAATAAGGCAGCTGAAGCAATTTATTTTAGTAGAAGTCCAATTCCGAATTTTCATCATGCGAAACAAGAACCATTGTCTTCCTATCCCTATTTAAGACACATTGGCTTGTATGCATACCGATCAACTATTTTAAGTGAGTTAACGGCACTTGAGCCCACGGCGCTTGAACAAACAGAGTCGTTGGAGCAATTGCGCTGGTTGTACCATGGGTATGCGATAAAGGTGGTAGAAACGACTATTGAGACACCTAACATTGATGTTCCTGAAGATGTAGAGAAAGTATTAAATCTACTGTAAAACACCTCTTTTTAAAAATGCTACTTGCAGACAAATGCAATTTTGCCTAACTTCGTTTAATGGTATCTGTTGAAGAACTGATTGGAAATCTTTTGCTGCGTCACAATTGTGTGATTGTTCCCACTTTTGGCGGCTTCGTTGCAAAACGTATCCCAGCAGCTATCGATCTTGAAAAAGGCATCATGCAACCCCCAGGTAAAGCCTTGCTTTTTAATCGTCAACTCATTAACAATGACGGACTTTTAACGGCAGAATTTGCATCCCAAAACGCATTAGATTACTCGACAGCATCAGGAATAATTAATAAACTTGTTGATTCTTGGAATGATCAATTAAAAGCGGGTGCCCGTGTAGCAATTGACAGGGTAGGGTTTTTATATTTTGATCAAGAAAAAAATGTCTGTTTTGAACAAGACCGTTTTTTCAATCTTTTGCTTGAATCGTATGGATTGGGCAAGGTGCATTTTACGCCCGTCGAAGATGCCCCAGTTGCGCTAGTTGAGGAAGATACATTAAGTGTAGAGGAACCGAAAATAATTGAACACCCAGCTTTAAAAGCACGCTCCAATGCATGGAAATATGTTGCTGCAGCCTGTTTTTTACCAATAGCATTTTATTCTTATTGGATTCCTGCTAAAACAAATGTGCTTCAATCGGGAATGATATCTGCAAAAGATTTTAATCCTTTCCACAAGAGTGCTTTGGGAAAATACAAAGCTGAAAAATTACAATCCCAAATCCAAGAGCTTAAAGAATCCGATTTTAATCCAACTATAACGACCGCAGGAAACGGAACATACGAATTTGATGCAGGGTTGAAATTTCCAGTACAAATACCGAAGGAAATTGAGAATCCTCCGACAACTGAAAAACCACAAATGGAGCTGCCTTATCAATTGATTGTAGGATGTTTTGGCAGCGATAGCAACGTTGAAAATATGCTGGCACAGCTTCGTAACAAAGGTGTTGAAGGCTATGTATATGACGTTTCAAATGGCTTAAAAAGAGTCAGTGCTGGAGGGTCATCCTCTGACAATGAATTGCGCAACCGCCAAAATGAGTTGAATGTCAAAGGGATCAAAGGTTGGATCTTTTCAGGAAAGTAAACCTCTTCTGTGATTCCTATTATCTTTACACTTCTAAATTATAATCTATGAAAAGAATACTAGTTTCTATTCTATTTCTTGCTGCATTTTCTCAAGTAAAAGCTCAGGCTTTCGGCTATTCAGAGCCAGTAAAAAATGCAGAGGGAAGTAATTACCAGTTTACGAAAGTTGCTCATTTAGATGCGACACCTGTCCAAAGTCAAGGACAAACTGGAACTTGTTGGAGTTTTTCGGCATTGTCATTTTTTGAGTCAGAATTAATTCGTAAAGGCAATAAAAACCCTGAAATATTATCGGAAATGTTTGTTGTGCGAAAAGCTTACGAAAGTAAAGCACAAAAATACATTCGAATGGACGGTAAAATCAATTTTTCTGAGGGAGGTGCATTCCATGATATTCCATACGTAATTAGAAACTATGGAATTGTTCCTGAGAAAGTATATCAAGGGTTGAATTACGGGAGTGAAACCCATGACCATAGTGAACTTTTTTCCGTTTTAAACGGCGCTGTACAGGGAATGCTTACTAGCATGCAAAACTCTAGCGATGGTATTTCTAATGCTTGGATGAGTGCGCTGAATGGTATTTTAGACGCCTATCTTGGTGCGGATGTTAAGGAGTTTGAATTAAATGGTAAGAAATACACGCCGCAATCATATGCAAAAGCAATTGGCTTGAATATGGACGAGTATATTTCATTGACTTCATTTACGAATCATCCGATGAATCAGAAGTGTATGCTCGAAATTCCAGATAACTGGGCATGGGGAGAAAGTTACAATGTTGGTTTAACGGATCTTTTTGATGCGTGTGAGTATGCATTGAAAAATGGCTACACCTTAGCGTGGGGAGCAGATGTTTCTGAAAAAGGATTCAGTTTCCGTAATGGTTTGGCAATTGTACCGCAGGACCCTTCAACCATTGATGTACAAGGTCGCGATAACAAGAATTTCTCTGATGCTGGAGCCGATAAATCATCAAATGCATTTGTAACACCGCAAAAAGAACTTGAAATTACACCTGAATTGCGCCAAAAAGGATACGACTCTAAAGTGACGACTGATGACCACGGAATGCACATAGTTGGCTTATACAAAGATCAAAATGGAACCCGCTACCTTTTGGTTAAAAACTCTTGGGGAACAGGTAACTACCCTAAGGGGTTCCTATACGTTTCAGAGAATTATTTCAAGTACAAAACAATTAATATCTATTTGCATAAAGACGGTTTATCTTCTGATTTAAAGAAGAAGCTTAGCACGAAGTAATATTAAATTTTTGCCTTTTTTTCATTTTGACACTAATTTGACGTAATTTGCAATACTTAACTATTGCTTTATGGAACGTCTGACCCCAGCCGAAGAATCGGTCATGTTAAAATTGTGGAAACTTCAGAAGGCAGCAGTCAAAGATATTCAGGAGTTGTTTAACGATCCAAAACCTGCGTACAATACGACCTCAACGATTGTAAGAATTCTTGAGCGTAAAAAATTTATAAAGCACAGGTCTGTTGGAAGAGGTTATTTATACACTCCAAAAGTCTCGAGAGAGAAGTACAGAGAATATCTTATGAAACATCTGCTGGTGAATTATTACGATAATAACAAGCAAGACCTTAAAAATGACATTTAGCAGAAGCCGCGAGAGCGGCTTTTTTATTGCTTTTATCTTATTTGTGATTATTTATTGATGCAGCAACAAAGGGTGCTTATTTTTGTTTACTTATTATGTTGTATAGAGTACTTATCACTATTTCAATTTGGTTGCTGGTCGACTTTTATGCCTTCCATGGATTAAAGACACTCACCTCTAAATGGAACATCAATTCTTCCACTTTAATTCATTGGACGTATTGGGGGATAGATCTCTTTATTTTGGCTGTTATTTTTTATTACAGTTTCACGGGTAAATTCGCCAATGGTCCGGGAAGACAAGTAGGTTGGGTTTTGGCGGCATTAATGATTTCACTGGTTCCTAAACTCGTAATAATAAGTTTTCTTTTTGTGGAAGACATTGGTCGCATAGGTTTTGGGATTTATGCATTTTTAAACAATTGGTTGAACGACCATAAAACAATCAATTACCTTCCTGAAAGAAGAAAGTTTGTCAGTCAAATTGCCTTTGGTTTAGCGGCGATTCCATTTGCCGGAATGATATATGGCGCTGTAAAAGGCAAGTATGATTTCACTGTTCACAAAGTGAAATTGCGTTTTAGAGATTTGCCCGAAGCATTTGATGGTTTTACAATTACGCAGCTTTCGGATATCCATAGTGGAAGTTTTGATGACCCAATTGCTGTTAGAAGGGGTATTGAATTAGCTAATTCGCAAGAAAGTGATCTACTTGTATTTACTGGCGACTTGGTAAATAACAAGGCCGATGAAATGGATGATTGGATGGATCATTTTTCATCCTTAAAGGCGCCATTTGGAAAATACTCTATCTTGGGTAATCATGATTATGGTGATTATTTGCCTTGGCCATCTGAGGCTGCGAAGAAAGCAAATTTGGACCGACTTAAACAAATTCAAAAGGAGTTAGGATTTCGATTATTGCTTAATGAACATGTGCGGATTGAAAAAGATGGTCAGTCTATTGCATTGGTTGGGGTTGAAAATTGGGGAAAGAAAGGTTTTGTTAAACATGGCGACTTACCAAAAGCGAGTGAGGGTATTTCCCAAGGCGATTTTACAATATTGCTTTCACATGACCCGTCGCATTGGGAGGCTGTAACATTGCAGCACGAACATCATGTTCACATTACCTTGTCGGGACATACACACGGCATGCAATTCGGTATTGAAATCCCAGGTTTTAAATGGAGTCCATCAAAATATATTTATCCGCAATGGGCCGGCCTATATAAGAAAGACGAGAAGTTCTTATATGTTAACAGGGGATTTGGTTTCTTGGGTTTCCCTGGTAGAGTTGGTATTTTACCAGAAATTACGGTAATCGAACTTGTCAAAGACAGGGCATAATCAGTACATTATTTCTTTACCAAAGACTGTGCAAAGGCCCTAGCTTGTCGGTCACTTTCTACATAGTGTTCGTATGCCGGATTCGGAACAAAGTTCAAACCCAACATTGTTTTTTCATTGATTTCTGCAATATCAAGAAATTGAATTTGATCCTTCAAAAAAGCATCTACAGAAACCTCATTCGCAGCATTTAATATACACGCGGCTGTTCCTCCCATTTCCATTGCTTTAAAAGCAAGATCTAAGTTTTTAAAAACGGCTCTATCTGGTTTCTCAAAAGTGAGTTGGGGATAATCCATAAAATTGAAACGAGGAAAATCTGTTTGAAATCGATCAGGGAATGTTAGGGCAAATTGAATGGGTAATTTCATGTCAGGCAAGCCCATTTGTGCCTTCATGCTTCCATCTTGAAATTGCACAAGTGAGTGAACGATTGACTGAGGATGCACAATTACATCGATTTCTTCCGGCTTTAAATTGAACAACCATTTTGCCTCTATTACCTCTAATCCTTTGTTCATAAGGGTGGCAGAATCTATCGTAATTTTGGCGCCCATTGACCAATTAGGGTGCTTTAAGGCTTGTTCTTTTTTCACAGTTTTAAGCTGCTCTTCGCTCCATCCACGGAACGGACCACCAGACGCCGTAAGGTAAATTTTTTCAATTTTATTGTGGAACTCTCCAACCAAACATTGAAAAATAGCTGAGTGTTCAGAATCGACAGGGTAAATGTTTACGCCATTTTCTCTTGCTAGGCGTGTAACAAGCTCACCAGCAACAACCAGTGTTTCCTTGTTGGCTAATGCGATTGTTTTTTTAGCGTAAATAGCTCGAAGGGTTGGCTTTAAACCTGCATAACCCACAAGCGCGGTAAGAACCGTATGGACATCATTTGATTCAACAACCTGACAAAGTGCCTCATCTCCAGCATATACATGAATATCTTCTTTGCCAAGGGCCGTTTTTACTTTTTGATACTGTGCTTCATCGGAAATCACAACCGTATTAGGCTGAAATTTAAGCGCTTGCTCAATAAGTAAGTCAGCATTTTTGCCGGCTGTGATCACTTGAAGATCAAAAAAATCTGGATAGGCAGCAAGAACTTCAAGTGCTTGTGTACCTATTGAGCCTGTTGAGCCTAGAATGGCAATACCTTTTTTCTGTGTCATTGCCTCAAAAATACGATATTTCACTCTTTTTAAGATGCATTTATTGGATTCATGATTTCACTATTTTTGCACAAAAAAAACAATGAAATACCGGTTGCTTTCGGATGATGAGTTAGAGCATTTTCAGGATGAGCTGAAACAATTCCTGATTGTAAATGGTGTTCATGCCGAGGAATGGGAAAAAATGAACTTGGAAGAACCCAAAAAAGCGCTAGAACTTATAGGTCTATTTAGTGACACGGTGTTGCAGCGAGTGTATGAAAAACTTCGTTATTTTGAGTTTAGAAGTACAAATTCATTAATGCTGTTTTATGTAGGAACAGACATTATTCATTTAATCTCTGTTTCGCCAAAACCAGGCGAAAACGTCGATTTATCAACTGTAGAGTCAATACATACTGCGCTATCGAATCAAGCGGGCCTATTGAATTATTTTAAGACAAGTAAGTCAATTCAAGGAGAAAGAGAAATGGAAGTACATCGATTGTTGAACCAGGGATGTGTGGTTTC
>JBIIQP010000182.1:0-4810 GCA_044341975.1 Crocinitomicaceae bacterium
AAGATCGCATGATGTAACCTTGCGTCTTGAGAAAGCGTATGTTGTATCAAACAACAAATTGATATGAAGTTTATAATCCTTCCGTTTCTTTTTTATTTTTCAGCAATCTCATATTGCCAGTTGGTAAGTGGTCGGCTAATCGAAGACGAAAGAAAACTCATTTCTAAAAGTGATTTTACGATTCAAGATCAAAATCAAGGGGTGTTATTGTATGAATTGGGTGTGAATAGATTAGGTTCGGTGACATCAGTTCGATTAATCAACGAAGGAACAACAATCTCATCAACACCTACAAGGGTAAAAGCTAAGAATTACCTAATGACTCTAAAATTTCAGGAAGGCACGTATTATCCTGAATTTCATCATGTGGTCGTAAAAATAACAACACGACCAGCAGCAATAGAATCCCCGAAAAATTGACTATTCGGAATAAATTCGCTTGTATTCATGCTGGTATTTTGCCAAAATAATCTTTCTTTTCAGTTTTAATGTTGGCGTCAATTCACCACCATCGATTGAGAATTCATGATCGAGTAATTCGAATTTCTTTATTTGTTCCCAATTTCCAAAACCTTTGTTGAATTCATTTACATCCAATTGAATACGTTCCCTGATTTGCGCATTTTCTACAATGGAACGATTTGAGCCATCCCCAAGGGCGATTCCTTTTTTAGCAGCCCATTCTTTTGCATAAGCAAAACCAGGAACAATGAGTGCTGCTGGGAATTTTTCATTTTCCCCAATGACGATAATTTGCTCAATAAAACGTGATTCTTTGAATTTGTTCTCCATTGCTTGTGGCACAATATATTTTCCGCCAGAGGTCTTGAAGATCTCTTTTTTACGATCGGTAATTTTCAAGAATTTACCATCTACGAATGTTCCGATATCACCCGTATGGAACCAGCCATCTGTATCAATAACTTCAGCAGTTGCGTCAGGTAATTTGTAGTATCCTAACATCACATTTGGACCTTTTACCAAGATTTCACCATCCTCAGCAATTCGAACTTCTACATTTTCAATGAGTGGACCAACAGATCCAAATTTTATTCCTTTTTCAAATTGATTTACTGAAATTACCGGAGAGGTTTCAGTCAAGCCATATCCTTCTAGAATTGGGATTCCTGCAGCCAAAAAAATGCGCGCTAATCTTGGCTGAAGTGCAGCACTGCCTGAAGCAATTGCCCTTACATTTCCACCAAGTGCTTCTTGCCATTTAGAGAAAATTAATTTGCGTGCAATTGCCAATTTAATTTTGTAAAAAATCCCTTTCCCTTCTAATTCAAATTCTTCCGCAATTCTAACTGCCCAAAAGAATAGTTTCCGCTTTATTCCGGTCAATTCATCTCCTTTCGCAATGATTCGGTCATATACTTTTTCAATTAAACGAGGCACAGCTGTAAATACATCTGGTTTGACTTCCCGAATATTGTCGCCAATTGTATCCATGGATTCCGCAAAATGAATGGAGCAACCAATGTACATATAGAGGTAGTGCAACATACGCTCGTAGATGTGACAAACAGGTAAGAAACTCAATACCTTTGAATTGCTATCAGCAGGAATGGCAGGTTGACATGCATCAACATTGGAAAGTATATTGTTGTGCGAAAGCATTACACCTTTGGGATTTCCTGTTGTTCCGGAAGTGTAGATGATTGTAACAAGATCCTCACCTTTTACTTTCTCTTTTCTCTTCTCAATTTCACTTTGGTCTATTTCCGAAGCTCTGTCATGAATAGCTGTCCAGTGAATAGCTCCTTCCACCTGATCGAAGGTGAAAAGATATTGCAATGTTTCAACTTCATTTTCGATATTCTTGATTTTTCCAAACAGCTCTTCATTACCAACCACGCAAAGTTTGATTCCTGCATTGTTGAGGATGTACTTGTAGTCTGCTTCTGAAATATTTGGATAGAGTGGCACTACAATGGCACCTGTCTGCTGAATCGCAATGTCAAGAATATTCCATTCATAACGATTGTTCGATGCCATGGCAACATTGTCGCCTTCTTGCACGCCATACGCAACGAGTCCTCGAGACACTTTATTGACTTGATCAATAAAATCTTCTGTAGAAATCCCTATCCAATTACCCGATACTTTGGTAACGAACATGTTTTTGCTCGGATGGTTCTTCATTTGGTAATAAGGAATGTCGAAAAGTCTTTTTACCTGAATCATAATGAGAGAATAAAGTTTATGGACTAAATATATGAAAAATGCATTTAAGAAAATACTTAGATCTTTAATTATTCAAATGTTCGATGAAAATGGCATTCTATTTCGTAAGAGATTGAATTTGATAATTCTATAGTATATTTATCCCACATTGACGTTATAAATAAAAGTCAGTGTAACTTTTACCGTTGTCAAATTGTTTTAACTGCGTTCGAAAGCCAATAAATTGAATAGAAGAGAATACAATATCGTTGTTCAGAAACTAAGCAATCAGCTATATGGCTTTGCATTGAGATTTATGCGAAGTCAGGATGATGCGAAGGATGTTGTGCAAGATGTCTTCGAAAAATTGTGGGTTAACCGAAAAAAGGTAGAATTTGAAAAGGCAAAAGCATGGATGTTTACCACAGCGCATAATTCGATGATTAATACAATCAATCGTAATCAGCGCATGCAACTTCCAGGAAATGAAAATATTCCTGAAAAGTCGCTCAAAGATTTCAATGTATTTGAATCTAGTCAAGTGGTAGACCGTGCAGTAAATATTCTTCCGCCCGTGCAGAAGAGTATTATTTTGCTTCGAGACTTAGAAGGGTACAGTTATGAAGAGATTGGAAACATTCTTTCTCTTTCCCCTTCACAAGTTAAGGTTTATCTTTTTAGGGCAAGGAACAAGATCAAAAAGCAGTTAAAAGGTTTGACAGAACTGGTATGAGTAACCCTTCATTTTCCAATATCGATCGCTGGCTCTTTGAGCTGATGGAAGGAAATCTGACTCCTGAACAGGAAGCTCAGTTGGAGGCCTTTTTGCTGATGCATCCAGAACTGGACGTTGACCGCGATTCGTGGGAAATGGCAAAGGTAGATTCGAATACAATTGTCGACTTCCCCGATAAACATAAATTAAGCAAAAGAAGACCAATTGGATTGTACATGTCCTTGAGTTTTGCCTCAATGGCCGGACTGATTGCCATCGGATTGTATTCAATGTTGGGAGATTTTACACAATTCTCAATTCAAGCCAATTTGCTTTCTAAGAATGGGCTAAATGATTCAACTTTAAAACAAACAGAGTTCAACAAGTTGCAAGAGTCAAATGATTTGGCATCGAAAAATGACGAGTCTACCATGAATTCTGAAGAAGGAACTATTGCGCAAGCTCAAGCAATGCATTTAGAGATGCCGTTGACATATTCTGGATTCTCGACGACTGAAACAGGAGTATTGGATGTGCCTAATTTAGGTTTAGCATTCCAATCAAAAGGACTAGATGAAGTAGATGAAATGACAAGTATTTTCGAATCAAGTTCCACTCATGAATCTCCTTTGAATGATTCTCCAAAAAGAACTGCACTTAAAACACAGAAAGCAGTGCCGCTATACATCGCTAAGAAAGAAACAGGGATTTCTCGAAATACTTATAACTATATCAATCAAAAGCGATTTGGTGCTTCTGAATATCATTTATCGCTCAGTGCACGAGTTGGAATTATTGGCAGGAGGGTTCAACGAATGATGGATAATCCAGTCGCGTTGAAAAACTTGAATGATCCTTATTACCATGTCCCTGGAATGCAGTCCAATGACATCAATTTTGCTGCAGTAGGGGCACTTCTTGCTACGCGTGTTCAAACCGTTTCAAGGGCACAATGGTTAGGAAAGTCCAATCAACAATTAATGAATCAGATTTCAGTTGATGGCTATTCATATGCAATGAGAGGAGGGGTTGGATTCCAATTGAATCACAATTATTATGGCAATGGGTCAATTGAAAATTATCATGCATCATTTACCTATTCTCCAAAGTTTTCAATCTCGAGACAAATTGTTTTGGAACCAGCTGTCCGGTTTAAAATGGGGTCGAAAATGCTTGGCAACGCTATTCAAACGGGCTCAATGGTTGAATTTGATCGCATGAATGCACAACAATTTTATAGTGCGGGTCAGCAACCTATTGGTCGAATGCTTTGGTACCGCGATTTAGGACTAGGATTGATGGTGAATACAAAATGGTTTTATGCCAGCGTCCAGCAAGACAATATTTTGAGACATTACGACAACATCTATTCTCAGGATTTTTCTGATCCAAGAAGAGCACCAAAACATCTTGTAGCAAGCATAGGAGCAGATTTTCAATCAGCTAAAGAAAAAATTATGATTTCTCCATACCTGGTTTACCAAAAAGAGGATCAGCTTTCTGAAGCATGGGCAGGATTTAATTTGAAATTCTATTGGCTAACGGTTGGCGGAGCGCTATCATCTAATCTCGAACCTGCCGCATCCGTTGGACTTAAATTCAAACATTTTATGCTGCAATACAATGCAGATTTAACGAATTCTCAAATTTACAATTCAAAAAATCTTTCGCACCAGCTTACGTTGCGTTTTTTAAGTAAACCAAGTAGGGTAGGTCAGCGATTGTTAAACCAATAAATGAAACCATGAAACGATTAATTATTTTACTATTGCTTTTGGCTAGTCGGGGAGCAATTGCACAGGATCCAACTTTTACACAGTTCTATGCTAATCCACTCTACTTGAACCCTGCATTTGCCGGTTCTCATGGTTGTCCAAGATTTGCTTTGAACTATCGTAACGAATGGCCCCAGTTATCTGGAAATTACGT
>JBIIQP010000183.1:0-4794 GCA_044341975.1 Crocinitomicaceae bacterium
ACCACATTTTTCATTAACATTTACGGGAAAATAAGAAGTGAACGTGCGAAAGATTGTCATAGCGTTATTGTTTCTCTGCTTAGGAATTTCGGCCTTTTCCCAAGAAAAGAGTGAAGTGGTACAGCAGCGCATCGAATTTATTGCGGAACAACTTGAAACAGAGGAAATTGATTTAACCAATGTTGTACAGCAATTAAATTATTACTTCGATCATCCTCTTAATCTCAACGGCGCTACAGCAGATGAATTAGAGGAGTTGAATCTATTGAGTGATGTTCAAATCAGTGATTTATTACTCCACATTAAGTTATTTGGGAAACTCATAACGATATACGAGCTACAAAGCCTGGAGTATTGGGATTTACAAACAATTCAGCTGGTTCAGCCATTTGTGAAAGTAGATGACAAACTTGAAAGTCTTCATATTTCGTTAAAGGAAGCTGTCAAGCAAGGAAATTATGAACTTTACATGCGCTATCAGACTAGTCCTGAAGAAAAGACTGGTTATCAGCAGGTACCTGATTCTGTGTTGCAAGCGAGTAATAACTACTATTACGGAAATCCAGATCGTTACTATTCTCGATTTAGATATAGTTACCGAACAAATTTGAGCATTGGTGTGACAGGTGAAAAGGATGCTGGCGAACAGTTCTTTCGTGGTGCTCAAAAAGATGGATTTGATTTTTATTCAGCGCATGCATTTTTCAAAGGAGGTAAGTATTTAAAAGCATTAGCCGTTGGTGATTATCAAGTTCAAATTGGCCAGGGATTGAATCTATGGTCAGGTTATGCTTTTGGCAAAACGGCTGATGTAACCAACATAAAGAGATCAGCGAACCCGATTCGTCCTTACACATCTGTTGATGAATCACGTTTTATGCGCGGAGCGGCGATTGATTTAGGGTTTGGACCTTTCTCACTTTTAGCATTTGCATCCATGAAAAAAGTCGATGCGTCGGTTTTGGCTGATTCACTTTATGATGACCTAGAATTTGTTTCAAGCATCAACCTGTCTGGCTTGCACCGTACCAATTCTGAAATTCAAAAGAAGGATGCCTTAACTGAAAAAATGGCCGGTGCCAATTTTCGTTACAGGAACAGGAATTTTCAGTTGGGAATTGCAGGTGTTTATCAGGGTTACGATAAAGATTTTAATAAATCCATTCAGCCATATAATCAATTCGATTTTAGAGGCAAGGAAATGGTTTCATTGAGTGGAGATTATTCCTATGTTATCCGGAATTTCAACTTTTTTGGAGAAGCTTCCCGATCTTCATACTCAGGAAACTGGGCCAATGTTCACGGTGTGTTATTTTCACTGGATTCGAGGGCTTCATTCAGTTTGCTTTACAGAAATTATCAGAAAGGTTACCAAACTTTTTACAACAATGGTTTTTCCGAAGGATCGAATACACAAAATGAAAATGGGATTTATGCCGGATTTAAATTAAAACTTTCACCAGCATGGACAATTAACACCTACGCAGATTTGTTCACTTTTCCTTGGATGAAGTACCAAGTGGATGCGCCGACAGCTGGTCATGAATTGTTGATTCAACCTTCTTACAAACCCAATAAGCAACTTGAGATTTATGCCCGTTTCAGACAGCAATTGCGGCAGAAAAATTCGCGTGACTCAGATGGCACTGTAACACCAATCGAAGATGTGTTGCAACGGAATTACCGATTGAACTTTAGTTATGCTGTCAGTGAGTTTTTTACGGTAAAATCGCGCATAGAATACGTCACAATTAATCGCCCGAGCAATGCTCCTGAAGATGGATTGATTATCACACAAGACGTGCTATTTAAACCTAAGAATCTTCCATTCGACTTGTCGTTGCGTTATGCGCTATTTGATACGGACAGTTACGATACGCGTATATATACATATGAGAACAATGCCTTATATGTTTTCGCTGTTCCTGCTTATTATTACCAAGGCAGCCGTGGATATATGCTTATTCGTTATTCCTTCCTCAAACGTTTTGATTTATGGGTGCGTTATGGAACATTTATATACAACAACCGCAAAACAATAGGTTCAGGTGCAGAGGAAATTCAAGGATCTAAAAAGTCAGATGTTACCGTTCAACTGAGAATAAAATTATAGACTTTAGAGCCTAAAATTCAATATCCAGATTGAACGTGTTCTTCAATGTATGCAGATTTGGATTTTTTCTTGCAAGTGCTGCAAATTTATCCTTTCCAGTTAAGAATTTCACTTCATCTTCAGGATGATCGTTGAGGCGCAAGGTAATGTCTACTGAATAATTCTTCAATTCTTTTCTCAAAAAATTGATCAGGTCTTGCAAATGCTGATTGATGTATTCAATTTGGATCTGATTGTCCACTTCCATCACATAAACATGTTCTTCCTGCGGAATTGGATCTCTTTTAATCATGGCATTGTAAAGCGTCTCTAGTCCCTTTTCTTTTGATGAAAATGCAAAACGTCGCCACAACATTTTTACCTGATCGAAGCTATAAGTTTCCTTCGGTAAATTTTCATTTAAAATGTGAATAGCTGCCTCTTCTTCTTTTTTCTCCATCAGTTTTTTGATGGAAACATTGTTGGTATTCAATTGACCTGTTGGCACGGCTGCAACTTTCGGTTCAGGCGGTGCAATTGTAATGGATTGATGAACAGGAGGTGCGATGTTTTTCGGAGAAGGATTCACCTTCTCTCTTAGATTTTGAGTTGGAAAAGGAATAATGTCAACGGGGTCCGTCAGCCATTTTTTTTTTCTTGCTCCTGTTTAAGGGAACAAAGTTGCATCAATGCCATTTCGACGAGTAGTCGTTGGTTTTTAGCAGATTTGTACTCGACATCTGCTTTACTTAACACTGCCAATGATCGCAGCAAGGTGTGACCATCTATTTGTTTTGCTTGCTCGATGAACTGTTGTTCAACTGATTCACCTACTTCCAGCAACGAGGCAGTGCGAACATCTTTACAAACGAGTAAGTTTCTAAAATGATCAGCAAGTCCAACAAGGAAATTATGTGGATCAAAACCTTTTTCAATGATATCATTCAGCAATAAAAGGGAAGACGGAATGTCTTCTTTCTGTGTACATTCTACAATGCGGAAATAATAATCATAGTCAAGAATGTTCAAGTTTTCAATGACATTCTTGTATGTCAAATTGCTTCCTGTAAAAGTTACGATTTGATCAAAAATAGATAAAGCATCACGCAAGGCGCCATCTGATTTTTGAGCGATCAAATGCAATGCTTCAGGATCAGCAGTAATGGCTTCTTTTGTTGCAATTGTGCCAAGATGGTCAGCAATGTCTTTCACTTTAATTCTGCTGAAATCAAAAATTTGACAGCGAGAAAGTATGGTTGGGATGATTTTGTGCTTTTCTGTTGTTGCCAGAATAAAAATGGCATGTTTTGGTGGTTCCTCAAGCGTCTTTAAAAATGCATTGAACGCAGGAGTTGAGAGCATGTGAACCTCGTCAATGATGTACACTTTGAAATTTCCAAGCTGAGGAGCAATGCGAACTTGATCAATCAAACTTCTGATGTCATCCACAGAGTTATTCGATGCAGCATCCAACTCATAGACATTCAATGAATTTCCTGTATTGAAAGAAATGCACGAATCACAAGTATCGCAAGCCTCTATCGTTTCACTTCTGTTAAAGCAATTGATTGTTTTTGCTAGAATTCGTGCGGTAGTCGTTTTTCCAACCCCTCTCGAACCACAAAAAAGAAATCCCTGCGCTAAATGATCTGTCTTAATCGCGTTCTTTAGCGTATTGGTAATAGACTTCTGTCCGACAACTGTGTCGAAAGTTTGTGGTCTATATTTGCGGGCTGAAACAACGAAATCGCTCATCGTGAACAAATTTAATTCTTTGCTTTCAGTAATGGAAGCATTGTTAAAAACTTCATGATTAAAAAATCAAAAGAGGGAGGATGGAAGGATTTGAAAAGTTCAAAGGTTAAAGAAGTTCAAAGGTTAAAGAAGTTCAAAAGTTAAAGAAGTTCAAAAGTTCAAAAGTTCAATGCGTTCAAGAGTTCAAATTGTTCAATTCTTTTGTCTTTCATCTAAAAGTCTTTTGTCTTGAAAGTTCAAAAGTTCAATGCGTTCAAAGGCTCAAACAATTTTATTCTTAAAGACAATTAAAAATACCACAAGGGCACAAGTTTAAATTTAATTTACTAGCTTTTTTAAGACACAAAATCAGAAAAAAGCCAATGGCTTTTGGGTTCAGGCAAGAAAGATTTTGATATCTGAAAAGATCTCTTCGTGACTTTGAAAGAGTATTTATTTTAATTAGTCTCGTGCCTTTGTGTTGAAAGAAGTTCAAAGGCTCAAAAATCATTTGATAGCATAAAACAAAAAAAAGCCCCATCGCTGGAGCTTTTCACTATTGTTTCGTTGGTAATTAATCCACTATTTCAATTGAATCAATCGAATCACCTTGACGGATATCATCTACTACATCAACTCCTTCGGTCACTTTTCCAAAACATGTGTGATTTCTGTCTAAGTGAGCCGTATTGTTGCGTGAGTGACAAACAAAAAACTGAGATCCACCTGTGTTTCTTCCTGCGTGTGCCATAGAAAGTACGCCGCGTTCATGGTGTTGGTTTCCACCGTCTAATTCGCAATCAATGCTGTATCCCGGGCCACCTGTTCCGGCCATTCCACTTGCACCATCACGACTGTTCGGACATCCTCCTTGAATAACAAAGTCAGGGAGTACACGGTGCCATTTTAAACCGTTGTAATAACCTTCTTTTGCAAGTTTTGCAAAGTTTGCCACTGTATTAGGTGCA
>JBIIQP010000184.1:0-4763 GCA_044341975.1 Crocinitomicaceae bacterium
CCATTTACGATTCTAAAGTCAATAAGATTGTCTTTGTATGAAGAAGATGTTATGTTTTCAAATTGAATTTTCAATGCTGCATTTGGACTAGAAGGAATTGGGATGTATGGCGATAACTGATCCAAACCACCATCGTAGTAAAAAATATAGTTGTGATTTCCCATAAAGCCTATTTCCGCCTGTTTCGCCGGGTTTTTCGATTTTGAGGCTTCATTCATAGCAAATTCCAATCGATTTACACTGATGATTGCGTCTTGTTTTGCATCACCGTCTAGATTTTCTTTGTAGATTTTATAGGTGTAATGTTCTGTGGCAGGAATCGTTAAAGAGCTCTCAATGTGTCTTTTGATGCGGTCCTCCAGTGAACCTAATTGCTCACTTTTTTTTGGTTCATCTGAAATTGTGTTCTCAGCTTTATTCGTGTTGTTGCATGCTGCAAGAAATGCAGTAATTCCAATGATTAACAATCCATTCTTCATGTTACAAATATAAGTCAATACTTCTTCTGCATAGAAACCCTTAATTTTACATTATGGAAATTCACATTGAAAATTCGTGGAAAGCAGCATTAGCGGAAGAGATTCAAAAGCCTTATTTTTCGAATTTGATTGATTTCGTAACTCAGGAATACAAGCAAAACGCAGAAGCGATTTTTCCTCAAGAGCAGTTTATATTCAGGGCATTAAACGAATGTGCGCTGAGCGAAGTAAAAGTTGTTATTCTGGGTCAAGATCCATACCCAACAAGAGGACACGCTCATGGATTGTGTTTTTCTGTTGAACCAAATGTTCGTCCCTTTCCAAAGAGTTTGTTGAACATTTTTAAGGAAATAGAAAATGATATTCAACATGCAATTCCTGAAAATGGCAGTCTTTTAAGATGGGCTAGTCAAGGAGTATTGCTGTTGAATTCTGTTTTAACAGTCCGAGAGGGGCAAGCAGATAGTCACTCAAAAAAAGGATGGGAACAGTTTACAGATGCTATTATTTCCAAGGTGAATGAACAAAATGAAGGGGTTGTATACTTATTGTGGGGAAGTAAAGCACAGCAAAAATTACACTTTGTGAATCAAACTAAAAATCTTGTACTTGAAGCGGTTCATCCGTCGCCATTGTCGGCATACCGTGGATTTTTTGGTTGTAAACATTTCAGTAGGACAAACGAATACTTGATTTCTGTCGGTAAAGACCCAATTCATTGGTAAGTTTGACTTCTGTACAAAGAGGATTCCTTATCTTTGTGCCCGATGAATTTGAAAAATGATTTAATTCTGCGCGCTGCAAAAGGAGAACACATTGAACGTTACCCCGTTTGGTTGATGCGTCAGGCAGGAAGAATTTTACCAGAGTACCGCGCTGTGCGCGCAAAATTGAGTGGTTTTAAGGAATTGGTGGAGACACCTGAACGCGCTGCAGAAGTCACAATACAACCTGTTGATTTATTGGGTGTGGATGCGGCCATAATTTTCTCTGATATACTTGTTGTTCCAGAAGCGATGGGACTTGAATATCAAATGATCGAGCAAAAAGGTCCTTGGTTTGAAAAAACAATTCGTTCTGAGTCCGATTTGCATTTGGCGGATGCCAACATTGATGTTTACGATCGTCTTGGATACGTATTGGAAGCGATAAAAATCACCAACAAAGAATTAAACGGAAGAGTTCCATTGATTGGTTTTGCGGGTGCTCCTTGGACAATTCTATGTTACATGGTGGAAGGAAGAGGGTCTAAAACTTTCTCTGAATCCAGAAAGATGTTATACACAAACCCAACTTTGGCACACGAGTTGCTAAGTCGGATTACTGACGTGACAATTCAGTATTTAAAAGCTCAGATTGAATCGGGTGCTCATATGGTTCAGCTTTTTGATTCATGGGCTGGAATACTAGGTACAGAGCAATATGCTGAATTTGGTTTGAAATACATACGAAAAATTGCCGATGCTATCACAGAGGTTCCATTCACAGTTTTTTCTAAAGGAGCTATAACTTCGATTGAAGCAATTGCTAAAACGAATTGTGCAACGGTTGGACTTGATTGGAACATGGATGTTGCTCACGTTCGAAAAGCGATAGGCGAAACAAGAACAATTCAAGGCAATTTGGATCCTTGTGCATTGTATTCGTCAGAAAAAGAAGTTGAACGTCAGACAATTAAAATGTTAGATACGTTCACAAGTAAAAGACATATTGTAAATTTGGGCCACGGAGTGTATCCGGATATTGATCCAGAAAAGGTTAAAACATTTATTAAAACAGTTAAAAACTATGAATTGCGCAATCTTTGATCTGAAAAAAATCGTAACTGTATTTTTCGCAGGAATATTATTTTCTTCTGTTGCTCAGGAAGGGGAGAACTTGGTTCCAAATGGAAGTTTTGAGTCTACTGACGGTAAAGCAAAGAAGTTGAGTATGATTGAAAGTGCTACAGGTTGGACATCGCCGACGGGTGCAAGGGCTGATTTGTACGTTCCCGGAAAAGTAGCAGAAATCAATGTTCCGGAAAATTTATATGGAAAAGAAGATGCACGTGAAGGTGCAAATTATGCAGGTATTGTTGCCTTTTCTTATGGAAACAAAATACCAAGAACCTATTTGACTGCCAGACTTGCTGCTCCTTTGAAAAAGGGAATGAAATATTGCGTTAAGTTCTATGTTTCTTTAGCGGAAGCTTCTAAATATGCATCCAATAACGTTGGAGCTAATTTTTCTAAAAAACCATTTGCAACAGAAGAGAAGTCGACGATTAAGGATGTAACGCATGTGCTTTCTGCTGAGAATGATGCTAAAAAAATCAATCAAACCTACAGTTGGTACCAAGTCTGCGGTGTTTATGAAGCTGAAGGAGGGGAGAAGTTCTTGACGTTAGGTAATTTCTTCGCTGATGACCAAACGAAGTCAGAGAATAACAAGAAGCCGAAAGACATGAAAAATGATCAAATCATTGCAGCCTATTATTACCTGGATGATGTTTCAGTCATACTTCTAAATGATGGTGAAAAATGTGATTGTATGAAAGAAGAGGTGAATGAGTATTCTGCAACTGTTTACCAGAAGGCAATCATTTTAAATGATAAAATGTCAACGAAAGAAAAATTAGAAGCACAAGTAGCCTTTTTCGCTTTTGGTAGAACAACATTAACGCCATCTGGAAAAGAAGCATTGGATTTTATAGCTGAGCAATTAAAGGCTGATCCGTCTCTAAAACTTGACGTTTTGGGGCACAGTGATGCGGAGGAAGACAAAGTTGGTGCCCAAAAGCCTCAATATGCAAACATGGCTGAAAAAAGAACGAATGCAGTGATTCAATACCTAGTTGAAAAAGGCATTTCTGAGGATCGGATGAATGCATCACCTCAAGGAAATACGGTGCCAAATGAAGAGAATATGGATTCGGATGAAGAAGATTTAAAAATGGCTCGAAACAGAAGAGTAACATTTAAAGTTCAATAAGAACTGAATAGATTGAAATGAGAAGGGCCGAAGAGGCCCTTTTTTTATTGAAAGGAAAGAAGTGTATTGTAAAGTTCTAACGTTGGCAATCCAACTACATTGTTGAAAGAGCCTTCAATCTTTTGCACAGCGACGCTTCCTATCCATTCTTGAATTCCATAAGAACCAGCTTTATCGTATGGTTTATACTCGTCGATATAATAGTGAATAATCTCTGTGGATAGAGGTTGAAAATGTACTTCGGTAGTGACTGAAAAAACCGTTTTTTTGTTGAGTGACTGAACAACTACACCGGTAATAACCTTGTGAGATCTGCCTGATAATGTTTGTAGCATTTGAATAGCTTGATCACGGGTTTCAGGTTTTCCAAGAATTTGTTGGTCGATAACCACAATAGTGTCCGCGCAAATTAAGATTTCATCATCTGAAAGGCTATCTATCAACGCTGTCGCTTTTTGATTGGCTATAAATTCTGCAACTTTTTCTGAAGGCAAAGTAAGTGGAAAGGATTCATCTGTTTCCATAACCCGTGTTTCAAAACTGAAACCAAGTTCACTCAAAAGCGCCTTTCTTCGTGGTGATTTTGATCCAAGTATTATTTTCATTTTAAATACTTGCCAGGTAAAAAGAAGATAATACTCCAATGAGCATTGAAAGCTTAATCAGTATGTCGTAGAGTTTTAATTTCTCTGATCTTTTTTTGTAGATTAAAATAACGACTAACACATTTAAAGATGTTGTAATTAAAAAAGGAACACTGCTTAATAAGAAATGGTCAAGGTCCATGTTTTGAATGGTCTTTATTTGAGCAATCAAAAGAATGATTAAAAAGAGAGGTAAAAGCAGCAATAAGGCACAAACGAATTGCAGACTTTTCCATTCTCCAATAACCATTGGTAGGGATTTTACATAGATTAGTTCATCACCTTTAATATCCTGCATATCTTTTATAATTTCTCTAGCAAGATTTTGTATGAAAGCAAATGCGGCAAGAAAGTAAATCATGCCGTAATCAATTTCAGCTGTCCAAGTTGTCGGATCAAATTCGGAAAATGCGAGGTAATGCCAATTGCTTACTTTGAAATAAACCATGGCAAGTAGTGGCACCAATCCAGTTAATCCTGCAATTAAGAGATTTCCTATTAAAACTTTACGTTTGAACAACATGCTGTAAAACCAGAGTACATTTATTGAAAGGAGATGAATAAATACCAGCCAAAGTGTTTGGTAGCGGATACTTAAATAAATAGCGATGCAGAAAGCGATTCCATTAAAACTCCAATGTGTTAAAATGGCCCATCTGCGTTTTAT
>JBIIQP010000044.1:0-16335 GCA_044341975.1 Crocinitomicaceae bacterium
ACTTTCATTTCGATCGTTAAATAATTCCAGAATATAAGTTCCAGATTGAAAATGCGTTAAGTCTAAAACTGCACTATTTGGAATTTCGCCATTGAATACCAATTTGCCACTTAAATCAACCAATTGAACTGCTCTGATGTTATTTTCATTAGATATTAATTTAATGTTTCCATCCGATGGATTAGGGAATACTGCTATTTTCGAAGACGCAGTCGATTCATTTACAAGAACCAAAGAATTTGGGACAGGATCAACAGGAACAGTCGGGTACAGTGAATTTGGACCTATCTTGAGTACAAAAACATTCGATCCTCCTGCTCCACTAAATAAAGTTGTTCCGACTGCCACTACTCCACCATCCGAAGTTGGAATCAGTTGATTTGCAAGATCTTCATATGGAAAATTAACTGTAACATATGAATTATCCCACCACAAATCCATAGGCAAACGGGCAATCGTTAAATCCAAACCAAAATTCGATGATGGGTCTGCAGTATAGCGGTAAGCCATGTACTTTTTACCTTCTGAACCGAATGTTGTAATTAAATCACGAACACGTTTATCAGAGACATTTTCTTGTCCCGTAAAATCTGATCCTCCCGAAACATCCAATCTTCCAAAAAAAGGTGATTCTATTTGAGTTTGATTATTGATGTAATAGCCAACATAATTGATTTTATTCTGGTAAACATCAACATCGGAAATAGAATAATTACCATTATCACCAACCGTTTTGAACCAATCAATAGCACCATTATCCCTAATTCGCATCAAAAATCCTTTTGTCTTCAAAGAATCTTGCAGATAAATCTGTCCACCAATTACATAGGTCGTATCATTAACAGGTCTAATGCTCGTTGCAAAGTCAACACCTAGTCCTCCAATTTTTTTTGTCCAAAGCGTATCACCGAAACTGTTTGTCCTAACAATAAATGCATCCGTAGCATTCCCATTTGTTGAATTCGTTTCTCCAACCATCATCACACCAGTGTCCTTTGTCAATGCTGCATCATTCACTTTTTCCCATTCCGTTCCACCATAGGTTTTTTGCCAGATTACTTCGCCTTGCGGATCTGTTTTAACCAAGAAAAAATCATAAGCACCATTGCCAAATGAATTGGTAAACCCAGCTAAATAATACCCAACATTTTTTTTATACAACACCCTTCTGGCGGATTCAAGTTCTGTACCTCCATAATGTTTAGACCATAGGTAATTACCCATACTATCAACATGCAGCATGAATGCTTGAGATGGTCCATCTGTAAAACTGCTTGAAGATCCACAAATCACATATGAACTATCCTCTAATTGGACAATTCCTTCGCCTGCATCATAACCATTATTGGAATAAAGTTTATAGAACGAAATTTGACCATTTAAGTCAAACAAAGAGAAAAATACAGAAAAGAATAGTAGTAATCTTAAAACTTGCATCTCAATCGAATTAAAATTGATTCACCCTTGGCACCCTTCAGAAAAATACCAGTTAAATTTTCACTGGCTATACCTGCGGAAAGATTACCAAACTGACACTGTGCATATATACCAAATCGCGTATTGCTATACCCACCGAAAGAAAGATTCATTCCCAAACCAAATGCGTTTGTTAATCGATAATGCAAACCGCCATAAATCATTGGGACAAATGCCGAGGTGGAATACATGCGAATTCCATAAAAAGATTGAACGCGCGATGAATCCATTTCGTCAACAATTTTTCCGACCTGAATAAAGCAAGGTAAAAAACGCCACTTTCGAATTCCTAAGGAATCGATGCCTAACGAATCCATTAATGAAAAATTCTTGTTAAAAATGGCATTTTCACCAATAATTTGGTCAAAAGTAAGTCCTGTAAAATGAAGCGTAGTATCAGCCGAATAACGGGTTATGTTCTTCTGAAAACTGCATATCCCAAGATTTTTCGCTTGAAATTGAATAAAGGACGTTTTTCCTTCGCGGAACATTACTGGTAGTCTGAAATCTAGGTCTACTCCTGCTCCCATCCCTTTTACAAATGATTCTCCATTTGAAAAATCAAAATTCCCATGCATCGATAGACTCACTGAATCTGCTGATGCTGATTGAAAGAGATTTCCATCATAAACAGTTGCTTCAGCATAATTTGAAAGAGAATATACATTGAATGAAACACTTGATTTGGATTTTTTATCAACCACCCCAAATCCAAATTTCTGAAAGGACATCCCAAGAAACCTTGTTCCTGATAAATTCACATTTTGTCCGAGATAATTATCATTTCCAAAAAATGTCAACCCATATAAATCCTTTGAATATAATAAGGAAACATAATTGTAATAACCTGACTTTACAGTAAGCCCCCAATTAGGATTTTTGAAGAGATTCAATTTCAAATTTCTATACTCCACCTCACCGGAAATATCAGCACCGAATCGATTAATTCCTTTGTGGTCAATTAAACTTCTATTTTTTATACCAAATGTAATTTCTCCGCCATAAAAAAGCTTTTGCATCAATTCATTTTGCAAAGAAGTTGAGCTGAAATCCGCAACTCCGGATACAATCAATTCTTGATCCAATTGTAGAGTATCATGCTGGATCGGCATCATTGACTGAGCCAAAGAAAAAAGTGCGCTCATTGAAATAACTATGGACGTTATTAACCTCATCAATAAATTGTTTTCAGATTAAAATGCGTTTTGATCTTCACCGCCATATAAGCCCCATTAGGAACAGCTATTTGTTGATTTACTGAGCCAGTAGAATTCGGAGTATCAAAAACAGCACGTACCATCACTTTTTTAATTTCAGCCAAATGAACCAATATTTCTGGGGATAATTCGAAAACCAATTCCGACTCTTTTTTCATAAGTCCAGTTGAAACTTCTAGGGTACCAAAAACAGAAGACACTACTTTATTCTGAGACTGCACAATAAAAAGTTCTTCACCTTGATTATTCATCAAATGCAATTCAGCACTTGCAGACAAAGGAAATGTATTTGCTGCATTAAGAATGAATGATCCCGATTCAATATGTGTTTTTTCAGTATCTTGTTTCAGGTTGAGGTCAAAAGTATCTGCAAGTGTTAATCCATCTGCTCCTAATGATAGAGGCATTTGTGCATGGACCTTTACTTTCAATCGACTATTGGGAAATATCTCATTCCATCCGCCAGATGTATTGCCCCAAGGGTTCAACTCCAGTTTGTAGCCCATTTTATGGGTATACCCAATATTCTCAAGATATCCTTCAACATTGCTATTCGAACCATTGAAATTTATAGATTCTGAACTCGTTTGCAGACTCGACCAACTACCAGTGGCTGCATCTACAAAAATTGGCATACCCATTTGCTGGCTGGTCAAGGATACTGTATTTCCAATCCAATTGGTGTTTTCCAAAGAAATGAAGGTTGCTCTAGCATCTACTTTCACGCCGTTCAATATTTCAATTGAAATTGAAGGTGACGGTATATCAATATTTCCATTTGTCAGATTAGACAAGGCATCCAAAATAAACTCAGAGGTGTCTTGAATAACTTTATTACCAAAATAGCCGCGTGCATAATCCAAACGTAAATTTTCAAAGTCGGCTTCCACTTTAAAGATTTGCGAATTCGTTACAGTTATTGAAGGTCCTGCGGGATCCGAAGAAACAACCAAAAGGGATTGAAGAATATTGAAATTCGATCCATCAATTCCCGTTAAATCGATGTCATAACCAGCTATATTCAGCGCTGCAGAAACAATTCCTGGCTGCCCTCCATTTGCTGAAGGAGCAGTATAATTCTCTTCAAACGTAACGCCGTTCTTGGTTACTCCCGGTAATTTAACTGTAAAGAATGTTTTGGTAGGAAGCGGATTGTAGACTTTCAATCCAATCTGTCCCTCGCTTATTCTAATTTTTTTCAGCTGCACACCTGACAAATCCAACACATGTTCTTCAATTTCATTTACAATTGTAAAACCTGGGGGAATATTTATGGATGGAACAGTGCTATTAAAGCTATGTACTATTAATGTATCTGGCAATTCCAAAAAATCCTCGATTCCTAAATCGAGCACCGTTCGAGTGAGATCAACTTCCAGCAATCCCGATGAATTGACAGAAAGTGTGGAATCATTCACAAGGTTTTTCAGTGAAATTGTATCATTCACTATTGGAAAAGACCAATTGGAATTCCAAAATGTTTTTTCCTTTTTACACGAAGTCAAGACAACTGCGCAAAGGACGAGAAATATGTAGATTCTATTCAACAATTCAAAAACGCTTTTCACAGATCAATGGTTGGTTAAGCACGTTCAATTATTGTGGCGTATCCTTGACCAACTCCGATGCACATTGTTACAAGAGCATATCGTTTGCCTGTGCGTTGAAGTTCCAATGCGGCACTGTGCAAAATTCTAGCGCCAGACATTCCAAGTGGGTGTCCTAATGAAATTGCACCCCCATTCGGGTTGATGCGTGGATCATTATCTGCAACTCCAAGATTTCGTGTACAGGCCAATACCTGGGCAGCAAAGGCTTCATTCAATTCTAAAACATCCATCTGGTCTAATGTTAAACCAGCACGTTCCAAAGCCTTTTGAGAAGCATAAACTGGACCGATACCCATTATGCGAGGCTCAACTCCGGCCACTGCGGCACTTACAATCCGAGCCAATGGCTTCAAATTTTCACGTTTAATCAAAGACTCTCCCGCAATGTATAAAGCTGCCGCACCATCATTCAATCCAGAAGAATTCCCTGCTGTTACGCTCCCATCTTTTTTAAAAGCTGGTCTTAAATTAGAGAGACTATCAATAGTTGTTTCCGGTCTTGCAAACTCATCCTTTTCAAAACAAATTGGATCTTTTTTACGCTGAGGTATGTAGATAGGAAGAATTTCTTGAGCAAATTTTCCTTCTATTTGAGCCTTAGCTGTTTTTTGTTGAGACCACAAAGCAAATTGATCTTGAGCTTCGCGTTCAATACCATATTTTTCAACAAGATTTTCGGCTGTATTCCCCATTCCATCAACGCCATACAGCTCTTCCATTTTTGGATTTATAAAACGCCATCCAAACGAAGAATCAAACATTTGAGCATCGCGACCAAATGCAGATGATGTTTTTGAGATTACCCAAGGTCCGCGGGTCATGTGCTCAACACCTCCTGCGATATACAGTTCACCTGCACCATCCTTTATAGCGCGTGATGCATTGATTACTGCAGCCATCCCAGAAGCACATAGGCGATTGACCGTTTCGCCTCCGCTTCTTATGGGAAGTCCGGCCAATAAACCCGCCATGCGTGCAACATTTCTATTGTCTTCCCCGGCTTGATTAGCGCACCCAAGAATGACATCCTCAATCAATTCAGGGTTTATTCCTGACTGTTTTTCAACCAAACCTTTGATCACGTGAGCAGCCAAATCATCCGCACGAACAGAAGACAATGTTCCTCCGAAACTACCTATTGCAGTGCGCACTCCATCAACGATGTATACTTGTTCTGTCATATTTACTATTTGAATGTCTAAAATTAACATTTTTGACGTTGTTGAAAACTAATTCATGGGGTCATTTTGAATGTTATTATCTTGGTCTTTCTAAATTAAAAATGCACAAACTGTGAAAAAGAACTGTTATCTCCAACTACTGTTGATTCTCTGTTTTTCATCACCAAGTATTGCACAATTGGATGAGTTAACTCCGTCCGAAGCGCGTTACCGTGACTCTATTAAATCATTGAATTTACAGAACGAAGCCATTGCACAAAGTCAGGAATCCTATAACAAAGGGATTGAATTATTCGGCCAAAAGAAATATGATCAGGCCATTGTTTCATTTGCTGAATCGATTAAATATGATGCAAATTTCACTGCAGCTTATTACAACAAAGGTGTCGCTGAAAACGAAGCTGAAAAATTCACGGAAGCCTCAAAAACTTTGAATGATCTTTTGCAAAAAGACCCAAATTATTCTAAGGCTTATTTCCAAAGAGGCCGAGCATATCAGGGTTTAAACGATTACCTGAAGGCAGAAAAAGATTATGAAAAATCCCTTCAGATTGATCCCAAAAGCGCACGTGCGTATTACAATTTTGGTACGCTCCGTTTTTTACAGAAAGACTATCAAGGAGCGATCAAACACTTTAGCAAAGCAATTGAATTAGATAACAATTTCGCTTTTGCTTATAATGACCGGGGAAGTTGCTACAGAATGCTCAATGATTATCCAAAAGCTATTGCAGATTATGAAGAAGCTGTTAAGAAAAACCCAAAACTTGCTTTTGTATTGAATAATATTGGAACCACAAAAAAGAAAGCAAAAGATTTTCAAGGCGCCATGGCTGCCTTCAACAGAGCAATTTCTGTAGACCCTCAATTTTTCATGGCTTATAACAACCGTGGAGTTGCTCAAATGGAACAAAACAAACTCGATGACGCAAAAAAAGACTTCGAAAAAGCATTAGAGATCAATCCTAAATATGCTCCCGCCGCATCCAATTTGAGCGCTATCTACTTTAAACAAAAAGACTATAAAAAATCCTTGGAACTTGCCAATAAGGCCGTGCAAAATGATCCAAATTATGGTAATGCATATGTGAATCGGGCTAACGCGAAAGAAATGAACCGTGATTTAGAAGGCGCATGTGATGACTGGCAAAAGGCGAAAGACCTTGGAATTGAACTCGGAAAAAACTATTACTCATCTAATTGCAACGAATAAGTACTCACCATGAAAAACTGGATAACTATCACATTATTTTTTCTTGTTTTGAACGGTTATGCTCAAAACGTAGAATTCAAAGCTGCAAACTTCAAAAATGATAAAGAAGGACTAAAGAAAGCAGAAGATGCCATAAGTAAAGGAGATGAATCTCTTGTATTAGGGAAAGAAGCTGTATTTCAAGTTCAAAATCCTGGTATGAATTTCAAAAAAGCTTTGAAAGAATACGTGGTTGCACAGAAATTCAATCCATCCAATGGATTATTGAATTTCAAAATTGCTGTTTGTTACGCGCACTCATCAGATCCTTATAAGTCAATTGAATTCATCAAAAAAGCCGCGGCATTGGATCCCGCTTGTGATCCTTTTTTAAATTACTATTTAGCTTATGCTTACCAACTTGAGGAAAAATTTGATGAGGCAATAAAATCCTACGAAGCGTTCGAGTTGAATTATAAAAAGGCTGACAATTTTGCGAAATTCGTTACGCAGCATAAAAACGAATGCAAAGCAGCCAAATCTTTAAAAGCATCCCCAGCGCGTGTTTGGGTTGACAACGTAAGTTCTTTGAACTCAGAATTCGATGATTTTGCTCCTTCCATTACAACAGATGGTTCAGAAATTGTACTAACCTCAAATCGACCAAATGGTCATACTGCCAATGAGATTGGCGAGTTCGATATGGACATCTACTCTTCTACATTGAATGATGGAAAATGGTCAGCCCCAAAACAAATTTCAGGTGCACTCAATTCCATGTCAGATGACGTCTCTAACAACTTGAGTTACGATGGAACTAAAATGCTAATTCACAGAGAAGTGAATGGCCAATTTGATATTTATGAATCCAAATTGAGTGGACTAAACTGGACAGATCCTGCACTGGCTCATTTTCAAATATCTTCTGGAAAATCGAACGAAAAATATGCCGCTTACAGTAACGATGGATGGAGCTTGTATTTCTCAAGAGATAACGACAGTAAATCCAACGGTTTTGATGTCATGTTCAGCGCAATGCAAAGCAGGCAACAAAAAGATTATGGCGCTGCTGTAGCAATAGGAAACGGTCTTGTCAACTCTAAGTTCAATGATGGTCCAATTTACATGCACATTGACGGAGAAACCATGTACATCGCCTCAGAAGGCAATGAAACTATTGGTGGTTACGATATTTTTATTTCTAAGAAAGTTCAAGGATCATGGACTAAGCCTGTTAATATGGGTTATCCTATCAATACACCATATGATGATTTCTTTTTCGCATCAACTGCCAATGGGAAATTCGCATACATTGCATCAAACAGGGCCGGTGGAAAGGGTGGATATGATATTTACAAAGTAACTTTCTGGGGACCAGAAAAGAAACCTCTTGTTGATATGGAAGATTATTTATTAGCTTCTATTGCGATGCCAATGAAAGATGCTCAAGTTGAAGCAACTGTAGACGTCAATAAGAAATCTTTCACTGTTTTTAAAGGTTCTACAATTGATGCCATGACAAAAAAACCTGTTGAAGCATCCATCGAAATCACAGACAATGTGACAGGGAAAATTATTGAAACTTTCACAACGAACAGTGCAACGGGGAAATTCATCCTTACTTTGGCGTCCGGGAAAAATTATGGAATTGCAGTAAAAGCTGACAAGTATCTTTTCCACTCTGAAAATTTCGACATACCAAACGGGGCGGCCGATAACTTAGTAAACAAGGTAATCGAACTAAAAAATATTGCCGTTGGCAGCAAAGTGGCTTTGCGAAATATCTTTTTCGACCCTGGTAAATCTGTCTTACGTCCAGAATCGAATGCAGAATTGGATCGATTAGTTAAATTAATGAAGGATGTAGCCGGTTTAAAAATTGAAATTTCAGGACATACGGACAATACTGGATCGGCCACTATCAACGAAAGTCTATCGCAAAGTAGAGCCGATGCCGTTGTTCAATACCTTACAAGCAAAGGAATTGCAGCTAATCGTTTGACCTCAAAAGGTTATGGATCATCAAAACCTGTCGCGACCAATACAACAGATGATGGTCGACAACAAAATCGAAGAACAGAGTTCGAAATCAAGGGAAATTAGTGACAAATGAGGCGGATTTATTCCGCCTTTTGTCTTTTCTTGCAGTCCAATAAATTAAAAATATGGACCACTCCCCTATCAAATTGACCTTTTACGGCGGTGCCGGAACGGTTACTGGATCAAAAACACTCATTGAAGCGAACAATAAAAAAATTCTAATTGACTGCGGACTTTTTCAAGGGTTGAAAGAATTACGTTCAAAAAACTGGGATGAATTCCCAATTGATCCCGGTAGCATAGATGAAGTATTGCTTACACATGCCCATTTGGATCATTGCGGATATCTTCCACTTCTTGTAAAAAAAGGTTTTAAAGGCAGTATACATTGTACCGTTCCAACCCAGCGACTCACCGAAATAATCTTATTGGATAGTGCAAAAATACAGGAAGAAGATGCAGATAGAGCGAATAGTCACGAATACACAAAACACAAACATGCTGAGCCACTCTATAAAATCACGGATGTTTATGAAACGTTAAAACTTTTCAAATGCCATGATTTACTTGAATGGGTTATAATTTCACCTGAAGTAAAATTTCAATTGTTGAACAACGGACATATTCTAGGTTCAGCTTTCATTGACCTTCGCATTTACGATAAAAAAGTAATTTTTTCAGGCGATATTGGTCGAACCAAGCCTATGCTTCTATATCCTCCCAAAAAAATAAAAGAAGCAGATTACATCATCCTCGAATCAACTTATGGTGACCGCGTGCATTCATCAGATGATGTTAAAAAAGAACTTTTGAAAGTAATAGAGGAAACTTATGAGCGAAAAGGTATATTGATGATTCCAACATTTGCAGTTGAACGCACACAAGAACTTATTTATCTTCTTTATTTACTTCGCGAAGAAGACCTATTACCCAAAATAAAAATCTATTTGGATTCACCAATGGGCACAAATTCAACAAATGTTTATAAAACATACCCAGATTGGCAAAATATTTCGCATTTCGACCTAAATAGAATGTACGAGGACATTATTTTTGTAGCATCTGTTGAACAGTCAAGAGCGGTAGTTGCGGATAAAAAACCAAAAATTGTCTTGGCCGGAAGTGGAATGATGGAAGGAGGCCGAATCCTACATTATTTAAATAGTCATATGGAAAGTGAAAAAAACACGCTTTTATTTGTTGGCTATCAAGGTGAAGGTACGCGTGGAAGGGCTATATTAGAAGGTGCAAAGGAAATTAAGTTTTACGGAGAATATAGAAAGGTACGTTGCAGAATTGCTGAAATATCCTCCCTTTCAGCGCATGGGGATCAAATTGAAATGATTGATTGGTTAAGAAATTTCGATAAAAAACCAACTAAATTATTTCTCAATCATGGGGAACCGCATCAAACAGATGCCCTGCGCCAGCGAATAGAATATGAACTTGGGTGGGAAGCGACCATTCCAAAATTAAATAGTGAATACAATTTAGAATAGTTATAAAATGACAAACTTCCGAACCATTCAAACTACTGATATTGATTTCTTTAAATCCTTATTAAACAGCAACTGCTACACCGATGAAAGTAATCGGAAGGAATATGGTCATGACGAAACGGAAGATTTACTATTCACACCGGATGTAGTTTTAAAACCAACAACAACTGTCGAAATATCAGCAATTTTAAAATATTGTAACGAAAATAATATTCCAGTCACACCATCCGGTGCCAGAACAGGATTGAGTGGCGGTGCACTACCCATTCACAAAGGAGTTGCGCTTTCTATGGAGAAATTCAATCGCATTTTACAAATCGACGAGAAAAACCACCAAGTTATAACGGAGCCTGGCGTAATTACACAAGTTCTACAGGATACAGTGCGAGAAAAAGGCTTGTTTTACCCTCCTGATCCAGCAAGTAAAGGAAGCTGCTTTATCGGTGGGAATGTTTCAGAAAATTCAGGCGGACCAAAAGCTGTAAAGTATGGTGTTACAAAAGATTATGTGCTTAACCTTGAAGTTGTACTTCCAAATGGAGAAATAATTTGGACAGGTGCAAATGTTTTAAAAAATGCTACGGGTTACAACCTAACACAATTATTAGTAGGTTCTGAAGGAACACTTGCCGTGATTACAAAAATTGTTCTGCGACTCATCCCTCATCCAACTCAAGATCTTTTAATGCTTGTACCCTTTTTTAGTGCCGAAAAGGCATGTGAAGCAGTTGCTGCAATTTTTCGTGCAGGAATTACACCAAGTGGACTTGAATTTATGGAGCGTGACGCTTTGACATGGACGCAAGCCTTTGCCAATGATTACTCAATTCATGTTGCCGAAAATCACCAAGCTCACCTGCTCATTGAGGTGGATGGGTTCGACGCCGATCAATTAATGGCGGAATGCGAAAAAATTATGGATGTGCTCAGTCAATTTGAAACTGACGAAATATTATTCGCTGAATCTGAAGCACAAAAAACAAGCTTGTGGTCATTACGGAGAAAAGTTGGCGAAGCGGTAAAATCACAATCCATTTACAAAGAGGAAGATACTGTTGTTCCAAGGTTTGAACTACCCGAACTACTTAGGCATGTAAAGTCAATATGCAAAAAATATGGCTTACATTCCGTTTGTTATGGTCATGCTGGTGATGGAAACCTTCATGTCAACATCATCAAAGGCGATCTGTCCGATGATAAATGGGAAAATGACTTACCTGTTGCTATACGCGAATTGTTTACGGAAGTGGTAAAATTGGGAGGAACTATTTCTGGTGAACACGGAATTGGTTTAGTTCAGCAATCCTATATGGATATTGCTTTTCCGGAAGTAACGTTGAATTTAATGAGGCATATTAAAAAAGTATTCGATCCGAATAACATATTAAACCCCGGGAAAATTTTTAATTAATTATTGTAAAAATTCAACTCACCATTTTTCATTTGGTGGTATGATTTTGCTAAATAGGCAAGCAATATTCTCATCGAATCAAGTGCTTCCTCTGTTTCCGCGCTTATTTCAGTTTTCCGAAGTCGAAGCAATAATTTCATATACATTGCGTGAAAAATAACTTCAATTTGGTTTTTATCTTTCAGATTTGAACGCTCCTTGAACTCCTCAATGTAGGGATTTGCTGCTTCATACAAGGCCTTGTATTTATGATCTTCAGACAGATTCAGCAAAGTATTATGTAAATATGAAATCTCAACCAATATATCCTTAATCTCATGCAGATGACCTTGCTTTTCAATGCGCTGCATCTTCATTTGAGAAATCAGATCACTGTACCATTTTTTATGCTGGGATAAGAAAGACGCATCGGGCAATTGAGGTCGAACATAATTCTCAATTATTGCGTCCAAATTAAAATCAAAAGAACGAATCAAATCTTCCGTTTGGTACATGTACAAAATGTATTCTGCAATGTTTTCACGGTACTTCTGTTGTGCAATTAACATTGTTTATTTTTTAATATCTTTTTCAATTTCAGACTGATGCTCATTCAAAAACGCTGTAAATTCTTTGGTTACATCCATGGCTGAATTTATGTAGTTGATTTGACCTCCAGGCCCATGAATTAAAAGAATATCAATAGCATTTTCTTCACTGAATTGCTTACCAAATACTTCTATCTTTTTAGAGATCGCCTCTAATTTTTGCATCGTCTCCTTCTCCAATTTAGCACCTTCATTTTGCTGATACTGCATCAATTCGCCCTCCATTTGTTGCGCTCTTTGCTGAATTTGCATCGATTCATTTTCAGAAAGCAATCCACTTTGAAGCTTTTCGTTGTTTCGAAGAATGAAATTTTGGTATTCTTGAGTACGCCGCTGCACCTCTTTTTGAAAGCGTTCTTGTTTTTTTGTCACAATACCTTCTTCACGCTTAAAATATTCGAAATACAGCTTTAAACTATCACTATTGTAATATGCTATTTTTAAGCCCTTCATGTCACGCACTTCCACTTTTGGTGTTGTGTTCACTTTCTCAGATTTTTCATCAGATTTTCCACAAGCAGCTACAATCAGAGCCGCTGCTGCTATAAATGTTAATTTATTCATTCGATAAAATGTTTTTATTTTTAAACGCATTTTCCCAGTCACTTCGCATTTCTACAAATCGTTTAAGCGCATTATTCAATAAATCTGGAGTAATCATACGCTCAATTTCCTCAATAGAATCCACATCCAATTCACCTATCTTATAACTCTGCTCAAATTGTCCAAGTTCAACTTTTACAATATACTTTGCGTTGTAATTAAATAATTGAATTTTGTAACGCTCATGCGGTATGTCTTTTAGCAATCTCATATTGTTGACAAAATTAACAGAATAGAGTGAAATTCATAGGAATAAAAAAAGCATCTCAAGGATGCTTTTCTACAATATTGTTAACCTATTAGATTGCAATAGCAATATCCGGTTCGATATATTCTTTGAACACAAATGGCACTTTCACCATATAAGCGTAATCCTGTCCAACTTCATACATATCTTCGTCAGTAGATCTATACAACCATTCTACATGGACATCCATTCCTGCCTCGGACAATTCATTCAACTTGTACATCAAAAACAAAATTCTTTTTGACGAAGAAATATTAAAATACTCTAGATTGATTTTTACTATCGTTTTTTGATTGGGCTGCAATAAATATGATTCAAACCAATTCAACACAGGAAGCCAAAAATCATCAGGCTGATCAGGAATTGACCTACCACTAATTTCCATCAAACCCTCTCTACCATTGAAACTGATAGCTGGTGTATGTGAAGTTGCATCAATTATGAGTTGCTCCATTAAGCAGATTTTGAATTGCAAGATGCATTATTTTTTTTGAATAATATCAATTTTTCTACGAATAATTGTTTCAAGCAGATAAACACCCGTTTTTATCGACGAATTTTTTTTCTTCATTTTTATCGGTATGAACTATTGATTTAAATGCTTAAAAATCCGAACCATCTGTGAATAACCAATAAAAGTTTAATTTATAATTTGTTCACTTTTCAGTTTGTTTTTTGTTCTTTTGAAACGTGCAACTCCAAGAAAGATATCGAATCATAGAGAAGCTCGGCGGCGAGCAAGGAAAGAAATTCGGAGACGTCTTTCTGGGAGAAGAAAAAGCATCTGAAAATAAAGTTGTTTTAAAATCCTTGGGTAAAAATTCAAAAAACGAATCGATTATTGAACGATTAAAACAAGAGGCAACGTTCACTTTTAAGCAGCCAGGTTTACCGCAAATAATTGAACTATTTGAAAGTGCGCAAGAGTTGATCCTAATAAAATCCTATCAAAAAGGAATTCCTTTGGATGAATTTTGGAAAAATCTACCGAAAAAAAATCGATTGCCATTTTTGAAGGAAATCATCAAAGAACTTATTCCAATTTTCAATCATTTAAAAGAAAACAATGTAGTTCATTGTGATATAAAACCATCAAATTTATTAATTGATAAAAATCAAGATTCTTTTAAAGTTGCCCTCATCGATTTTGGATTAGCACATAGAATTGGAGAACCAACTAATCGAAAAACATTATTTGCATTGGGATATGCTGCTCCTGAGCTCATTCTAAACAGATTAGACTTGGTGGATCATCGCACCGACCAATTTGCACTTGGCATTTTGATTTGGAAACTTTTTACTGGACAATTACCTCTCGTGCATCCTAATCCAAGTATCTATACAAATCTCCAACTGACACATCCCCTACCTGACCATTCATCCTTGCCAAAAGGAATATTTCCAATTCTATCAAAAATGTGCAGTAAGCACGTTTTCAGAACTGCACCAAATCTACTCTCAAATGATGAAGTTGAACGATCGCTTAAAAGTGGAATGAATTCTAGGTACAATGACTTGAATCAATTATTCGATGAATTAAACGCCGTTCATGATAAACGAAATTGGTTCGGATTCTAATAAAAATCTTTTCTGAAACCTAGACAAAATGTAAAGAAAAGTGGTGAATACATCCCATTTACGGAACCAGCTGTCGAATTGCTTGCACTATTCATAATAACATAAGAAAAACCTGCATCAAAATACGCTGTTCCAACGCCCGCAAATGTATTTTTAACACCACCACTGAGACCAAAACCAAGGCTAAAAATAGAACCTTTAGGTAGTTCGTTAATTGGAAGTTGATATTTTGACATATCAATACTTCCGTAGTTATAATCTCGTTTTACAGTGTTAAAAATTGCCTGTAATGTACCACCTCCATATGCTCCAAAACCAGAATCATAGCCATCTCCGATATAAAAACGATTCCCACCTTCGATTACTGTATAATTCATAGAATTGTCATAGGTAATGGTTTGAGTACTTGGTACAGTAGTATTCATATTGATTGCCTCCACGTATGTAGTATTTGTGAGTCCCTGCCACTGTTTACCATAAAACGATATACGACCAAATAAAGAAGCGAAATCATCACGGGGCATCTCACCTCCAATTTGCAATCCAACAAAAGGTTTTGCCGTACCAAATCCTTTCAATAAACATGTTCCTCCACTTAGTCCAAATTGCGCTTGGGCAGAAGAAATTCCAACTATTGAAATAATCAAAACTAAATATTGCTTTATCCTTGAAACCATTTTGGTTGTTTTTTTAATACCTTTTCAAATACCGGGCAAAATTCTTGATGTGCTCCAGGTAAAAAACTAGTACTCATTAAAAATTCGTTTACAATTTCCGTACCTACAAATTTAAACGTCTTTTTGAATAGTTTATTCCATTCTTCTCTGCTTTTCGGATGATGGTATTCAAGCCAACTTGAGAATGAACCAAATTCCTGCTGCAATAGCTCTACCTGTTGAGCATTAAAAATGGCTGCTCTGACCTTTAATTTATTTCTAATGACACCTGAGTTGTTGAGTAAACGGACTTCATCTTCATGCGTATATTTAGCGATTTTATTGATTTCAAAATTATTATACGCACTTCTGAATGAAGTTTCCTTTTTTAATATTGTATCCCAAGACAAACCAGCTTGATTTATTTCAAGAATTAACCTGCCAAATAGTTCATTGTCATCCGAAATTGGAAAACCATATTGATTTTCATGGTAAATAGCATGAACATTTTCTGAATCCAGTGAAAGACAAAATTTACAATAGCTCATTTTCAAATATACTTCATTGTTCATTCTGTAAGGAGTATATTTCTCAAAAATCAAACTTAAATTTGAACCAATCATATACTTATTAATAATCCTCCTCGAAATAGAAATTATGAAAATTGAAATCTGGTCAGATGTAATGTGTCCGTTTTGTTACATCGGAAAACGTCATTTAGAAAAGGCGATCGAGAAAATGAACATAAGCGATTCAACAGAGATTATATGGAAAAGCTATCAGTTAGACCCAACAATTCCTGTTCAAACAAAACGAACGAGCGTTTTTGAGTATTTAGCTGATTCAAAAGGAATTAGTCTAGAACAATCAAAATCGATGCATGAACGTGTACTCGACATGGCTAAAAATGCAGGTTTAACATACAATTTTGATCGCGCTATAGTTGGTAATTCATTTGATGCACACCGCCTTATTCAATTGGCCAAAACGAAATCTCTGGGTGATCAAATGGAAGAAGAGTTATTCAAGGCATATTTT
>JBIIQP010000045.1:0-16242 GCA_044341975.1 Crocinitomicaceae bacterium
ATTTCAATAAAGACAAAAAGGTATAGTCCTACAATGCCTGGGGAATATCTATTGTCAACAAACCAAAAATATAGATCACCAAAAGAAGATTGAAATATCTTTTTGTAAATCAGCCATGTATCTGCTAAATCAGATGCCCTGAAAGGAACTAAGCTAAAAGTGAAAAGTGAAAATATGAGGACTATTTGTATAGCCTTGAAGTAGTTCCAACACTTTATTTGAGAAAAAATATATTTGATTAATACATATTCAACAATGAAAAATACACCACAAAGGACTCCCCAAAGAACAAAATTTAAGGTGGCACCATGCCATAAGCCACTTAAAATAAATACGACGAGAATATTAAGGAGGGTTATTTGAATATTTTTTTTTGAACCTCCTAATGGTATGTAAACATAATCTCTGAACCACTCAGAAAGTGAAATGTGCCAGCGCTTCCAAAACTCACCAAAGGAGGACGAGATTAATGGATAATTAAAATTATTCATTAAACGAAAACCTAACAATCTCGAAACACCCACAGCAATTTTAGAATACCCACTGAAATCACAATATAACTGGAAGGTGAAAAGAATCATAACAAAGGCTAATGCCCCACCAGTTTGATTAACCAAATCCTCGAATTTTCTGTCGATTAATGTAGCTAAATTGTCAGCCACAACTAATTTGATAAATAATCCCCATATTATAAGTTTAACCCCCTCCGTTACATCCTGAAATGAAATATACTTTTTTTGATTATTAATTTGGGGCAACAAATTTTTTGCTCTTTCAATCGGTCCTGCAACTAACTGAGGGAAAAATGAAATGAACAATGCAAATTTTCCTAAATTTCGCTCTGCGGGGATATTTTTCCGATAAACATCAATGGCATAGGATGTTGATTGAAAAGTATAGAAACTAATTCCTACAGGCAGCAGAATGGAATAATTCGGAATAAACTTTCTGTCAAAAATTAAATAGGTCAGTTCGTTTAATCCATCAGTAAAGAAATTGTAGTATTTGAATGAAAAAAGCAATCCAAAATTGAGGAGGAGACTAATAGTTAAGCCAATTTTTTTTTTAATTGGATTGTTTGATGAGGTGAAATATAGTCCAAACAAATAATCTATTAAAGTACTAGTAAATAATAGTATAAGATAGTATGGATTCCAATAAGCATAGAAGAAGTAACTACAAATCAAAAGTAAAATCCAACGGAATTTTGACGGTAGTAACCAATACGTAAAGCACACAATTAAAAAGAAGCACAGGAAATCTAAACTGTTAAAAAGCATTGCTTCTATTACGTTAACGTATGATATACATCTTTCCGAACTCCTTTTTGAAGTGAGTATCCGCTCCGGTTTCTAAATGTTTGATATCTTCACCGTTAATCTGCGCTTTAACACGGTACAAATAAACACCATTTGACAACGGATCTCCAAATTCATCTTTGCCATCCCAAGCATATTCTGATATATTTCGGCCAATTTGAATGCTTCCAAGTTCATCTTCAGTGATTTCTCTTACAACCTTTCCGGAAACAGTCATGATTTGAATAATCATTTCGTCAGGCACTTCATTTCCTGTTAACGTAAACACAAATCGTGTACTCGTGCTAAAAGGATTTGGGTAATTCATTAAATAGGTAATCATTGACTCGTGAATGACTTCGAAACTTATTCTGTATTCTAAATCTCCTGAAAGATTGCCACTCCGGTCGCTTCCTTGAACAAATAATGTGTATTTACCATTTTTTGCAAAGTTCGTAGGGAAAATGATTTTGAATTTTTTGTTCTGCACTTGAGCAGGAATCCATTGCATAATTGTATTTCCATTTCCGTCTACAAACGGGATTCGTGTTTGAATTCCATCCGGATCGGTAAGGTAAATTCCAAAATGTGCAGTGTCTGAAACATTGTCCATGATGAGGAATTCATTATCGTCTTTCAATGTGATATAAATTTCACTTTCTGGTGCTATAATATCATTGTTCAATATATGTCGACCGTTGAATGTAACATCTAATATTGGTTGATCCTCGTCTGACGTAACATAAAAAGGTAATTGCAGTAAATTGTTGAAGTGTTCTTGCTCCGGTTGGTCGGTGATTGAATAGCTTCCTGAAACATAAGGGTTAACTTCCATCCAGAATGAGTTTATACCAGCTAAACCAAACGTTGAGAATTCGATCGTATCGCGCAGTGTTTCACCGACCAAAAGTGAATCTTGCCGCGGATAATTAATAGGATGTTTTACCTCATTTTGATCGGTTACCCAATAATTTACGAGTAATGAATCCATTGGTAAATTGTAAATATTTTTAACGTCTGCAGCAAACTTCACATTCTGCCCTTCAGTTACTGTATCTGTTGCAGGAATCCATGTGTAAAGGTTGCTACCATCAATTGCGGCTTCTGGAAGTGCAGTGTACAGAACATGCCAGCGATCAATTTGAGCAGGTGTGAATGCAAGAGAATCCTGGTAGAATGCACCTAGCTGTAAGTAGGGGTATAAGTTAGCGTCTACAAGTGCATTTAAATCAACAATCGAATCATTATGGGTAAATAACGTGTCAATCTCCATCTGCAGGGCTCCAGAAATATCGTAAGCCCTGATATAAAGACGAGTTGAATCAGCATGAATTGTTTCCAAGGAATCTTCTTTCCAGAACACGGAGCCCCATTCATCGGCAGGACCAATCATAGTTGATAGTTCTTGTCCGATGTAGTCAAATCCATTCAATATTGCTTCCAAATGAACATCCTGTCCAGCATATTGAGAAAATTCTTCTACCACCGTGCTAGGATCACCTTTTCTGCAGAAAAATGCAAATGGCATATTAGGTCTTCCCGGAACAATACTATCAGAGCCTAGGTTTTGAAATGTTGCATAAATAGAAGGAGGAAGTTGATTGAAAAGTGTCGTCATAGGGGAGTATACGAGAATATAGTTGCCGTCATCAACTATATTTTCAATCATATTTTGAAACGATGCCATTTGAGAAGAACTATTCTGATTAAAGGTAAAGTACTTCATTACTCTAAAAAAATTATCGTTTGCATTACCGAAATTATTATTCGGGTTTTCCAATCCAAAACGTGTTCCCCATGCCTCTAATGAGTACTTATCAATAATTGCTACGTGAAATTTGGGAGTGTAATTTAGAATTCCATAATCCATCATTTGACCATCAATACTATACATATTGTTATATATTGCAGGTGACGATTGGGAATAAATAACGTTACATTCTAATTGTTTAGATACAGGATAAAAGTCTTTTGTTCGATTATTTAAATTGTAATTTAAACCAACGAAATGATTCTTCTTAAACTGAAAAAAATGATCTTGGCCCCATCCGCTTTTTCCAACTATGTACTGAAATGAACTTTCATTCCAATTATGACTTGATTCTTCAACAGCTACGCGCCAAAAATAAACCATGCTATCTGTGCAAACCAAGGGCGAAATGTTTCCCGATGAACTTAAATACCATTGTGAGGGATTTACGGACTTAAGGCCGCCAAAACCGGATACCAGTGCAAAACGTTTCTGTGGACTGTTGAATAAATCAGTCGTGTCTATTTCAAAACGATAGGTGTTAAATTCAGCAACTGGATTGATGGTGGAAGCAGTCAACGTAACACTGTCTTCTGGAACGACAGCAAATTCATGAGGTATTAACGGAATTATTCCGTCAACATCAATGAAAAGCGTTTTGGTGATTTGGTTGTTATTGTTTTCGTCATAAATCTCATCTATAAATGTTGGAAGATCCACCTTAACATTGAAATTATTGATTCCTAGACCAATGTTTTGTTGCAAAGGCATTTTAAATGAAAGTGTATCCTTGTAATGAAGGTTTGGTAAGTAAAAAGTATAAACTGAATCTATCGTTGCTGACGGAAAGTTCCTTGTCACTTCAACAGAAAATGTATCCACTATTGATCTGCCAAGATTGGTTAATACGATATTCATTTGAATACTGTCGACTGTTAGATCGAGTTGTTCTGGGAGGAAAGAGACGCGATCTTCCGTTATTTCAATTTCTGGCTTTTCATGCCAATTCAATTTGATCATTGGATCTCCATTCAATGCCATCTGCGTGCAAGTGCTTTCTAAAAGTAAATCAGAGCCAATTGATTCATTGGCACTTATTGCTCCTTTGATCTGAGAACCCAAATTTCCACCGTAATTCACTTGACTTACCTGTCTGTAGAATTCACTTGAATAAAGGTAAAGTGTATGTGCAAAACCAAGGCTCACAGTTCCCATGTATGCAATTGCACCACTATTTGGAATATTTACAAAATCCTCCGATTTAGATGAACCACTTTGAAAAATGTTACCGTTGTAACATGAATTGGAGATGATAAGTGGATATTTACCTTGATTGTTCCAATTGGTAGGTTCATCGATGTTAATTTCAAAACCAGAAGCTGTTGGAGCAGCATGACCAAAGAAACTGATTATAGAAACGCCATTTTGAATACGATCCATGATTGCATTCAATTGTGAAGGGTTGAGCGGATCACCACTATTCTGAGCAGTTGTTGAGACATTACCACCGAAGTACTGATTCTCAATGATGTCTTTCATTGAATTCATGTAACTTCTAAAAGTAAATTGCTGGTTAGCATCAGTTCCACCAACGAAATGTAAAATTTGTTTTTGCCAATCTTTGGAAGCTGTATTGTAAATACTCGTTTGGTTTTGATTGGCTTCGTACAATACTACTTTGTCTAAATAATCTGCCAGTTCTTGATTTGAACTCGCAGCAATCCTTCCGGTTGGTATTAGTGGTGTCCATTTGGTTGTGCCAGGTAAATCTGATGTAATGCATGCATCACATGATGGTTGTCCAAATGAAGGAATGAACGAATTGGCATAGTTTGTTACGTTGGTTCTGGATCCCGGACCAGTAGATGTTACACCGCCAACGTTTGCTTCACGAATTCCTTTTCCCATTAAGAACAAGCCTTCTGGTTTTTCTGAGGCTAATTCATACATGTGGTAGGCAAAACGTCGAATACCGTTAATGTGTTTTGTTACACCTCCGCCATATTGCTGGTACAATTCATTGACATTTGCAAGTATGACATTGTGTTGGCCTCCGTCTGGAGAGATTCTGTAAGCCGCATAATCTGCCGATGCAGCTTGAAAGGCAGGGTGATAAATCATTAAAAGTGCTTTCTCCGAGCTCAATTGTGAATAATCGTTGAAAGAACCGGTAGTGTTTACAGGTGAAAGATATGGTACAGTAAATACTGAATTACTTTCCTGGTAAATAATCGTTTGATTTATTCCGCTTGCACTGTTTGGCACTAAAATACTCGAGCCTGAACCGGAATTAATAAGATTCAACTTTCTTGGAACATCACCCAACGAAAAAATAATTGGATCTGTTGTTGAAATGTTTGAAAGATTAATTCTGCTTTTACTTTGAGTAGGATTGTTGACAACCTGAAAACTTACTTTGGTTGATTCGCCGAAACTTGGTATTCTTGGATAGAGAAACGACCAATAATTAATTGATTGGTAATCGGTTGCAGCACCTTGATCTGCAATGATCGAAACTTTAAAATTGGAACCTCCTGAAGCAGGAAGAACAGAAGCAGGAAAAGATTTATTAATATGTACCGCTTTGTATCCTAAAAATGTAGAATCGGCCATGACGTAGTTGCTTGTTCCAATCGTGTGGCGTGTATGGTGATTCCCTGACCCTGTATACGAGGCATTTGAAACACCGACGCTCACAGCACGGTATTTTACCATTGGCGCATCTGCTCCCTGATAAATCTGCGTAATTTCAACACTGCTCGCGTCCCAAGTATATCCCGCAGCGCCATTTACTGGAGTGCTACCCCAACCTTCTCCCGAAGTGAAAAATGAGCTTGATGCATCTGCAGATTTTTCACCTTCGTTGTAATAGTTATTGTTTGATTGAAAGCGTTCAAATAAAACATAGTTCGACGGCACGTAACTGGCAATGTTTACATCACTTTCAACTGTGAAACGGAGGTTGTTTGTTTGATTGTTCCAAGTGAAAAAATATTGAATTGTGTCATTGTACAAACTGTACTTTGGATTTCCTATATCTGTAGGTTGCTCATAGAGTGTAGAGTCAAGCCAACCATCATTTTGTTCTGCATAAAATAAAATGAAATCCCCAGGATTAATAAAGGAATCCCCGCCATCTGATATGTACAATGGTATTTCTCTTTCTTTCCCAAAAATTTGAATGTTTTGACTGTTGAAAGTATTGATGGGTATTCCAGAGGAACTTAAGGTCGAAAAATCGATTTTATGCACCCCGGACGAGTAGACATTGAATGAATAATATTTCTGATTAAAATTGATCCATTCATTTCCATAATTTTGAGAATACAAACTTAAAGCACTTAGAAAAGTGATAAGCAGTGGCGCTATTTTCAGAGGCGATTTCATCTTTATTTAACTACATTCTTTGGTTTGTCCAATTTTAGTTTCAATGAAAAGACGTGAGAATAGAGTGCAATGGATGCATCGCCAATATCGGTGAAGGCATAATCTAGCTGAAAATTCTTGTATTGAAGTCCCAAACCAATGTTAGGTTGAATATTCAATGAAGTTTTGTCATTAAAATCTTTGACATATTGCATGTTTGACAATCCAAGTCTGACAGCTACATATGTTTTATAGCCAAATTCAAAACCAACATGGGGATCAATGGAAAAAACATTGGTACGCATTAAAACATTTCTTTTCCCATCTGTAGTAAGGTCTAGGTCGATCTCCCCCGACCCATAGATACCTTTTTTACCCAGATTGTATTTACCATTTGCAGCGAAAATGAAACGAGGCAATGTCAACTCCAAACCATTTTGTGGAAGTGTATTTCCTGTTGCGGCAAAAACTTCTTTCATTTCAGGTGTTAGGTTGAATATCCATGCATTAAATGTGGAGGTTACATCTCTTGCTACCACACCGTATCTCCAATGCTCATTTTTTCGGTATTGCAGTCCAGCATCGAGTCCAAAACCCCATGATTTTGCGAAATCTCCTACTTTTCTGTGAATCAATTTGAAATTTCCACCCGCACTCAATCCCTCTCTTTTGAGTTTGCGTGCATATGAAAATAAAAAGGCATAATCTGCGGCAGTGAAGGTGGTAATGTTGTCATAATTGATGTTTCCAGAATTATCAATCAATTGCGTAGTATTCGGAATGTCATCAACTGCGAAACGGATGAAAGAAAACCCAACAGTACTTTTGTCGTCTATAGCGTGCGCCAATCCTGCAAAGTCATATTTCGCGATACCAGCAAAATATTCAGAGTGCATTAAACCAACTTCCAACCATTTGTTTACACCAGTTAAACCAGCTGGATTCCAATAAATTGAATTGACACCATTCGTTTGTGCCGCAAATGCATTTCCTTGGGCCAAAGCATCGGCCCCGATACCAATCGATAGAAATTCATTTGAATATTTTGGTGCAACCGTTCCATCTTGTGCAAGAACGTTTTGCAAAGTCAAAAGACAAACACTAGCAATTATGCGGAGCTTATTCATAAGAGTTGAACAATGAAAAATAAGTTTTTTAAACTGCATTTTCGCTAAAAAATTGTGTTCTTTGTAAATTAAGAACTCTTCACTTTGTAAAAATAGTCCAAATGAGGCAAACTGACAAAGTACTTGGTTAATTTTAAATGAGATGTTTAATATCCCCAATTTGATTACGTCATTGAATATGCTTTCGGGCGTAGCTGCAATCATTTTAACATTCAGTGGGAGGTTAGACCTGGCGCCCTTCGCAATTTTTATCGGCGCAATTTTGGATTTTTTTGATGGTTTTCTTGCAAGAAAACTGGGTGTATCTGGCGAGCTTGGAAAGCAATTAGACTCATTGGCAGACATGATTACCTTTGGATTGGCTCCTGGAATTATCATGCTAAATGTAATGGTAGTTTCGATTTATTTGGATGGCCCATACTACGACATGAATTTTCAGCAATATGCACATTTTCAAATGAATAATTGGATGAATGCCGTGTTCAATGGTGTGCCAAACAGTATGGATGCGTCGATTAAATACCTTCCGTTTTTTGCATTTTTGATTCCATTTTTCTCATTGTTTCGTCTTGCTAAGTTCAATATCGATGTGCGCCAAACAGAATCATTCATTGGTTTGCCTACACCGCTAAATACAATTTTCTTCTGCTTTTTTCCATTGCTCTTGTTAACCAATTTTGGTCATCTTTATGCGGGATGGGGAATAATTCCTATGGTAACCGATTCCTATTTTCTGGCAGGTGTGGTTGTTTTAATGAGTTTATTGTTGGTATCTGAAATTCCTTTGTTCTCCTTGAAATTTAAGACATTTGCTTGGTCTGGAAACGAGATTAGATATACATTTTTGATTGTTTGTTTATTATTAATCGCATTTCTTCTTGTTTGGTCCATTCCATTAATTGTAATTTTGTACCTGATCTTTTCGATCATTCTTAATAACTCAAAAAAGAAAGAACATGAAATTCAAAGCTGAAATCGACGTAATGCCGCTAGACGCCCTGCTTGATCCTCAAGGGAAAGCTGTTACCAATAGTATGAAAAATATTGGGCTTCCTGAGATTGATGGTGTAAGAATTGGTCGACATGTGAGATTGTTCGTTGAAGCTGCTACGAAGGAGCAAGCTGAGCAAAAAGTTGAAGAAGCTTGTAAAAAATTGCTTTCCAATCAAATCATGGAGAGCTACGCTTATTCTGTTATCCCCGCGTAATTTTTTATGTTAACAGGTGAGAATTTTGTCGGATATACCCGTTCGGCAAAAGGTTCTTCTGTATTTCAAACTTTCAATCCCGTTCAAAACGATTTTCTTCCATCGCACTTCACCGAAGCGACTGATGAGGAAATTGATGAAGCGTGCATTCTTGCTCAGGAGGCATTTGTGATTTTAAGTCAACAACCTTTTCGTAACAGAGCAATATTCTTGAGGAAAATAATCCTTGAAATGAATGCGGCTACGATTCATATCCTAGAATGTTATTGCCTTGAATCAGGTTTGACCAAAGATCGGGCAGCCATTGAGTTTGAAAGAACGATAAAACAAATTGAACTTTTTGCTGATTATATCGAAAAAGGAACTTTTCTTGAAGCGTCTATTGATACGGGAGATTTAAATCGGATTCCACCAAAACCTGATCTTCGTAAAAAAATGGTTGGTATTGGACCTGTCCTCGTTTTTGGTGCAAGTAATTTCCCATTGGCATACTCAACAGTAGGAGGGGATACGATTTCAGCTTTTGCTGCAGGTTGCCCCGTTATTGTAAAGTCTCATCCGATGCATGCCGGAACGGGCGAACTAGTTGCTCAATGCATTGTAAGAGCAGCCAAAGCAGCTGAAATGCCAGAGGGGATTTTTTCAAATTTAAATGGAAAATCATTTGATGTTGGACAAAAACTTGTTTTGCATCCCTTGATAAAAGCAGTTGGCTTTACAGGTTCACATGCAAGTGGGCGAGCACTATTTGATTTGGCATCGAAACGAAAAGAGCCAATTCCTGTGTTTGCTGAAATGGGCAGTGTGAATCCAATCATAATTTTGCCCGATGCAATCTTATTTGATCGAAAAAAATGGGTCGAGCGTATAGCTTTGTCTGTAACGAATGATTCTGGGCAATTTTGCACAAAACCTGGAATTTTGTTTGTGTTGAAAACAGATGAATCGCGAATTTTTGTAGAGGATTTGAAGCAAGAAATTTTAAGAAAAAGTAGTGTATCGATGCTTCATCCGGATATCTTGAATCGATATAAAAAACGGTTAGAGGAGGTCTCAAATTCCATTGGGATTTATCAAGAAATAGCACCATCGAATGATGCTCAAAATGAAGGTCCAAATGCCGTTTCTGTATGCGGAATAGCAGATTTTTTAAATGCTGAAGCCTTGCACGAGGAGGTTTTTGGTCCTCACACAATTGTTGTTGAATGTAATTCACTGCAAGATGTTTTAGCCGGATTAGATAAACTTGGTGGGCAATTGACCTGCACATTGATTGGATCAGAAAAAGAATTTTTGATACAAAATGAATTTATTAGCGTTATACAGCAAAAAGCAGGAAGATTGATTTTTAATGGTGTGCCAACTGGCGTGGAAGTGAATGCATCATCTCATCATGGTGGCCCATATCCTGCGACAACGGATAGTCGATTTACGGCGGTAGGTGTGGATGCAACAAAACGTTTCTGTAGGCCTGTTGTATTTCAAAACTGTCCAATTGAGTTGTTGCCTGATGAGTTGAAGAACAAAAACGTGTTCAAAATTATAAGAAGAGTCAATGGGATTTTCAAGACTGAAGATATTAATGACGAGCGTTAATAAATAAAAAGAGTTTAATCATCGAATAGACAAAAATCTATTTTCTACTTTTGTTAAAATAATTAGCCAGATATGTCTGAAGGAAACGAACAAAATACAACTCGCAGTGGCAATGGAATTTATATCATTATTATTCTGTTACTACTTGTTGGATTAGGTGTAATGGCCATGCAGTGGTCCAAGAAAAACAGTGAGCTAAACCAATGTTCAAATGACAATACCTTGCTCAAGGCAGACATGGCTGGGATGAATGAAATGATGTCAGGCTACGTTGATAACATGTCAAATGATTTGAAAACTGATTTCAAGAACATGTTAAAGACCTATGATGATTTGATGGTCAAGGATAAGAGTAAGGCAGATAGTTTGAATGTTCAGAAGCAAAAAATTCTAACATTGATGGAAGATTTGGATGCTTCTAAACGCAATGGTCGATTGAATGCAAGAAAGATTGCCCAGATGAACCGTGAGATTGAAACACTTCGCTCAATTATGAAGAGTTATGTTGTTCAAATCGACTCATTGAATACCTTGAATGTTAAGTTAACTTCAGATTTGGACCAAACGAATACGAAGTTGACAACAACGACGCAAGAGAGGGACATGTACAAACAAGATGCAGAACAGAAAACTGAGCAAGTGAAAAAAGGAGCTAAACTTCAGGCCTATGCTTTCTCATCAGTTGGTTTGAAAATGAAATTAAACAACACGACAGAAGAATCGAACAGAGCGAAGAGTGTTGTTCAAATAAAATCAAGTTTTACAATTTCAGAAAATCCAATAACTACACCAGGACAGAAGGTGGTATATTTGCAAGTAATCAACCCAGAGGGACGTACATTGCAAAATAGATCGACGAATGTTGTGCAGATAGATGGGCTGCCTGTTTCATATTCGGACAAGAAAGAAATTGATTATCAAAATCAACGAGTAGATTTGTCAATTTACTATGATTTCCGAGGCGAAGAGGCCGTAAAGGGCAATTATAAAGTTAAAATCTTCTGTGATGGTAATTTGATCGGTACAGATAGTTTTACACTCAAATAAATAAATAATAGAGTTAGGTAACCACTCACATTAATTAACAGAATGGTAAACATTTTTATTGCAAATCTTGACTGGGAAATTTCTTCCGAAGATTTGAAAACTACTTTTTCAACTTTTGGAACCGTTACTTATGCGCACGTTGTTTTCGAAAAGGACACAAAGCGTTCGAGAGGATATGGGTATGTTGAAATGGAAGATACAGACCATGCGATCAATGCAATTCAGGCATTGAATGGTATGGAGATCAACGGTAGGAAGTTAGATGTTAAAATTGCATCACCGAAGGGTAATCGTCCTCCAAAAAAGGAGGTGGTTGAGAAAAAGCCGTTTGAGAAAAAACCATTTGAAAAAAGGCCATTTAACAATGATCGTCGTTTCGACAGCCGCAATCAAAACAGAGAGGGAAACAGGCCATATCAGGCAACTTCAGATCGACCAAAAAGAAATTTTGATAATTAATATTTACAATTTATGTCAGCTGTTGATCAAGGATTTGTAAACTATACAATAGAATTAAATGGAGTAGCCACGATTGAATTCGGTCACCCGTTGAGTAATTCATTGCCGGGAAAAATACTTCAAAAATTAGCAGAAACAATAACCGAACTTGGTCAAAATGATGAGGTAAAAGTAATTGTGCTTCGTTCGGCAGGGGATAAAGCATTTTGCGCTGGAGCAAGTTTTGATGAATTAATTTCTATTAAAGATTTTGAAACGGGTAAGACATTTTTCTCTGGTTTTGCAAAAGTCATTAATGCGTGCAGAAAAGCACCAAAGTTTATCATCGGTCGTGTCCACGGAAAGGCTGTAGGAGGTGGTGTAGGTGTTGCATCTTCAGTCGATTATTGTTTTGCAACAGATAGTGCAGATGTTAAACTGTCTGAATTAGCTGTAGGAATAGGTCCTTTTGTGGTTGGTCCTGCCGTTGAGCGAAAAATAGGGTTAGCTGCAATGAGTGAATTGGCAATCAATGCAACAGAGTGGAGGAATGCTGATTGGGCAAAAAAGAAAGGTCTTTTTACAGACGTTTTTGAGTCTGATGAAGAGATGGATAAAGAAATTCATAAATTGGCAGGACGACTTGCAGCGTCAAATCCTGAGGCTATGGCAATGCTTAAGAAAGTCTTTTGGCAAGGGACAGACCATTGGGACGAACTTTTAGCCGAGAGAGCAGGTATGAGTGGTAAATTGGTTTTGAGCGAATTCACTGTCAATGCTATAAATTCTTTTAAAAAGAAATAATTGAACAAACGTTTTTTTAAAGGTGGCCAAACTTTTTACGGTCACCTTTTCTTTTTTTAAAAATTCGTTTGTTAATAAAAATAGAAATCATATCTTTGCACCCCCATTTTAGGGATATTGTCTTATTTAATTAATATTGTAGTGGATACATTAAGTTACAAAACCGTTTCCGGCAACAAGGAGACCGCTAACAAAAAGTGGTTTGTTGTGGATGCAGAAGGCCAGACTGTTGGTCGTCTTGCAAGCAAGGTGGCGAAGATCATCCGTGGAAAACACAAGACGAACTTCACACCACATGCTGACTGCGGTGACAACGTTATCGTTATCAACGCAGAGAAAGTATCTTTCTCAGGAACGAAGCTTGTAGACAAGGAGTATGTGCGTTATACTGGTTACCCAGGAGGACAGCGCTTTACTTCTGCTCAAGATATGCTTCGTAAGCACCCTGAGAGATTGATCGAAAAAGCTGTTAAAGGTATGTTGCCAAAGAACAAGCTTGGAAGAAAATTATACACGAATTTAAAAGTGTATGTTGGACCTGAGCACAATCAAGTGGCACAGAAACCTGAGGCATTTAACCTTGATACATTCAAATAAGAAGCATGGAAGTAATTAACACATTAGGAAGAAGAAAAACTTCAGTTGCTCGTGTTTACCTTTCTAAAGGTACGGGCAAAGTTATTGTAAATAAGAAAGACTATAAAGAGGCTTTCCCAGTTGCAGTTCTTCAATCAAAAATTGAGCAGCCATTTGCACTTACAAATACTTCAGGACAGTATGATGTTCGAGTAAACGTATTCGGTGGTGGAATCAATGGTCAAGCAGAGGCAATCCGTTTAGGTATTTCTCGTGCTTTGGTTGAAGTTGCAGAAGAAAACAAAACATTATTGAAAGCAGAAGGACTTATGACACGTGATCCAAGAATGGTTGAGCGTAAGAAGCCAGGGCAACCGAAGGCACGTAAGAAATTCCAGTTCTCAAAACGTTAAGAAAATTATTTGGCGGTTGTTTAGCATCCAAACTTCAGAGCACCCTTCATTTATTGAACCCTCTGTTTGTTGAATAAACTAATGCCTTACTGTTGAAAAACAGGGAACGTAAACAATTTTAAAAAGTAAAAAAATGTCAAAAGTAAGTTTTGAAAATTTATTAGAAGCAGGTGTTCACTTCGGACACTTGAAAAGAAAATGGAACCCGGCAATGGCGCCGTATATCTTTGAAGAGAAAAAAGGTATCCACATTATCGACCTCAATAAGACAATTGCACATCTCGATCAAGCATGTGCGGCAATGAAACAAATTGCTAAGTCGGGTAAAAAAGTTCTTTTCGTTGCGACAAAAAAACAAGCCAAAGAAATCGTTGCTCAAAAAGTAGCGGAAATCAACATGCCTTTCGTTACTGAGCGTTGGTCTGGAGGAATGCTTACAAACTTCCAAACAACTCGTAAGTCAATCAGAAAAATGACGTCTATCGATAAAATGAAATCTGATGGTACGTGGGATACATTGAACAAAAGAGAGCGTCTTTTCAAAACACGTCAGCGTGAGAAATTGGAAAAGAACTTTGGATCAATTGCTGATATGACACGTCAACCAGCTGCAATTTTCCTTGTTGATATCTTGAAAGAGCATATCGCAATGAACGAAGCGAAAAGATTGAACATCCCTACATTTGCGATGGTGGATACGAATTCTAACCCTAAATTGGTTGATTTCCCAATCCCTGCAAATGATGATGCAACAAAATCTATTTCTATCATATTGGATGCAATTTGTGGTTCTATCAAAGAAGGTTTGGAAGAGCGTAAAAATACTAAAGGTGCTGACAAGGAAGAAGGAGTAGAAGAGGTAGCAGCGGCGAAAGTAGAAGCTACTACAGAAGAAAAAAACGATTAATTAATTAACTGAAAATACATTTTCCATGGCAATTACAGCTTCAGATGTAAACAAATTGCGCCAACAGACTGGTGCAGGAATGATGGATTGCAAAAACGCACTGGTTGAATCAAATGGTGATTTCGAAGCGGCAGTCGACATCCTTCGTAAAAAAGGTCAAAAAATCGCTGCGAAAAGAGGTGAGAACGATGCAAGAGAAGGTTTAATTATCTCTCAAGCTACAGCTGACGGAAAGGCTGGTGTGATTGTTACTTTGAATTGCGAAACTGACTTCGTAGCGAAAAATGATGGTTACCGCGCTTTGGTTCAGTCAATTGTTGATATCGCTTTGAACAACATGCCTTCATCAGTTGAAGATTTGAAAGGTTTGAAATACGATGACAGATTAACTGTTGACGAAAAAATTACTGAGCAAATTGGTGTGATCGGAGAGAAATTAGATCTTTCTGGATACGCAACAATTAAGGCTGACAAAGTAGTTGCATACAACCACCCAGGTAACCAATTGGCTACACTTGTTGCTTTGAACAGTTCTTCGGAAGTTGCTGAAGATGCAGGGAAGCAAGTTGCAATGCAAGTTGCTGCAATGAATCCAATCGCTTTGAACAAGGACGGAGTAGATGCACGTACAATTGAGCGTGAAATCGAAGTTGGAAAAGAATTGGCAATTCAAGAAGGTAAGCCTGTTGATATGGCTGAGAAAATTGCGCAAGGTCGTTTGAACAAATTTTTCCAAGAGAATACTTTGTTAAGCCAAGCATTTGTAAGAGATAATAAGTTGACTGTGGAGCAATTCCTTGGTTCAGCTGAAAAAGGACTTACAGTTCTTGACTTCAAACGTTTTTCATTAAGCTAAGAAGAAAATAAATATAGAAAGGCTATCAGTATTGATAGCCTTTTTTTTGAAATCAATCCGCGTCCAAAGTCAAAAATAGTACATATGAAATACAATCGCATACTTCTAAAGTTGAGTGGTGAGTCGCTCATGGGAGACAAGCAGTTCGGAATTGACAATAATAGATTGTCTGAATATGCTACGCAGATCAAAGAAATTCACGACTTAGGTGTCGAAATTGCAATTGTCATCGGTGGAGGAAATATTTTTCGTGGTGTTCAGGCTGAAGAAGGAGGGATGGATAGAACACATGGCGATTATATGGGAATGCTTGCAACGATGATTAATTCAATGGCTCTGCAAGCAGCATTGGAATCAGCAGGTATTAAGACACGACTTCAGTCTGCTATTGAAATGAAGGAAATTGCAGAACCATATGTGCGAAGACGTGCGGTTCGCCACTTGGAAAAGGGACGTGTCGTTATTTTTGGTGCAGGTACAGGTAACCCGTTTTTCACGACAGATTCAGCTGCCTCACTTCGTGCAATTGAAATCAATGCAGATGTAATTCTGAAAGGAACAAGAGTAGACGGCATCTATACTGCCGATCCGTTCAAAGATCCATCCGCAAAGAAATTTGATGTTATCAGTTTTGACGACGTTTATGAAAAAGGATTAAAAGTGATGGACATGACAGCATTTACGCTTTGTAAAGAGAATGATTTGCCAATTGTTGTTTTTGACATGGACACTCCTGGGAATTTTAAAAAATTAATGGCTGGCGAACAAGTCGGAACCATTGTAAGAAATTAGAAAATAGTATTTTTGACCAAAATCATTGAGCAATGACAGAGGATTTACAATTAATTTATGACGA